>JALWQW010000018.1 GCA_026982895.1 Microcaldota archaeon | reverse complement strand
GCTCTTTGAAGAAGTGATTATTGAAGAAAGCGACGAGATGGCGGAGGAAAAACAAAAGGATTTAACTTTGGGTGATCAGGCAGAATGGGAGTCAACCTAGCCCCACTTTTGATTGATGTTAGGCATGAAAAAGAATTGAAGGACTTCGCCAGAAAGAGGATAGCCTTTGACGCCTTCAATACAATATACCAATTTCTAGCTTCTATAAGGCAAATGGATGGGCAACCGTTGGAGGACTTGAATGGACATGTAACAAGCCATTTGAGTGGGCTTTTTTACAGAAATCTCCGTCTCATGCGAGAAGGAGTTAAACCAGTCTATGTTTTCGACGGAAAAAGGCCAAAATTTAAAGAGAAAACAGTGGAAAAAAGGATTAAAGAAAAAGAAGAAGCGCAAGTGCTCTATGAAAAGGCTGCTGCAGAAGAAGACACAAAGGCGATGAAAAAATATGCACAGGCTTCCCTCCATTTAACCAAGGAGATGGTCGAAGAGAGTAAGGAATTATTGAGGGCTTTAGGCATCGCTGTGGTGCAAGCGCCGTCAGAAGGTGAAGCTCAAGCAGCATATATGGCTGCTAAAAAAGTGGTTGACGCTTCAGCCAGTCAGGATTATGATTCGCTCCTCTTCGGTTCGCCAAAGCTCATACGCAATTTATCCATAACAGGAAGACGAAAAATAGCGAGCAGGGACGAGTGGAAAACAATAAAGCCAGAAGAGCTTGTATTAAAAGAAGTGCTGAAGAAATTGGAAATAACAAGAGAGCAATTAATTATTATGGGATTATTGGTCGGGACGGATTTTGATAGGGGTGTGAAGGGCGTCGGCCCTAAAACAGCCTTGAAGATAGTAAAACAATACCCTACTTTAGATGCTGTGGGGAAATACATTAAAGAGAAGTATGATGTGGAATTTGAACCATATATAAAGGAGGTTTATGACTTCTTTCTTCATCCACCTGCTATCGATGTGGAATTAAAGGATATTAAATTAGATGAGGAGCGCGTTAAAAAGATACTTGTGGATGAGCATGACTTCGGCGAGGAAAGGGTAGAGCACGGCTTAAGGGAGCTCAAAGAGGCCCTTGAAAAAGAACGGCAAACAACCCTTACAAAATGGTTTTAAGGATGTGCGATTAAAGGGATACTATGAAAAGAGTTAAAATAAAATGGCGCGGTCGGATTATAGAGGGTTTGCTCCTTCAATCGCCAGATGAGAAGATATATGTCGTTAAATTAAAGAGTGGATATAATGTAGGTATATTGAAGACGGAGGCTCAAATTATAGAAGAGTCAGAAGTCGCTGATATAAAAAGTAAAGTTATGGAGGAGAAAAATGAAGAAGGCGAGATAAGCATATTAGCAAGTGGAGGTACCATAGCCTCAAAAATAGATTATAAAACAGGCGCCGTATATCCTTCAATAAGCGGCGAAGAACTTAGAGCAGACTTTCCAGAATTAGATGAAATAGCAAAAATAGATGTGAGAACAATATTGAAGATTTTCAGCGAAGAAATGCAACCAGAGCACTGGGAATTGATAAGTGAGGAGGTATTCAAAGAAGTTAAGAAAAATAAAGGGGTTGTGCTGTTACATGGTACTGACACAATGGCATACACTGCATCAGCACTAAGCTTCGCCATAGACACAGAAAAACCCATTGTTTTAACAGGCGCGCAACGGAGCTCAGATAGGCCCAGCAGCGACAATAAAGAGAATTTGTTGAATAGCGTGTTTTCAGCAAAGCAGGATTTTGGTGAGGTCGTTGTGTGTATGCACGCAGACATGTCCGACGGCTTTGGGTACCTGCACAGGGGTGTGAAAGTCAGAAAAATGCACAGCAGTAGAAGAGATGCATTCAAAAGTATAAATATAAGACCCCTTGCAAAAGTCCAGTATAAAGGAGTCTTTGAAGTTCAAGAGCCTTTCATAAAAGCTCCAAAAGCAGAGTTAAAAGGCAAGTTCTCAAGAGATGTTGGCTTATTGTATGTATATCCTGGAATGAAGGAAGATATACTAAACGCTTTTGAAGGATATAGGGGTTTAATTATAGCCGGGACGGGCTTAGGGCATATATCAGTGAGCAAGCTTGGAGAGAAATTGAAAAAAATGATAGATGATGGTATGTATGTTTATATGACGACGCAAACCCTTTACGGTAGAGTAAATATGAATGTCTATAGCACTGGTAGAGAACTGCAAAAGATTGGAGTGAAGGGAAACTACAACGACATTTTACCAGAAACGGCCTATGTTAAATTAAGCTGGGCGTTGGCGAATTATAAGGATAACGAAAAGGTGGATGAGATAATGTCTGCAAATTTAAAAGGTGAGTTGTCTGCCAGAAGCAAAATTTTATAGAGTGAAAGATAGAGAATACAAAATAAGCCCTTATGTCGCCGAACTCTTTGAAGAATTGGGTTTGGATGGCAGAGAATTTTTAGAGATAATGTTAGAAGCACCCACATATTTCAGGGTGAATACTCTCAAAGTGAGCTTGGAAAGGTTTCAGGAACATGCATCCTTTGAATACAAAGAAACGCCCTACAAATATGGGTTTGAAGCTGAGAATGTTAAAATAGGTAAAACCATTGAGTATTTTTTAGGATGGCTGCATCCACAAAATTTATCGAGTATGATGCCTGTTATAGCTTTAAATCCTCGAGAGAAAACGAAAATAATGGACATGGCGGCTGCGCCTGGTGGAAAAACATCACAAATAGCACAGCATGTTGGCGACAACGCCTCAATCTTGGCAATAGATAAAAACATAGATAGGATTTCAATGCTCGTATCTAACTTAGAGCGTCTTGGCGTTAAAAGCGCTGCAGTTATGAGAGCAGATAGCAGAAAGATTGAATACACAAACACTTTTGATTATATTCTATTGGATGCTCCCTGCTCTTCCCTTGGCTCTTCAACATACGCATTAAGCAGGACAAATAAAAATAGAATAAGAGATATGGCTAGAGTACAACGGCAGCTCATTCTGAAGGCATTCGATGCTCTCAAAGAAGGTGGGGAATTGGTTTATTCAACATGTACAGTATCACCACTAGAAAACGAAGCAGTCGTTGATTATCTATTGAAAAATAGAGAGAACGCGGAAGCTATTGAAGTAAAACTCCCTATCAAATACATAACAGGATTAAAAGAATATGAAGGCGCCGATAAAGTGGCGCGCATATATCCCTGGCATGTCAATAGCGAAGCATTCTTTATTGCTAAGATTCGCAAGCAAGATGTTTAGTAACTTATAGCTTCCAAAGGAGAGATGCTTACTGCTCGTTTTGCGGGTAAATAGCCGCCGATAACACCCATAACAACACCTATAATAAATGCTGCTAAAACCTCTACTGGTGAGAATGTAAAAGGCACTATTGGCTTGATGAGATATCCTATAACCACACCAAATAAAAAGCCCAGCATAGCTCCAATGATTCCAAGTAATATAGACTCTATCATAAT
>JALWQW010000017.1 GCA_026982895.1 Microcaldota archaeon | reverse complement strand
ACGATGGGTGGGAGTAATCCCCAGGAGATTGTTGATACTGCTAACAGTGTTACGGACTTTACAATAACGAATGATGATATAGAAGATGCTGCAAAGGATGAACTCGGGGATGAACTAAGCGATTCTATCGAAGAGATGGGAGAGAGGGATGTTATTTCGAAGTCAAAGGCGGCGGGCCTAACTTCCCTTATTGAGGCTGTTGGTTATTCTTATACATGGGTTTTGGATAATGCGGCTATGGCTGGCACAGAGGAAATGGTTATTAGCATAGATGATCCGCCCGGTAAGTATGTTGGTAGCGTTAACGTCAGTAAGGCTAATTACTTTGGAGGTCTGGATGAACAAGCAGGAAAATACGGCAATGCAAGCGTTAGAGTCGAAATCCTAAGCAACGATTTAGCCAGGTTTATAGGCAATTATTACATTCTAAAGAACGAAACTGCTAATTATAATGAAATGGAAGGTATAGATATGCTTAACCTCTCTGCAGAGGGAAAACGTACATCTAAGGGAATGGAAGGTTATATTGATATAACTATGAAAGGCAACGATAAATCTCTTCTTAAATCCCTTATTTTTATAAGAGACCCACATATGGTTAAGATGCTTTTAAGCACTTACATGGATAAGATAACTTCGTACAAAGCAGAGCTTATAAACAACTCCATTATTCATATACGAGGAGAAGGGCTCCTTACAGCACCGGAGGATGATGTGAGCTTTAAAGGATGGATGTTGTTGGCAGGTGATGAAATCACAGGGCATATAGAACGCGTCGGTCATTATATGAAAGGTGAAAAGGGCGTGAAGACTGTGGAAATGCACTTTGCTCCTCGCTTTAACATAGCCTTAAATAACACGGCTTTGGATATTGTTGTTGAAAATAAAAGTGTGAACATATCTATGCCAGAGGGTGCTGTAAAGACTAAGGAAGGCTATCATATAGACAAGGTACCAGAGACATTAACAGTTGTTGTGAGGAGTGCTGAAAGTTCTAGTAAGGCCGATGTTGGCCAGGTTAAAGGAAGTGGGGTGGATATTGATGAGAATAAACCAAGTGAAAATAATACCAATCTACTAATTGCGGGTGTGGCCTTGGCTTTGTTAATAGGATTCATTCTTTACTATTACACGAATAATATTCAAAACAAATATGCAACGCATAAAAGGGGGAAGCACAAAAAATAAGCCTACTTAGTTTCATTGGATTCAACAGTAGGTTCGATGTTTATTCCAAATGCTTTTGGCGATAAATATTTTTTGTAAAAAGAAGGCCTTAACATAGGTGGCAAGGGTTTGCCGACCAATATGATTACTTCCATGCCTAATTCTACCTCTGTGCTCAATAATGGTTGCCATGATTCACTCTCTACAATTGATATAATAAGAGGTATCGTTGCTAATACCCTGTTCTCTTTTTTGGCATAAATAAATTCATTAAGAGCTAATAATTCATAGCCCCCACCTTTTATAATAATAGTGGAAAACCTGCCTTCTTTATGCGAAAGTTCTTCGATTTTGAATCTACCGAGCACTTTGAAGCCTAACGGCACTTGTTTGTGCTCTAGTGATTTTCCAGCCTTTAATGCTTTTGTTATACTCCCAAATGGAAGATTTTTTACTTGTGTCCTATAACCTATAACTTCTATTACCTGCCTTTCTAAATCAAAAAAGTTGTCCAAGTATCTATCCAGCTTTTCTTCTTCGATATTCTGTATAACAAGTAAGTTTCTCTTCGAACTTGCGGCAACTAATGGAATGCGTTTCAGAGATAATGCTGAATATAAATCGGATAATGTTGTAGGTATAGCACGCCCACCTCCAGCATCCGTGTCTAAGAGCAACATTTCAGCTTCTATACTCATTCGTATATTAGCTGCTAGGACATACGCTCCCATCTCACCTCCAATCAGATAATTTGTTTTTTCGAATAGGGTTTCATATGTATTCTTTAACCATTTGGAGGAAAATGTGCGTATTTCACTTTCCAAAGAACCTATTGCAAAGTGAGATATTGCGTAATCCCTTAATATCGAACCATTTAATTCGTCGTATGTGAGAAGGCGAATATCACCGATATTCTCCAATAATTTTTCACCATCGTTTAGACTGCCACCACCGCCTCCACCATAGAGAACAGCACCTTTAAGAAGGTGTATAAAGTCATCTTTGTGTATAATCATTCTATCCCTCCATTTGTATAGCTGTGTATATCTAATGCCTATTTAAACGCTTTTTAAATTTATTCTACAAATCCCTCTGCGATAAGATTGTTCCTTCCAAGCTTTCCATTACATTTATAAACTCTTTGCCATATAGTTATAGTACGGCGGCAATTGGAGGTCTCTTCGCCTGTGATAAACCGCTATATTTAAAAAACCTTCTTTGAAGAAACAACGATGCCTGTGAAGGCGTTTATGCTTGTGCGGTTTCCATCTGGAAACTAAGTGGGAAGGAAGATGGGTAATTACTAGGTATGCTGCAACCCACCTAGTGGATGGCTCGGCTGTAGTTAGCGAAGCTCCGTGGCAAGCTGCGATAAGCCCAGGGTAACCGCATGCTGGTGTTAATCCTGGGATCGAGCAGTGTGTGCCGTTTTTACGGTGCACGAAGCACCCCGGAAATTGAAGTAACTTAGTACCGGGAGGAAAAGAAAGCAATAGCGATCCGGGTAGTAACGCGAGTGGACCCCGGACAGACCGTCACGAATGCCATAGCAGTAATGTTATGGTGGATGTGTGAGGTAGCATCCTTCTGTTGAGTCGAAGTTCCCTGGAATGGGACGCCATAGAGGGTGAAAGCCCCGTAGATTAAGGCAGAAGGAGCGAACTGGATGAGTACCGTTCTCTGGCTGAGGGCGGGAAGATGGGAGAACTAACTCCCAAGTCTAAATAGCAACTACAGACCGATAGCGAATTAGTAGCGTGAGCGAACGCTGAAAAGTTCTCCGGCAGGAGGGTTAAAAGAACCTGAAACTAGGTGGGGACAGGCGGCCCGTGGCCTGAAAGGTTGGCCCATGGAACTCGGAGGAGGCAACGACTTCGGGGAAATGGGTGATCCAAGGTCCGGGCGTTCTTCTCGAAGCAAGAGCCAGGGAGTTCTGGGTAGTGGCGAGGCGAAAGCCGAAGCGAAAGCGAAAGTCCGCAGCTCTGCAAGGGACGGCCTCTTAACGGGGGCTTAGTCACTGCCTGGAGACCCGAAGCCCGCGCGATCTATGGCGGAGCAGGATGAAGCCAGCAGGAATGCTGGTGGAGGTCCTCAACCGGTGGTGGTATATCCCCTCGGGTGACTCTGCTATAGGGGTGATAGGCCAATCGAGCCGGGCGATAGCGGGTTCCCTCCGAAATGTCCCTCAGGACAGCGTCGCTGGAGGAAGCCTAAGGGGTAGAGCACCGACTGGGAAGCCCGGGGGAGAAATCCCTCACTTCCCTATCGAACTCCGAATCCTTAGGCTCCGTAGAAGGCGGCAGTGGGGTTTCTCTGGGGTAAGCCTGAGAGCCCTTACGGGAACGACCGTACGCAGGGTTAAGGGCCCTAAGTGCCGGCTAAGTGTAAATCTCAAAGGAGGCTCTCCTCCCAGACAGCTGGAAGGTAGGCTTAGAAGCAGCCACCCTCTAAGCAACGCGTAACAGCGGACCAGCCGAGAGGGCAGTCTCCAAAGATTGACGGGGCTAAGCCGGCTCCCGATACCCTGCCAGAGCCAATGGCTCATTGAGTAGGGGGGCGTCCGGATAGCGTAGAAGCACGGCTGTAAAGTCGTGTGGAGCTGTCTGGAATGAATATCCTGGCGTTAGTAGCAGCATACCTGGGCGAGAATCCCAGGGGGCTGATAGGGCGCGGTTTCCGCAGCAATGTTCGTCAGCTGCGGGTTAGGCGGTCCTAAGTCTAAGGGTAACTCCTGAAAGACGAAAGGGAAGCAGGTTAATATTCCTGCCCCATGAAGGTAGGCTTCGGTAACGCATGCCTGTGTCCTGACGCCTTGGGCTAGGTCTAGCCTCTTCGGAGGTCTAAGAGGGATAACTTCTCGGAGTCTCGTTATGAGGAGAAGGGAAGTAAACCTTTATGGTGTAAATAGACTGATGCCTGGGGCCCATGAAAAGGGACCAGGAACGATCCTTCATGACCGTACCTAGAACCAATACAGGTGCCCCTAGCTGAAAAGGCTCAGCCCTGTAGGGGGAACCCAGGCAAGGGAACTCGGCAAATTAGCCCTGTATGTTTGCTAGAAGGGGTGCCTGGATTCGCGAGAGTCCAGGTCGCAGTGACCAGGGGAGAGCGACTGTTTACCAAAAACACAGGTCATCGCAAAGCGGAAACGCTTAGCACGGTGGCCGACGCCTGCTCACTGCCAGTACCTGAAAGCCCTTTTCAAGGGGAAGAAGGGCTGGTAAAGAGCGGGGGTAACTCTGACCCTCGACTTAGGGGGTCGTAAAACCTGGCTATATGCTGGGAATCCGAAGGCTTCTGCCCCTGAGCAAGGAACAGCGCAGAAGCGGTGCAGGAGATCAGCAGGCAACCACCGAGGTGAAAAAATGATACATGAATTAGGCGAGAACGCAACAAAGTATCCCCGTCGTCGCAAGTATCTGCATTGGTATATTGTAGGTTTTGTCGATGCAGAGGGTTGCTTTAGCGTTAGTGTAAAGAAACAAGAAGGCATGCGTTTTGGCTATGTTCTTGACCCTGTTTTCCATGTTGTACAAAAAGACAGGATAGTGTTAGACACTATGAAGGTCGTGTTCAACGCTGGAAGGGTGGAAAAGAAGCATGGCCAAGATGAATGGCAATATGTTGTCGATAACAGGAGGCAGTTGATTGAGAAAATCCTGCCTTTTTTTAAGAAACACAAGCTTGTAGTTAAGGCCCGTGATTTTCAGCTCTTTGCTGAGATCGTAGAGGGCTTAGAACATAAGGAGCATTGGACTCGTGAAGGCTTCATAAGGTTGTTGAAGCTTGCTTATAAGGCGACAAAGCAGCCAAGGAAGCGCTCTTTAGAGGAGGTTTTGTCTTCTCTAAAAGGTGGGAGTCCTCAGAGGCCATACGCCAGGGCTTCCTCCAAGAAGAGCTGAGAGGCTCGGAGGAAGAGTGATATGGTCCAGCTCTTGTTGTTTTGGCATAAGCCATGACAATAGGAGTTGCTTAAGGTAGCGTAATACCTCGCCGCTTAATTGGCGGCTTGCATGAATGGCGTAACGACTCTCCCACTGTCCCTGCCTGGGACCCTGTGAACTCACTGCCCGGTGAAGATGCCGGGGACTCCCAGTGGGAAACGAAGACCCCGTGGAGCTTTACTACAGCCAGGCGTTATTTCGCTGGTCGGGATACAGAGCGTAGGTGGGAGCCTTCGAAGCCGTCCTTCCGGGGGCGGCAGAGGCGCCAATGGAACACCACCTATTTCGACTAGCGGAGTTTACCCTGAAAAGGGGACAGCGTCTGGTGGGTAGTTTGGCTGGGGCGGTACACCCACGATAAAGAAACATGGGTGCCCAAAGGTCGACTCAGACGGGTCAGAAATCCGTCGCAGAGGGATAAAGACATATGTCGGCCTGACTGCTTTCCTAAAAGCGTGGAAAGCAGCTGCGAAAGCATGGCTTATCGAACAGTAGTGCTCCTTTAGTGGGAGCCTACTCTGTCAGACAAGCTACCCCGGGGGTAACAGACTTGTCGCGGGCGAGAGTACACATCGACCCCGCGGTTTGGTACATCGCTGTCGGCTTGGGTCATCCTGGTGGTGCAGGAGCCACCAAGGGTCGGTTTGTTCATCCGTTAAAGACCCACATGAGCTGGGTTCAGTACGTCGCGAGACAGTACGGTAGTATCTACTGGGAGCGTTGGAGCCTGAGGGTAAGGGTCCTTCAGTACGAGAGGAACGGGGACTCGGGGCCTCTGGTCGATCGGTTGTCAATTGGCACTGCCGAGCAGCTACGCCCCATGTGGATAAGACCTGAAAGCATCTAAGGTCGAAGCCACTCCCAAGACTAGGCTCCTAAGTCCGCCCACAGCAGATGGGTTTGATAGGGTGGTAGTGTAAGCACCAAGGGGGAAACTTCGAGGTGTTTAGCTAGCCACTACTAAAGGGATCGCCTAGTAATTATCCATCTTCCTTCCTTTGCACTATTTTTTCTAAACATTATAATAGAATAATAAGCAGTCAGTGTGTTAGGAGTTAGTGTGTTAAATTGTTTAAATTATCTTTGCTTGTATGAGAAAAGTATATTATATTAAACGCTATTAAATGCATAAGAGAAAAAGGGCTGTGGCGAGCGCCTCTCTGTTTTTCTCATAAGAAGTTGTGGTGAAGGGATTAGTTAATCCAGCAGGGTCTTTTTTGGTGTGCTCTTCAATGTCTTTCACTCTCTTTATTACACGCTCTTTGAGGTTGGGTTTCATATGTTTTAACACTTGTTGAATAATCCTTTCCCTATCGTTGATTAAAGGAACAAGCCCAAATAAAAACCACTCCCACAAGTCTAAATGGGCTATGAGCTGAACGGCTGCGTACCGCTGTTGCCATTTTTTACTCTTTAAACCCACCTCTATTTTTTCTACCATCTCATTAACTATCTTAGGATCATTTTTCTCCAGGTATTTTACACCACTGCTCCTCCACTCTTTTAGCTTATTGTTCCAAAGTCCTACGATTTCTGCTGCTGTAGATATGATATAGCTCTCATCTTCTTCAAAGATTCTATTCAAGAGCTTATGGAAGAATTCGTCCTCTAAATCCAACTCAGCTATAAGTGCTATGCTTCCGTATCTCGCCGCCTCCTCGCCATTGCTTAGCTTTTCATCAATCTTCTCTTTAAATTCATTTAACAATCCAAGCTTTATTATGATGTTTTTGATACTGCTGCTTCTGTTTTTTAATTGTTCATTCCAATCTCGAATAGCGGGTATAGCAGCCTTCACAACATCTAAATCTTCATCAAATAGGCTGTCGAGAAGCTCATAAACAAATTTCTCATGTAAACCCAATATAGAGATAATGTTTATGGCCTCTTCTTTATCTAAGCCTTCCGTATTTATTATCCAGCTTCTTAATCCTCTTGTTATTCTTTCTTTCAACTCCTTCTTTCTCTTATCTGCTTCGTCAGATGCAATGGCTTCATTCCATAATTCAGGGCTCCACTCAAAGAGGGCTTCTGCTGCTGTTAAATTGACTCTGTTGTCTGTTCTGTCTTCATCGTGGAAAAACAATAGCTCTTCCAATACTTCTAAGAATTCTTCCTGCAAGCCCAGCTCTTTAATAAGTGTGGCAGATACATAAGATTTCCATATTTCTCCTATTTCCACACCCTCCAATATTATCTTCTTTATCTCTTTAGCCATTTTTGGGTTCTTCTTCGTTACATCTTTCATTACATCTCTTATATGATCATAATTAATTACGGTGTCTATGGCTTTCTCTTCTGCCCCCCATTCATCATGATATGCTATTATTATCAAATCCAACAATAATTCATCGTACAATTTGAGATTTTGTGTGAGGTCTATCGCTAAGGAAAGCCTCTCATCATAGGGGTTTATTATTTCTTTTATAAGAACTTTGGCAAACGCCTTTTTTAAGTCATAGTCGTTTTTTATTTCTTTGATGCCTGAAAACGCTGCCAAGCTCAATACAGCCTCTGTTCGTTTTCTGCTTTTTTCCATGGAAAAGTTGAGGCCTTCTCCTCCCAACAGCTTTAATCCTTCCTCCACCAATTTTTCCCATCTTTGAGCTTTTTTATTAAGAATATCGACCTTAATTTTCCTTTCTCCTCTTTTCCTATTTATATCGCTAATAAGCTCAAAGGCCTCCTCTTTATCTTTTGTATAAATCTCATAGAGCTTTTTGCCCATCCTTTCCCAATCATCCTTTGTTTCTTCCAATAGCTTTGAGGCTTTTTCTTCCACACTCTCTTCAAACCTCTCTATTAGGGGCTCTTTTTCATCTCTTTGTTTTGGGCTTAATTTTCCTGTGCTCCTTTGCTCTTTCTGTTTCATTATTCGTTTTTTAGTAGGCATGATTATCCATTTATATTGAGCCTAGAAAAGCTTAAAAGCCTGTTTTCTGGATTATAAGCAGAGCACTGCCATAGCTAGGGCTAGCTCTCCGACGAGCTTCGCTTGCGTAGAGAGGGCGAAGGGGTTAGCTAAGCTTGCCTTGCTTTCTTTCCTCTTAGCCACGTTGGACCTCAGCTCTCCAAAGAGCTTCCTCATATACTTTTTGGCTTTTTCCGCACTTTTCTCATCTAACAACGAGGGCTCCCAGAGCAGATAAGGCCATACAATCAATAACAGCGCATAAGACTTAAGCTTCAAGGCTAGCTTAACCGCTGCCTCCCTTGCCTTATTATCACCCTCTCTCATTACCTCCTCTACTAGCTGCTTCAGCTCATCTCTTTCTTTGTCTGTTAATTTTGGCTTCCCTCTTATTAGGCTTCCTACACCATACCTCTTCAGCAGCTCCATCTTTGCTACTCTCTTAACTTCTTTATCCTCCACAAAGGAGAGGAGGAGCAGTTCAGGCTTATAATCCTCTAACCAACGGAATGCCCTTATAGCATCAAGAGAAGGGTGGAAATCCCCTTTTTCTATCAGCTTTCTTATTCTCTCCTTTATCTCTTTCTTCCATTCCTGCTTTCTCTTCTCTAACTCCTCTCTTGCACTGATGCCCCTCTTCCTCAGCCTTTTGCTCCATTTGTTAAGGGCTTTGGCTGCTGCTTTAGCCACCACTTCCTCATCGAATACTAGCTCTACCAGCTTATCTAAGAATTCCTCCTGTAAGCCAAGCTCGCCTATGAGCTTAGCTGCTGCATATCGTCTTCCCCAATCCAAATCATCACTCCTCGCTGCCTCTCTTATTAGCTCTTTTACTCGCTCTTTTTCCTCTTCTTTCATTCGCTCATACACTGCCTTCGCATTGCCAAAGCCAGCTTTCTTCCATGCCTTTTTAGCCACTTCTCTCACATCACTTATGCCATCAAACATCAACAACATCAACTCCGCTTTAAGCTCCTTCTGCAAGCCGAGCCTAATTATAAGCCAAGCTGCTGTCTCTCGCCTACTAATGTTATTGCTCTTCATAGCTTCCTTCAGCACGACCATGGCAAAGCTCTTCTTTACATTCTCTTCACTTCCTATCCCTTTCAGCCCAGAGAAGGTAGCTAAACCCAACACAGCTTTAACCATTTCTTTATCATCTAAGGAGAAAGCCAACTTTTCATCTACCAAGAGATTTAACCACTTCTCGAGCTCTTCATACTCTACTTTTGGCTGTTTTATCTTGAGCTTGGTGTTGATGGCATTTATAAGCCCAAAGGCCTCTTCTTTATCCTCTTTATAAATCTTATAAAGTTCTTCGCCCAAAGCCTTCCATTTGCCCCCTATTTTCTCTATTAGTGCCTTGACTCTTTTTTCCCTACTTATCATGAGTTTGTCTTCTAATGGCGGCTCTTCTCTTTTAGACTTCTGCCTCAATTCCCTTTTCTTTACCTCTATTTTATTTTTCCTGACCATTGCAATATAATTATGCCTCGAAAGATTTATAATGGCTTTCTATGTGTTTTAGAGTTCATAAATTTCGTTAAAGACCACCAATATTTTACAAAATAAAGCGCATTGAAGGAAGTATTGGCTTCTTAAGTGCATTAACAAATACTTATAAATACTTTTTGCCATAATATAGCAATGCCTAGGGTTAAAGACAAATCGAAGAAAGACCTCTCTAAATGGATGGACAAATCCCTGCCAGAATCATTTAGAGCCAAGCTGAAGAAGGAGCCCTTGTTGGAAGGCGCTCTGAATCAGGCTTTGGAATCTTATAAAGGCAAGTATAGGAAGCGCGAGCGTGACCCTTCATTCAGGGAGGCTGTGCCTTATATTGTTCATCCTCTTCGTGTTTCTGCTATAGCTTCTTTTCTACTTAAAAGATACGATATAAGGGGCGAAGCTCTTAGAAAAGGGGTTATAGCAGCGCTCTTTCACGATGTCATAGAGGAAGCCGATGATAAGCTAATGATGAAGCAGCTTTTATTAAACAAGTACGGCGAGGAAGTAGCTTTGCTCATTCATAAATTGAGCTATTATCCAAATGAGGCATATCCGCATTGTTCCTTGGATTTATTGACAACAGCCCCTTACACAAATTACACGAATTATGTCCATTCTATTTTAACAGAAGATGATTTGCGCTTGCCCATTATAAAACTAGCAGATATAGCAGACAACCTCTTCAGCAACCCAAAGGAGACTTCCAAAAGAAAGTATATCCTAGCACTAGAACATAGCTATCTCTGCCATCTAAAACCATGTATAACTAGCAGATGGCGAAATGCTAGGAAGGCAAACACCGCGTTAAATTTTCTTCTATATCGGTATCCTTCCTTTTTTATAGCAGGCTCTCGTTTTGAAGATGTTGATAGCCTTAAAGTGTTGGTTGGCAGGTGGGTTACAATCCTGCACGCTTTAAAGGAGTGCTCTCTAGCTAAGAGCAAAACGCAGTTTATACAAGCTCTTTATCCTCTTTATCGCACACTATCACATTTATAAAGCTTTTCGTCGATATTCATGTGGTGATTTTTATGGTCAAACTTTATAAAACATTAAAACGAGCCATCTTGGTTGGCACTGTAACAACAGTGTTTTTGAAGCCGCAGCCTTTACAATCCACACCTAAATTCATGCTTAAACTACAGAAGCCAAAGGTCGAGCGTGTCCTGAAAAGGGCTAAGCCACCCAACACTACAAACCATCAGCCGCTTAATGAACATAAAACGAACAAATCAACACCTCTCTGGCTAAAAATCCTCCTTGTGTCTCTAGGTGTGGGTGTAACCACTGCAAGCTTTTGGGCTATGGAGGAGTTTAAGAAAAATCCAGAATTATATATCGACGATGACTTCTAGTAACCAACCATCCTCCTCTTTTTCAACCTTCAACTGGTGATATGTTACTGCCTTTATGAGCGTTTCGTTGAATTCGCCTTCACTGCCAAAAAGGGCAAACTTTACATAATAGGGATTTTCGTGCTCTTCTTCCAGTATTTTTGCTTTTTTAGGGATAATATTTTCGATTTCGGATATAACAAGTATTTTTTCTAAGCTCATAATAACGAGGTCGTTTATATGGCTCGTGTTGAGCTCTAATAGAGTTTCCTTTTCTTTATTGCTTTGAGCAGTATTTCCGCTTTTCATCAAGTCTATAAGTCCTTGCATAAGGCTTTCGAGTGCTTCTGCAAAGCTCTTCCCTTTAGCCCTTATTTTCACATCACTTGTGTGCTCCACATATTCATACATGTTTTTGTAAGGGGATGAAGCCTTTATAAAGCTTTTTAATATAAATGTGGTGATGCCTAAAAAAATAGACATGTCTTATGTGGAGAAAATCATAATCGAGGGCGAGGAGAGCGAAGCCCGCGTTCTCATGAAAGAGTTCAAGCCTCCTGCAATTTATTATTTAGAAGCGCTTCAATCATTCATATCTGGCCACGAGAAGGACGCCCTTAAATTTGGGAAGCTTGCTTTGAAGGAAGGCTGCAAATCAGACATGCTTCTCAGGCTTTTGGGCAATGTCTATGTCATTGGAGGTATATATGATAAAGCCCTTGCCATGTTTTCAGGCGTTAAAAAGCCGACTGTCGATGATTACTTCATGCAGGCTCTCTCGTCTTTTCTTTTGGGTGATGTAAAAGGAGCTAGAGGCTATTTAACCCTCGCCATAAAAAAGGACAAAACTCGGACTGCGATGCTCATGAAGGATTTCTACAACACCTTTGTTGCTCCAAGCCCGGATATAACGCCAGGGGAGAAGATAAAGCTCAAGGCTCTCTTTGCAGATAAGAGCAGGTTTGCTTAGGGATATTCGTGCGTGTCTTTTTGGCTATAGATGTTCCTAACTATGTGAAGGAAGCAATTTCTAAACTTCAAAACGAGCTCAAAGGCCCTTGCTATAGATTGGTGCCGCCTGAAAATGCGCATATAACCCTCAATTTTTACGGTGAGCTTTCCGATGATGCTGTAAAGGTGTTGATTGGTGAATTGAAGAATATGCAATTCCAAAAGCCCAAATTGGAATTTAAAGGCGTCGGTGTTTTTCCTTCATTGGATTATGTTCGCGTCGTTTGGCTAGGTGTGAATGGCTGTGAAGAGTTGGCTAAGCTTACTTGTGGTAAAGGGAAGTGCTCCAACACCTGCCATTTAACATTGGCGAGGGTAAGGTGTAGAGTCGATGTTAAGCCCTTTTTGGAGAAGCACAAAGGCTTTGAATTGGAGCCTTATATGCCGGAACACTTGACGCTTTATGAGAGTGTACTGAAGAGGCCGCATGCTGAATATAAGGTTATCGCGAAGCTCCCCTTGTAGGCTTCAATCGCCATATCCAGTCGTTTATATGATGGATGACTTTAATCATCTTGCCTTTCTTACTCTCTACAAGCGCCTCTTTGTTTAAGTGGGAGAGGCCCACTGCCAGAGGCTGTCCATGCTTGCCGTCGCGTACAATAACCAAGTCATGCTTTTTAAAATCGCCCTCCACATGCTGAATGCCTGGCCTCATAACATCAGCTCCTTTTGCCACATATGGAATCGCGCCTTTGTCCACATATACTGCTGGAGCATCCAAACCCACATCGAGCAGAAATTGGAGGGTTGGGTAGAGCTTCCCTTCGTATTCGAAGAAAGCAGGTAGCCCTTCTATAATATATACCTTGCCTTTGGGGTGGTCGAGCTCAAACACCTCTCTGCCCTTTCCTATTTTTATAGGGATAACTTCGTCCAATTGCCTTAATTCTTTGTTGCTGAGGCGTCTTTGCTTCATGTGCAGATATTATTCTGAAAAGTTAAAAATGAGTAGGTTGTGCATTATGCGCTTCCTTTAAACGCTTCTATAAGGGCTGCTTCAGCCTTCTTTTTGTTCAAGCCCCTAGTGCGCAGGTAAAATAACTCCTCTTCGTTTATGCCGAATACTGCTGCGTTGTGCGTTATCTCTGCATTTAAGCAAGCAGCTTCGATGTTTGGCTGTAGTTCAACATTAACCTTTTTCGTTAAAAGAGCTTTTAGGCTTAGCTTGCCTTTTATAGGACATTTCGCCGCCAAATTAGCTTCGTGTTTAAGGGAATTTGTGGGTATATGCTTTGCTGTGTATTCTATGATGCTGTTTTTCGCCTCTCCTTTAATATTTGTGCTTATTTTTCCGGCCATCTCTGTCATCAATGCATGCTTTACATGAATGCCTTCTTCTACAACCCTGATATTCTCGTACAATTCGCCTTCGCCGTTGAATCTGCTCTTCACATGGAGATTTTTGTTTATCTCGAAGCTCATGCTTAAGAACGATTCGCCTTGCACATTTACATGTATTTCGCTTTCTGTGTATGTGTTTATATGGAGGCTTAAGAGGCTATTATGTATGTTTATCTTCAATTTAGGCCTCTCTACTAATATATTCATATTCGCCGCTCCGTCTAAATTTAGCTCATCCATGTCGTCTATAAATATGTCATAAGTTGGCAAAGTGGCTAGAGCTTCTTCTACATCATTCTCGACATTCCTCTTCGGCGAAGTGCTGTATTCTTCTAGTAAAATGGTTTTGTATCGCTTTCCTTTGTAGGCAGGCACGCTTTGAATTGCGCCATTAATCTTAAAAAAGCCTTTCATCAAAAAATAGCATGGCAGCGATCCATGTAAATCAAGAAAGTCTGATGCGCATAAGCAGGCGCATATTTCTAGTCAATCTGATAAAGGTTTTGATATTGTTTGCTGTTCTTTATATAGCGGCCGCACTTATAGATAAAGGCTGCGGTGGCACATGTTATGATGTTAAGTTTAAGATAGCTGAGATTATAGGTTTGTTGGGCTTTATAGGCGTCATTTTGGCTCTATTGTATTCAGAAATTCTTCATGTTACTGTAGGCTATGCCTTTACTGATGAAGGTGTTTATATAGAGAGAGGCATTATACGGAGATACTCCTATGTTGTTCCTTACAAGTCTATTCAGGATATTGATATTGAGCGTGGCCTTTTGGAGAGGGTTTTTGGCATCGGCACTGTTATAATAAATACTGCAGGTGTAGCTCATTTGAAGGAGGGAGGACCCATTTATCTTCATGGCGTCTATAATCCCCATAACTTCGCCCAGCGCATACTGAGTAGGTTGAAGTCAGAGGATACAAGCGGCTCATCGGAGCATGTAAAAGATCTATTGGAGAAGCATGAGAGCCTAACAAAGGAAACTCAGTCTATAAAGGAGAGTATAGAAGCTATAGGTGCCAATTTTGAGATGCTTGAGGAGCGCGTCAAAACCCTTGAAAAAGATATTGCCCGCTTAGAAGCCTCTACATTGGAGCTTTATGATAGGTTGGCTACTAAGCCCTTGGAGGAGGCAAAGCCCCTCCCTGATGAGAAGGAGCTTGTTAAGAAGGCCGTCGAGAAGATAACCAAGAGCAAGAGCTCCTCTAGGAAGACATCATCTAAAAAGACAAAGAGCGCTAAATCTGCTAAAAAGACGAAGGCAGCGAAGAAAACCAAATCCAGCAAGTCGAAGACAAAAGCTGCTAAAAAGAGCAAAACCAAGAAGAAGTAAGGCGGCAAGCGCCGGGAGTGGGATTTGAACCCACAAGCCCGTGAGGGCACCGGATCTCAAGTCCGGCGCGTTGCCTGGTTCCGCCATCCCGGCTGGTCTTAGTTATTATCTTAATGTTTAAAAATACACGCCTAAGTTTATTCTTTGTATTTTTCCACTATATTCGTTAGTGTGCTGGCCATGTTGCCATAGTCTTCTAAAATGACGACTTCTTTTAGATTGTCCTTCTTCCCAAGTATCCTGCCGAATTGGAGGGCAAATCGTCTTTTTCCAGGTATATACGATGAGAGAATATAATGTTTATCCAGCCATTTGATGTTTTCCATAATATTTCCAATATTCTCAAAGGTTGTTACTATATTGATTATCTCTAAGAGAGAATCTACTTTCTTTACATTCATATACTCCTTGAATACTTCTTCGCTCTCCGCTAGAATTTTAATCAGGTCTTTTGTTTTTAAGTTGTATTCTGTTAAATTTATGTTTATGTCTGCATAACCAAAATCGGTTATGTGTGTGTTTGCTATGGGCGTGCTCTTTCCATCGTGCCTTCCGAAGTAATTTCCTAAATTTATTATTTCTTCTATCTCTTTTATGTCTTTTTTATGGCCTTTTTTGATACAAGCTGCGCCGCTTTCTATTAAGCCTTTTATTAGAGGAGTCTCTTTCAATTCTTCAGGTACATAAGCTCTTACGCTTACTTCCCCCCAGCTTTCTATTACGAACTCTCTATCGTTTTTAACGATGTATTTTGGTAGAATGCCAAAGGGTTTTAGGTTTAGGCGTTTAAGCACATTCTTTTGAGTTAAACCATTGGCCGCTCTTGGCTCGCTGTACGTCCATAACTCTGAAAATTCGTCTACATCCAATGCTATAAGCTCTTCTATGATGGCTTTTCTTACGGCCGATAGCTTCTTGCCGAAGCCGTTTCCTTGGTAGGCTGGAAGTACCGCTGTTCTAGCGAACTCAGCTATTTTACCTTCCATGTATTCAGGGCCGTCGCCTAATATTACACTTCCAACGCCTACAGTTTTTTCGCCATCCTCTAATAGTACTAGGAAATTTGATTTTTTATAGAGCCACTCGATTATTTTTTCTGGATGAAGCATCTCTACGAGGGGGTACTTTTTATAGTTGCTGTTGAATATGCTCGGCACGCCTTTAATGTACTTGTCTACTTTTGGCTCTTTGAATACAATCCTCTCGCCTATTTTTTTGCTGATTTGTTTTTCAAGAGTTTCAGAGCCTCTTCTAAAAGCTGTATAAACGCGCACCTTATACTCCTGGGGCTTTTCTGCCATACATATGTATGTGGTAGAAAGTGTTTTTAAGCCTATCTATTTCAGCAAGGCTTTTAAGGGCTATTTTTCTATTCACAGCATGGATGTCATCGAGTTGGCGAAGGCACTGATTTCTATCAATACTGTTGATTCTGCTAATGGCAAGAAGGTAGTTGAGGTTATTGATTCGGCTTTGGAAGGTCTGCCCTATAAAAGAGAGCTTTACACTTATGAGGGGGTTGTGAACGCCTTTTACTATCCCGCTTATGAATGTGCTGAGCTTTTTGCCTTTAATGGGCATTATGATGTCGTTCCCGCCGACGATTGGAATAAAGCCTTTGAACCCGAGGAGAAAGACGGCTTTCTTTACGGTAGAGGTTCAGCCGATATGAAGGGTGGTTTAGCGGCGATGACCCTCGCCTTTGCCGAGCTTTTGAAAGAGAAGCGCTGTGCCTCTCTATTTGTCGTTGGCGATGAGGAGAAAGGAGGGGCTAAGGGGACTGGAGCTGCTTTGAAGGATGTTTTGAAAAAGCACAAGATTAGGAGAGCGCTCATAGGTGAGCCCATGCAAGAATCCAAGGTTTTCGGCGACACTGTAAAAGTAGGGCGGAGGGGTGTGTTTTGGTTGAAGTTAAGGATTAAAGGGAAAGGAGGACATGCCTCACAATCTCTGCCATATAATCCCTCTCGTTACATTGCGCATGTTTTGGACATGGGAGCTAACCTCACCAATAAAGAAGGGATGGCTCCAACGACTGTGAACATAACGAGCCTGTCGATGCCTCTCTCTGCTTACAACACCGTTCCCTCAACACTGGAGCTTACACTGGATATACGCATGAACCACGGCACGAGCAGGGAGGCGATCCTTCATTACCTGTATAAAGACGGCTACGAAGTTGATATAGAAGAGCTCTTTTACGCAGCGCCTTTCTTCAATCCAGATAAAGAGTATGCAGAAGCTGTCTTGACATTCCTCTCCTCCAAGGGTTACAAGCCAAAGTCCTCAACCGCTGGTGGCTCCTCAGATGCTAGATTCTTTTCCAGCGCCGGGATCGGCGTCGTCGAGTTTGGGCCGAGGAGCTTCAACGCTCATGGTAGAGATGAGCGTGTTTCTGTTGATGAGCTTAGGGCTCTCGTGCCTTTATACAAGAGGATAGCGGAGCTCTGAGCTTGTAGAAATTTCCCTCTCCACAGGGAAACATTTGCCAATTTTTTCCCTCTTAGGAGGGAAACTCCCCCAGAGCATGAAGAACTTCATCATGAACAAAGCTCCCCTGGTCAGTGGTGAAATACTTTCATTATTTTTCTATTGGCGGCTGATAATTATAC
The DNA here is from genome assembly GCA_026982895.1 of Microcaldota archaeon. Lineage (GTDB taxonomy): Archaea > Micrarchaeota > Micrarchaeia > Anstonellales > J096 > J096. The sequence goes on along the minus strand of JALWQW010000017.1, from coordinate 30,275 downwards.
CCCCACTTTTCCTTTGAATCTCCTCTTCACCTCTAAAAAGGGACATAAAATGTTTTATCTAGCTCCAAAGCTGCCTCCGCCTGAGAAGCCGCCGCCAAGAGAGCTCCTTTTACTAGAAGAAATGCTCTTAATTGCTCCGCTAAGGGCCAGAGTGTATAAGCTTACTGTTGCAATTTCATTGGCCTTTTCATAGCCCATGGATTTGGCCATCTTTGCTATTAACTCAATGTTCTTTTTGGGTATTTCTAGAGCGTAAGCGTATTCAAGCCATTCTCCCCACATATTCATATCTTTTAGAGAGTATTCTTTTAGTCTACTTTGGTCTTTGAGCAGCTTTTTGAACTTATCCCATAGAAGGCGTTCTTTGTAGATCTCCTTTGTTTTGTATCTTCCTAAAAGGTATTTTCCAAAGCGGGCGTATGCACCAGTGATCACTAAAAGTTGAAAATATACTGTGAAAATCCACTCTATTAACCATATTGGGAGGGGCACTATTCTGAGAAGTACGGCTAATATTGGTCCTCCTAGCAAGAGGATATATCCTATAGGGATGAAAAATTCCTCAAATCCCTTGTTGCTGTAATATTTTTCAAGGGTTTTTAGATAGTTTTTCATGAGTGTATTCACTAATTTTTCAATATCTTTTTTATTTAGCTTAGATAGGTCTCTACCGTTTAACATTTTTAATATCGCCGTTATCTCCTTTGGGTAAGCTTCCTCAACAGCCTTCATGTCTTTTATGTTTAGTTTTTTATCCTTTATCTCCATTGTACCTTTCCTTATGCCATTGACTATTAATGCGCTTAGGAATCTGGCGACATCATCCCTACTTCTACCCAAGGGAATATCTGCCATGAGACAAGCTACTTCATAACTTGGCCTATGTGATGGCGGAGTATGCACGATTTCTGGTAAAGATGCTTCATCAACAGCAGCTTCTCTTCCATACCTCCAGTATATGATTAACATAGATGCTACCAGCAGAATCGTAACGATAATATCTCTGTAAGTGCTTATGCGTAGGAAGTATCTAAATAAAATATCTCCTATATCTGCTTGCGGGTAGTATGAGATTGCCGCTTCATCCCTATGGACATTGTTGAATATCGCGTCGCCGTTCGACCAGAAATGTTTTATATCTCGGGGGCTGTTTGTGAAGGATACCCATCGGATTTTTTCTTTATTGGGCATTCTGTATGTGATATTTAGCCAATAATTTCCTTTCTTCAATCCTGCCTTGCTTCTGCAGATTAACATTTCAACTTCTTTGTGGTGTATGTGTTCGTAGGTATCTATTCTATCTAAGCCTTTGCTACAGGCTATAGTCAAGACCGCTTCATCACCAGTATATTCTTTGTAATACTCATGAAAGCCGTCTTTATTGATGTGGAATAAAAATGATTCTCTTATAGTGCCTGTTGTGTTGTTGAATTTTACAAAGGCTTTTTCAATCCAATAATCGGAGGAGGATGCATTGATGAAGAATTGGAGCACTATGCCCGTTAATGCAGTTATACTTATTATAATTAGCAGAGGCTTCCATTCCCCACCTACTCTTACATTTTCTTCCATTGTATGTTTGCTAAGGGGAAAGCTTTAAAGGGCATTAACTCTCATATAATCATGCTTCTATCTGCTTTGGAAGGTTATGAGGGCGTCGCGCCTGTGGAAGTGCCCGCGAGGCTGAAGAGTATAAAAGAGCTATTTCCTTCTGCTCATGAGATTAAATGCGACGACGAAGGCAAAGCCCTGCCTTTGATTAAAGAAGTGCATTCCCTTCTCTATGTCTTCGACTTGAAGAAAAACTGTGAAGACGAAATAGGCGCTATGGGCGATTTGAATTTTCAAAAACCCCTGTGGAAAGAAGCACTTAATGCTGTTTGCGCGGCTGTTGAATCCGCTGATAAGAATGATTTCGCTGCTGTTAGGCCGCCGGGCCATCATGCGTATAAGGATGAGGCGCGGGGCTTCTGTTATTTAAACAATATAGTTATAGCTTCGAGGCATCTTTTGATGGGTGGCAAAGCCAAGCGCATCTTCATCATGGATTTCGACGCCCACTACGGTGACGGCACGCATTTTCTCGTTAAAGATGACAGCGCCTTTTTATATGGCTCTGTTCACGGCGATCCCAGGCATTACTTTCCCATGCGGAGATGGAGCTCAGATAATGCCTTTCTCTTCGATGTCGAGCCCTCCACTGTTAACGACGAGCAGTTCCTCGCTTACATAGATAAGCTCTTGGAAAGAGCAAGAGCCTTTAAACCAGATATCATCGCCATATCAGCGGGCTTCGACACATGGCATGAGGACCCTGTTTTGCCCTTCAACATAAAGGATGAGAATACCTATTATGAGGTTGGGAGGCGCGTTAAAGCTCTTGGCATTCCCTACTTCGCAGTCTTAGAGGGAGGTTACAGCAAGGCTCTTCCCCGCTTGGTGAAGGCCTTTTATGACGGGGGCTTTGCCTAATGAAATGGGTGCTTTGACTAATCAATACTCATATATATGGCTGCATAGGATAGATGTAGCGCGTCTGTCCATCCTTTTCTGCGCGTATCAATCCTTTCTTTTCAAGTATTCGTGAATATCTTAACACCTGGGAAAAAGGTTTATTCAATTGCTTTGCCAGCTCTTTAGCGCTAATGCCCGGTTTTATCGCCTTCAACATGATTTGTTCAAATTCTGTCAATTTTATTTCAGAGATTATTAGTTTTGGTAGCTTAACTATTTCATGTATATCCTCTCTTATATACAACACTGCCTTAACATTGCTATTGTATTTCAGCGCTGCCATGTACAAAACAAAGGAATCAAATTTAGGGCCACCAGTTACATTCACCACAACATTTTTTTCTTTTCTAATTATTTTTGCTATTTCATTAAACTTAGCAGTATAATCATAGCCACCTTTAAGCTCTATAATCTCCAATTCGATGTTTAATAGTTTAACAATTCGTTTCGCTTCTGCCACGGCTTCTGCCATTCTTTCTTCATCCTTCTTCCGTCTGCCTCCTGATGTCAATAGAATTAACTTTTTCCCGCCATATTCTTTAAGTGGGCTGTATATATGCTTTGAATGAAAACCCACCGTCGCTATATGGATTATATCTGCTTCACATATTTTAGCCATTTTACCAACCCCGTAAATTTTTATCTAAAATTTACCATTTTAATAAGTTACATATATCCTTAAAAAGCTTTCTAATAATTATTTTGGGTATGTTGATGTATTCCCGTTTTAAGATCAACTGCCGCAATTTATCACCAACTTTAAAAGACTCTTATTATGACATGAAGTATTCTTTTTATTCACTTCTTTTGGAAGCAATTAAATCAAGAGATTCAAACCTTTCAGAAATGATTCATTCTGGAAAACGAAAACGCGCTTTCTTATTCTCAAATTTATTTCCGACGTCTAATTTTAGGTATTGTCATTTTTATTTAACTACACCTTATAAAGATGTTGCAGATGTATTCACAAAAGCGTTATCTAAAAATGTACTTTTGAATCTGGGAAATCATCTATTAAAATCAGATGATTCTAAAGTTCAATTACTTATTACTAGAAGTGAGGTTCAAATGATTACACTAAATCCTGAAAAAGGCCTTTCTTTTCTTTCACCCATAGTATTAAGGGATAAAAATGGAAAAGCTATTAATTCTTTTGATGAAGATACTTTCATAAAAGCTCTTAAGGGTAATATAAACAGAGTCGCAAAAGCTGTTTTACCTGATTTAAATGATGATCTTAACTTTGATATTTCATTAAATCTCACAAAACCTATGAAGAAGAAGCTTTATTCCATAAAAGGTCATCCTATTCGGGCGTGGAGTGCCAACTCCCCTAATGATAAAATTATTTTCAAAGGCGATTCTAGAGCGGCATCTGTAGCATTATATTATGGTATTGGTGATAGGACACACTTGGGCTTTGGAATGCTTGGTTTGGCTAAGGAGGTGCCTTCAGAATGAATCTTCCAATGGCAGAAGGAGATTTAGATCAGATGGCAATTGAAGTAGGCAAAGTAGTTGCCAAATCTCTTTTGTTAGATGATGATGTACAGTTTAGGAATTTGGAAAAACAGCTTAATGAATTAAATCAAGCTTCATTAGATAAAGATGTGAATAAATTTAAGGATGTTCTTTATGATGAGAGCAGGCCAATTTGGAGGATATTTACTATTCTTGTTAATTCCAACTATTTTTCTCTTGGTTCAGTTACAGACTCCAAAAAAACATCCATATGTAATCTTATTTCAGAAAAACTGCCAATTACTTTAGAACCTCAGGAGATGGAGGCTTTTAAAAATGTGTGTTCTATTGTAAACTCTAGCGAGTATAATAAAAAATATAAAGGTCATGATAAAGGTATAGATGGGATTCTTAAGAATTTACGCGATCACTTACCAAAGAGTTTGGTAATCAAAATATTTTTGTATTATCCTTTTTGGTATAACTTTTATAGAAGCGAAGTGAAGTTTAAGGGTAAATATAGTTTCTGCATCTATTGTAACCGTAAACTCCTTTTATTTAAACATTTCAAACCTAGGTTCAGATTGAATCAGAGTAATTATTCTGATTATAAATTAGAAGGTACTAATTCTGTAGTTTGTTTCAGTTGTTATCTTTTTAGTATTCTTGCAAATTTCTTTCCCACATATATTAAAACCTCTTACCTCTTCTTCGAGGAAAAGAAAAAGAAAATTAAGTATAAATATTTAATTCTATCTAAACACACCCCTTACTCAACCTTATTTGATAGTAGTTTTGTAAGGTGGGTTAAGAAGCTATATATTAATCTCAAAATCTTAAATGAGAGAGACCCTATTTATATTCTATTCTATCAACCCGGTAAACAAAATGCTAATCCCACCATATATTCTTTTTTGTATGTTGATAAGCTTATAAATTGTTTATGGCAGCTTGTTTTTCGTGATTATAAGAGCATAAATAAATTTAAGAAAATTTTTTTGAATGGTCAGAAAGAGGGAGGTTCCTCTTTAATTCCTTTTATTATAAAATCTGAGGGTCTTGGTATATATCTTGAATCATTGAGCTATTTTATGAAAGATGGCAAGATAAATAATTCTATGTTAAAGCTGTTCATAAGTGGTTATCGCTATTCAGATAATAAATATGCTTATTTTGCTTTTTTGGATTTTGTTAATTTTGTAAAAACATATGTGGGGGTGTGTCCTATGGAAAAAGATATAAATGAAAAGGAAATTGTAGAGAAAGGTGCTGAATTGCACAGATATATTTTTAGTTCTGTAACAGATGGTTTGAATGAGGCTGATAAAAAGCGAGAATCTGAAAGAACCAGAAAGTATCTATTGGCGAAAACGGCGCCAATGGAACTTTCAACCATCAATTTTGTAGAGGGGTTGAATTCTTTAATTCGGGAATTTGGTATATATGGTTTTGATGCTTCAGATATGTCCTCTATTGCCGATAGTCAAAGAAAACGTTACTTATTTATATTGGGTTTGTTGGCAGGCACATCAAAACCATCAGAAAGTTCTAATGTTAATAAAGATGAGGTGAAAGAATGAGTGGGGATAAAAAAGAAGAACCAAATGTGGTTTTAGGTAGTGACTGGTTTGAGAAAAATGACTTGCCTTTTTCTGGGAAAAGAGCAACAGTTGTAGCGGTTTATTATTCTTTTCCAAGCAATCAGAATGCAAGTGGATCATCTGGAACCAATTTAATTTCTCAAAAAATTATTCCTTGGGGTCATGATGCCCAGCCAAGAATATATGTAAGTCCTTTTGCTCTTAAGAGAAGAATTAGAGATTATTGGATAAAAAGTGGGGAGGATGTAATTTTGAGGGAAGATAAAGTTTTATCAGAAGCCAATGCATCCAATAAAGATTTGAGAGGTATAGATTTTATCGACTATGATTTATTTGGGTATATGAAAGATCAAGGTAAAGGTAAAGTAGCTAATACAAGGCCTGGTCCTGTGACTACTTGGGGGGCAGTTTCTTTAGAACCCTATCATTCTTTTGTAGACTTTAATACAAATTTAATATCCACTACTAACAGTGAATCTGGAGGATCAATAATTAATAGATCTATTTCTCCTGAACTTTACTTCACATCCTTTGCTATAAATCCAGATATGGTTGGTTTAGACTTTACAGATCCTGATGATAAAGAACAAATCTTGAAGAGGAAAAGAGAAAGATTAAAACTTTTCTTTGAGGCATTAAAGTATGCTATGCAAAAAGATGTCGGAGGAGCTCGTGATAAGCCAGCATGTGTATTTATGGCTATAGCTATAGGTGATTATGGATATCCCTCTTTAGATAAGCAGTTATTCGCTCAAATGAAAGTCATAAACAATGAAGATGGCAGCAAAAAACTTGAAATTAGCAATTTGCCTAATGGTGTGAAAGTATTGTGTCTTGATGACTCTATAGTGGAAGATATTTCCCTTGATAAAGATGGAGATATATCAAAGGTCGTTGAAGAATTAATAACTAAATCAAATAAGGAGGAGGAATAAATATGGGTGATGGTTACTGGGCAGTTGAGATGAAGATTTCTGGTTGGTTAGCCCAATTTAGACAACATGCTACAGTAACCACACAACTTACACATATACTTCCCCCTAAATCAACAGTTCTTGGTTTTTTATTTGCTAAGAGAGGTATAATGCGTTTATCGTATAATAATAAGAAATCTCGAGAAGAACTGATTAACTTTTATTCTCATTATATGGATAAAATACAGATTGCTGCAGCATACTCTTCGAAGGTATTAAGTACTTATATGGACTATGTGGATTACTTGATAGAATATCAACAGAAACCAACAAATATAGAGTATCTTATAATGCCAGAATATCGTTTTATTTATCTTTTACCTGAAGATGATAAGTATTTTGGTATAGCTCAAAAGGAGGATATACTAAACAAAGAGTTCTTTAAAATTCATTTAGGAAAGAATGAAGCTTTGGCAAATGAGGTTTTAGCCAGGGAAATTTCTGTGAATGAAATATCTGAGAAAGAGATCTCCACAAACTTCGCAATCCGTGAAGATTTTATCCGCTATATTGACTTATCTCAATATTTAGAAAATCTAAAAATTGAGGATCTTCCGATCACTGCATTATACAAACAAGGCGGTCTCTCTAAAAAGAAGTACGTAGTTCCTATAGGTGAAGAACCTATCACAGTTTCTTTGAATGAAGGAGTTAAAGCATATGCTGCAGGTTCAGAAAAATTTGTGGTGATGTGAATGAATTTAATGGATGTATGGGCTAGGCCCGAAGGTGATTTTAATTGTAAAGATGGGAAATTTCCATCAAAAGGACAACCATTAACAGAACACTTGCAGAATGTTGAAGAGCACATATCAAAAAATTGCTCATCATGTATATTGGCGAAGAATTTAGGATATCTTCATGATATAGCTAAAGCCTCCCAAAAGTTTCAAAATAAATTGAAAAGATGCAAGCATAATAAGTTTAGACATCCTATCGCAGCTTTGCCTATAGCAGATTTTGTATTTATGAGATTAGAGCCAGATCTAGAAGACAAAGAGAGGCTTATGAAATTAATGGTCATATATTATCACCACTCTCAAATCTCTGCAAATATGATAATGGATGATTTACTTTTATTAAATAGTTCTTCTGAAAAAAGTAATGTTTTAGTAGATGAATCTGATCTCCCTATCATAAGAGAAGTTTTGAAATCTATAATGAATTTTGATTTTTCTGAAGGTGAATTTAGAGAGTATCTCCATACAAAAGAAAATAATAGTTTCTCTGAAGCATATGCGAATGCGTTGAAGAATATATTGAAGGATATTTATAAACTTGGGGATTCTGGTGAATTTAACAAAAAGAGATTCTCTATTGCTTATTCTTGCCTTGTAGAAGCTGATTGGAAAGATTCTGGTCATGCTGATGAAAGAATTGTTAATTGGGGTCAATTAGAAACTGAATTTGATAGAGCCTTCAATAAACGGATTCAAAATAAATTTAACGGGAAATCTGACCCTATCAAAGCAGAAATAACTGAGAGATTGTCTCAATATATCAATAAAAAACATGTTCTCCTAGAGGCTCCAACGGGAGCAGGTAAAAGTGAGGCATCCTTAAAATGGGCACTCAAAAGCGCTCAAAATATTAAAGGTGTTAGAAAAATAATCTATGTACTTCCTTTTAAGGCGTTGATAAAGGATCTCCATCAAAGATTTATAAGTTATATTGGCAATGAAAATGTTGATAAATGGGATTCAGACTATAAATCCGATCTATTGGTGGAATTATCTAATAAAAAAGTGATCTTTAGTTCATATAGCGATTTCAATTTTTACAAAATTGAAAAGAGCTATTTTATGAAAAAGCCTTTAGTGATAACCACAGCTGACCAAATTTTAATGACTTTCTTGAATGTTGAGAGATATCCTATTCGTCGTGGTCTTTTTTCTGATGCAATTTTTGTGTTTGATGAAGTCCAGGCATATGGCGAGAAATTTAGAGCTTTAATTTACCATTTCATTGATAAAGTAGAACCAAAAGCCACTTTGATTATGACTGCCACACCTCCAAAGGAGACATCTAAAACATTAGGAAGCATAGAAATCCTTTCAGATGATCGATGGATTAAGGAACTTCATGAGAAATATAATGCATCTGTTGGAATAATAAAATTCAAAGAAAAATCTAAATCTAAATTAATTGCTGATGTCTTAAATAATATATCTTCAAACGATAAAAGGATTGCTATAATTGTTAATACTGTACAAGAAGCCATTGATCTTTATGAAGCAATGAAATACAATAAGAAAGAATTTAAGCAGTTAAATACTGTTTTAGGCAATAAAAAGATAATCTTATTACATTCAAATATGATGTTTGAAGATAGAGAATCTCGTTTAAATGAAGCATTAAATTTAGATGAAGTGCTTTTAATTTCTACACAAGTACTTGAAGCCGGTGTTGATATAACATTTGATTTAATGATGCGTGAATTAGCTCCTTTAGCATCTGTTGTGCAATCTATGGGCAGGGTTAATAGGGGTGGTGAAAATCCAAATGCTAAATTCATCCTGCTTGTTCCCGAAGAATCACTTAATAGGAAAAATTCCCTCCCGTATTCTCAAGAGGATCTAGAAGAAACGTTATCACTTGTTAATTCTATTTTTGAAGGTGATAAAACTTTATCAACTAAATCAGAATTTGAAAAAATTGCCAGAGAAATATCTGGGAGGGTTTCAGAGAAGCGATTCTTTGAAGAAAAAACATTTATAGATTATGTTGTTCATTTATTGGATCGAAATATATGGAGTACTTATTCTGTTTCTGATGTTCTGGGTGAAGATCTAAGGAACAATATATTTACAAAGTCTTATTTTGTGATTGATTCTGAAAATAAAGGAAGTATATCTGAAAAAATCAAGGAAACTTATAAACGATTGCAAAAAGAATTTGCTATGGATTTATTAGAACAGTATCTTAAATTATTATCTGATTACTCCAACCGTATCCTTAACATCTCAAAATGGAAAGTTAAAAAGTGGAATGAAGATCCAGATTCGGATTTCATTAGTATCAATACTTATAAAAAACATCTTTTAGGCGAAGATGATGAAAACTGAAGTTAATGGTGTTTCAGGTGTTGAATTAGAATATTATTTCGTATGCCCTACTATGTTGTGGTTATATTCACATAATCTGATAAATGCGAATGAAGATGAAATTGTTAAGGATGGCAAAGTTTTACATGAATCTGGGTATAAGAGGGATAAAAAAGAAGTTCATCTCAATAGAAGCGTTTTTGATGTTGTTAAGTTAGGTAATGAATATGTGGTTTACGAGCGGAAACGCTCCAAACTCTTAAAAGCCCATGAATTACAGCTGAAGTTTTATCTTTTTCAATTACATCTCAAAGGAATTAAAGCAAAGGGTGTATTAATAGCACCTGGCTCTAGAAAAGTTGTAGTTTTAACAGCGTTAGATATATCCACACTTGAGAATGCGGTTGATGAAATAAAAAAGATAAAAACTATGGAGGATCCGCCCAAACCGAAGAAAATTAGACGCTGTCAGAAATGTGCTTATAGAATGTTTTGTTTTGGAGATGAGGGGGAATAATGAGCAAAGAAAGTTTGTATATAACTAAAGATGGTATTCTAAAAATGAAAAACACCACAATGTATTTTATAACTAAAGAACAAAGCAAGCCAATTCCTATTGAACGGATACATACTATTTATTTTATTGGCTCGGGTTCTGTCTCTACAGGTGTTTTGAAAGTATTGAAGAAAAATAGTATCCTATTACACTTTTTTGATAGATATGGGAATTATACAGGAACTTTTTATCCTAAAGATGTTTATACCTCTGGCGAGCTTTTGGTTAGGCAGGTCTCTGCCTACAAAGATTTTGAAATGCGATTGAATTTAGCTAAGGCTTTTGTTAGAGGTGCTTATTTGAACATAAAACATGTTGTTAGCAGACATTCATTGGGCGATCTTCCTACTCTCGATTTAGAGGGTGTTGAAAATATCCCTCAATTAATGCAAAGAGAGGGGAATATTCGTAAGTATTTTTACAAATTAGTTGATTCTAAATTATCCGATGCTTTCAAAATCCAAAAAAGAGAAATTCAACCTCCTTCCAACAGAGGAAATGCAGTCGTAAGCTTTTTGAATTCATTAGTCTATGCCGCAGTTGCTTCTGAAATTTATCACACACATCTTCATCCAGCAGTATCTTATCTACATGAGCCTTTTGAAAGAAGATATTCTCTTTCATTAGATGTTTCTGAGATATTTAAACCTCTTCTAAGCGAAAGATTATTTATAAAAATGGTTAATCTTAAAATGCTTGATGAAGTCATAGACTTTGAAGATTCTAAAGGCGTATTCTTAAGCCAAGTAGGAAGAAAGAAAGTATTGTCTTTATTTGATGAAGAACTTAATAAAGTGGTAAAGATGCGAACGAATAACAAGAGAGTTTCTATCAGAGAGCTTATCAGAATAGAATTATATAAGCTTGAAAAACACCTGCTTAACATTAAGGAGTATAAATCACTTAATGCTTGGTGGTAATGTGTATGTTATAACAGTTTATGACATCTCTGATGTTAGAATACAAGGGAAACTTCGCAATTTCCTTCGGAGATATCTTAGACAGACGCAATTATCTGTTTATGAGGGCGAATTAACGCCTGCTCAATTTAGAGAGATTGTTGAATTCACCAAGTCTTTAAACATAACCGACCCAGATACATTTATTATATATAAATTACAGGACTACTCTCGAATTGATAGAGTTATGTTTGGCAAGCAATTTGAAAAGAAGAACAATATAATTTAAATATTGTTTCAAACCTTTAAAAAGGGATGCAGAAAAGTGCCTTTGCAACATTTTTGGTTCTTTTCTGTGTGTTTTCCCGTCATAATCATTTTCAGGTCTAAAATCATACAGAGATGGATGTGAACACTGCCAACTGCTAATCATATAATAAGGTAAATCCAGTCTAAAATCATACAGAGATGGATGTGAACTACCTATTCCAACACAACGAATACATATGCTCCAACGACGTCTAAAATCATACAGAGATGGATGTGAACAATAGAACTTCCATAATGCGACTTAATTTTAATCTTGTCTAAAATCATACAGAGATGGATGTGAACTTCCACCTCTCTAACTTCTTCTTCTGGCTTATAGCGTGGGTCTAAAATCATACAGAGATGGATGTGAACGTGAAGCAACCTTAAAAGGGGTTAGTGAAATACAAAGTCTAAAATCATACAGAGATGGATGTGAACTGTCACCGCTGTTTAATATAAAACCTAAACCGCTATGTCTAAAATCATACAGAGATGGATGTGAACTAAGGCTTTCCAGCCTTGCTTGTCTTCTGTATCTCGGTCTAAAATCATACAGAGATGGATGTGAACCACCTTAACCATCTTTTTAGGTTTAACCCTTTTTAAAGTCTAAAATCATACAGAGATGGATGTGAACGTAGCACCACCTAAACCTCTTGAAGGTGGAGGATTGGTCTAAAATCATACAGAGATGGATGTGAACTTTCTGCACTTTCTACTGCTAAATCACTACCATTATAAGTCTAAAATCATACAGAGATGGATGTGAACAGGAATAAAAGGAGAGCGTGAAGCCTATGGGAATTGGTCTAAAATCATACAGAGATGGATGTGAACATGCTTTAAGGTTGATAGTCTTGAATGCCTTAAAGCAGGTCTAAAATCATACAGAGATGGATGTGAACAATAGAACTTCCATAATGCGACTTAATTTTAATCTTGTCTAAAATCATACAGAGATGGATGTGAACTTTTTAACTTCATCGCTGACTTCGCTGCCGTTAAATGTCTAAAATCATACAGAGATGGATGTGAACCTATGTCATCATATTCCTCAAAAACGAGATACTCACGTCTAAAATCATACAGAGATGGATGTGAACTATAACATGAGTAGGTTGAGAGAAGGACGGTTGGAAGTCTAAAATCATACAGAGATGGATGTGAACGGAGATATGGAAGCAAAGGAAGGAGATATTTTGGTTGTCTAAAATCATACAGAGATGGATGTGAACAAAAGAAGATAAAAAAATTAATCTGATTTAAGCCACGTCTAAAATCATACAGAGATGGATGTGAACAAACTGTAATCTTCATTCATGCCATCACCTTCTTTAAGTCTAAAATCATACAGAGATGGATGTGAACTGACCAATCCCATTTCCAGACCAATCGTCCATATTTCGTCTAAAATCATACAGAGATGGATGTGAACTAAACCATGTTGGATTGTGGTTAAAAAAAGCGTTGTGTCTAAAATCATACAGAGATGGATGTGAACACAAGTTATAACAGGAGTTGGTGGGATTAAGTTGGTCGTCGGGTCTAAAATCATACAGAGATGGATGTGAACAAACATATTTTAATTCCTTTAATATATATCTTTTTAGTCTAAAATCATACAGAGATGGATGTGAACTTAACTTCGGCTTCATATCGAAGCGGAAGCCTTTATGTCTAAAATCATACAGAGATGGATGTGAACTATATATAAAAGAAGGAGCTGTTAGGAGCTGTTAGGGTCTAAAATCATACAGAGATGGATGTGAACCTTAGAGGCTTTCATCAGATGGCGCTTACATACCATGTCTAAAATCATACAGAGATGGATGTGAACTTTTAAAATATATGCTTCTATTCATTCCCACACCTCGTCTAAAATCATACAGAGATGGATGTGAACTTTTTAGGATGTCCTCCTTGTTCATCATATTTCCAGGTCTAAAATCATACAGAGATGGATGTGAACTATTTAGACGCTTCAATAGACGGGCTTAAAGTTGCCGTCTAAAATCATACAGAGATGGATGTGAACACCTTACAATTGGAGAAAACAGCAAATAAGCTCAATGTCTAAAATCATACAGAGATGGATGTGAACATTGGGAAAACGAATATAAGGCTAATTCTTATAATGGTCTAAAATCATACAGAGATGGATGTGAACAAGTTTGGCTTATCGTGTATTCCCTATAATTGCTACGTCTAAAATCATACAGAGATGGATGTGAACAATTTGCGTGCATATCACTTTTAGTATATTTCACTAGTCTAAAATCATACAGAGATGGATGTGAACTATTGATTATAAAGTCAAGTGGTTGGGGCATGTTCAGTCTAAAATCATACAGAGATGGATGTGAACTAATTATGTTACGGGCGATTTTACGGAGGTTAGAGTGTCTAAAATCATACAGAGATGGATGTGAACCTCATATAAAAAATTAAGGAGTAGAAGATTTACTTCGTCTAAAATCATACAGAGATGGATGTGAACACTTCTCTCTTCTTCCTTTTCTTTTCCACCTTCTCTGTCTAAAATCATACAGAGATGGATGTGAACTCAATCATAACAGTTCCAAAATCATCACTGACAAAAGTCTAAAATCATACAGAGATGGATGTGAACCAATAGATATATTTTCACCATCAGTCAATAGATATTGTCTAAAATCATACAGAGATGGATGTGAACTATCTTCAATAATCCCGCATAGTTTGGCAATAGCAAGTCTAAAATCATACAGAGATGGATGTGAACATGCCCCCATCAACCGTTAAGCCGTAATCAGTGTCTGTCTAAAATCATACAGAGATGGATGTGAACTCTCCACCCCACCTTGTGAAGCCGTATTCAATCTCGGTCTAAAATCATACAGAGATGGATGTGAACTGTCACATTCAAAATGGTGCACAATCTTGATCTTGGGTCTAAAATCATACAGAGATGGATGTGAACTCCTGTATAACACTCATAGGGAGGCAAAACTATGAAGTCTAAAATCATACAGAGATGGATGTGAACTAGATATATCCGAGTTGCCTAGGGGCGACATGGTGGGTCTAAAATCATACAGAGATGGATGTGAACTGAGATGTAACGAATACGAGCAGGAGTTTTTAAATGGTCTAAAATCATACAGAGATGGATGTGAACAAAAATATGTTATTAAATTAGATATAATATCTGAGGGTCTAAAATCATACAGAGATGGATGTGAACGCATTTGAAGTGATTTCAGCCAAAGCCTACGGTGTGAGTCTAAAATCATACAGAGATGGATGTGAACGCGAGGTTTATAAGAATGAAGTATTATTAACAGAAAGTCTAAAATCATACAGAGATGGATGTGAACTATTCAAATTCTTCATCTTCGTAGTGCGGGTCATAGTCTAAAATCATACAGAGATGGATGTGAACAACTATACTCCCGTGTCATAAAGACCGTCGTTTTATGTCTAAAATCATACAGAGATGGATGTGAACAAATGATTCAGCCAGAGAGAATTGCTATTGAGTTGGGTCTAAAATCATACAGAGATGGATGTGAACTGAAACAACGGCAACGAATGGAGTTTGGCTGGATTGGTCTAAAATCATACAGAGATGGATGTGAACTCTCTATCTCCTGACAGTTCTGTGTGAGTATACCATGTCTAAAATCATACAGAGATGGATGTGAACCTGTGGGCCTTATGCTTTTGATGGCATTGGCTGTGTGTCTAAAATCATACAGAGATGGATGTGAACGTATATATTCTATTTCTTTTAAGATGTATTTTTCAAGTCTAAAATCATACAGAGATGGATGTGAACACAAAATATAGGGCATTGCTTTTGGCCCAAAACAGGGGTCTAAAATCATACAGAGATGGATGTGAACTAGATATAGCAAAGAAAAAAGGATTTAAAATAAGGTGTCTAAAATCATACAGAGATGGATGTGAACACTGTTACAGGAGACATCCCAGCACAAGCCCAGCTAGTCTAAAATCATACAGAGATGGATGTGAACTATTCGTGAAATACGAAGAGGTGGTAAATCATGAAAAGTCTAAAATCATACAGAGATGGATGTGAACTAACATGAATTGTAAAGTCTTCTTTGCTATAAGTAGGTCTAAAATCATACAGAGATGGATGTGAACAAACCCGACGCTCTCCTAACCCTAGAAAACACAACAGTCTAAAATCATACAGAGATGGATGTGAACACAGAGGTTCTTTATGGAGTTCATCTTATAAAAATAGTCTAAAATCATACAGAGATGGATGTGAACACATTGGAGAACACAACAAGCAGCGACATTTTAAGCCGTCTAAAATCATACAGAGATGGATGTGAACTAGATATAGCAAAGAAAAAAGGATTTAAAATAAGGTGTCTAAAATCATACAGAGATGGATGTGAACAAGAGGCGTAAGCAAGGCATCTTCATAGCCGAAGAGGTCTAAAATCATACAGAGATGGATGTGAACTTCTTTAAGGCCTTCATAAAAGCCTAATACCTTTATGGTAGTATATGTAATTCAATGAAGAAGAGCACTGTGACAGCCTCTAATTTTGCTATATCTTCCTTCATAGTTTCACCTGTAAAATATGTAATTCAATGAATAAGAGCACTGTGAGATATGTTTAATAGTCCATGCGTTACTGTTAAAGTTATATAGTATGTTATGGAAATCTATTATGATCAAAAACCTCTTTAAGTAGGGCTCATGGATAAAAGAGTGTGTAAGCTTAAAGGCAGCTTCTTCTCTTTAATTCTGTAATCATTGCTTCTTCATAAGCTTTTGTTACATCTTCGATCCAGTCTTTCTTGACCTTAGCTTTTAATTTCCTAGCTGTGCTTTCTACGAATTTCGACGCTGCCTTCACATCGTCACCATAAATATCTATAAGGTACTCCACACCAACCCTTGTTGAGCTTCTTGAAATTGGTTCTATACTCTGCAAGGATAATACATAATTGAATAAGCCAATTAGATATTTCTCTACAAATTTCATGTATGTATCGCTTAACATAACATAATAATATTCTCTATTTTCACATACAATGGGAAATTTTCCCTCCTTCTGAAAGAAGTATAGTATACCTTTGCATGCAACTATCTTTCTATAATCTTTAATCTTATATAACTCAGTACATTCAGGTGAATTAAGAAGTCTGTTGAGCCACATAATAATTTTGTGATTAGTCGGCGCGAATAAAGTAAGAAGCATCTTGTTGACATAATTTCTCTTAATTTCACTATATCCTAGGATAATCTTGATGAGTGATTTTAGCTTTTCTGAAACGCAAATATTTTGATACAATACATCTGAGAAAGAGGTAAAATATTTACATTTTTTATCAAATCTATATATGTCAATAACTACTTGAAGTATCTCATTAACATTCTCCATGCTCAAGGGCATTCTTCCTGATAGATATTTTCTAAACCAATCCTTTACAAAGCCCTTATAACTATCCATCATAATAACCATTTTAAGAGGCTTTATCAATATTTCCATACCTTTTTTCTCCATTTTAACCCCCTTACTTCTACTCCGTTCACCTTTATATTTCTTTCTCCAAAATGCTGAATAATTACTGAATGATTATTTAGATAAGAACTCGTTGTCGCATAAAACGCCACCACATTAAATCATATGCTAAAAATACATTTCGCCTATATACTCCTCAAAATCTTTGGTCTTCAGCTTCCACATAATTCTATTGCCTCTTTCATCATATACTGTTACAAGAGTCTTTGCTACAACACCCTCTGCCCGTGTTTTATGATCAACGAGCGAGACAAGGCCATCTTTAACTCGCCTCTTTATTTCAGGTATCGTCCCAAACCCGTATTCAGGAACTTTTTTCAAACCTAATTCATTAGTTACCATTTTAATTTGATGGATCTCCAGCCAGAAACCTTTGCCATTTTCCCTCATTACATACACATCAAATATGTACAAATCCACATCTTCTCTGCCATTTAAATTATACTTCCATTCCTTGCCTTGAACCAGCTCTCCAATCGTCTCGCCGTACAATATAATTTTTTCAGCCTCATATAATTTTAAGAGAGAATCTATTTTATCTTGCGTAATATGTTTCAAAATTTCCCCAATACCCCTAAGCACTATTGGATTAAATTGCGCTTTATCTGTTTTGCCTTTTATCTCTATGCCTTTCTCTGAAAGAATAATCCGCGTATTTGTGCCATTTAATTTTTCACTTACAATCCATTCGCAAGGCACAAGAAATTCATTCTTAGATATGCTGTCGAGGATTATTTTGCCTTTATCAGGACCTTCCTGAACCCTCTTAAAGAAGGTATTTATTTTAGGATACTGCATAAACCCATCCCCATAAACCCTTAGAACATTCTTATTATAAAGCTTTTCAAGACTTTCGCGATATAGAATCTAACCTTTTAATTCACCGGAAATTTGAAAAATCAACTTTTCAATTTTCCTCACACTCCACAATTATTGACAACACTTATTCAACTCTTTAAAAACCATTCCCCCTGCAGGGGGAAACCTATTTAAAAGGCGCAAGCCTTATTTCACTTACAGGTTAATACGCCAAAGCTCCGGAAACGCTTATAAAAACCTCTATTTAAGGCAAACATATGTTCCTTTCTGTAAGGAGTGCTATTGGCGGGATTGCAATCGGTGTTAAGAGGAGCCTTGCTTATCCTTTGTCTATTCTGGGCTTGCTCGTGCGCTCCTCTGTTTTGCTCTTATTATTCACGCTCGTCTGGAATGGACTTGTTTCTAACAATGCCGATTTTTTGCCTTATTTCATTGTAGCGTACTTCTTCATTATTCCTGTGTGGTGGACATGGACCGCTGAGGAATACACCCAAAATATAAGGGAAGGATGGACGCTCACCATAACTAAGCCATTGACACCCTTTTTGTATCATATTCTGGCGAAGTTAGGAGAGCTCTTCATAGAGCAGGGCATTTTGATAATCGCGGGGTTGATTGTAGCGGCGTATTTTGGCGTTACTATCCACATTATAACTTTAATAGAGATTTCAATTATTCTTCTCATTTGGCGAGTAGCTGAAGTGTATTTTTTAAGCAGCCCCTCTTACTTTGTTTACAGCACATGGGGTATAAGCGTTGGCTTCCGCTTAACAGAGCTCTTTTTAGGAGGCCTCTTTTTCCCTCTTAACCTATTGCCTTCGTCTATTCAAAACTTGCTTTCATACATCCCCTTCTATCATAGCGGTTATGTGATGATAAAAGCCGTGCTTACGGGCAATCTGCCGCTGTTCAGCGTAGCTTATCTTTTGGGGAGTTCTTTGCTTTTAATCATCATTGGCTATGGAATTCACAAGGCCGGTTGGAGGCATTTCGAGAGCCAGGGCGGTTAATATGCCATTATTAAGAAAGATTAAGCAACTTATAAAGATTGGTTTGGAGCGCTACAACCAATACAAAATAGAATATATTTATACTCTCTTATTTTTAGGAGTGGAACTTCTCTTCGTGCTCATGTGGTATGGTTTGCTGGGCTTAAATGGTGGCACATTAGCAGGATGGACCTTTCCCAAAATAGCAATTCTTATGTTCCTTTACAATCTCGTAAATACATTAGTCGAAATGGTTGGCTATTATGATATGCGTAATCTATTGATTGGTGGAAAAAGGGCTCAAATCTCAATTTTGCTTACAAAGCCCATTCACCCATTCTTATATTCGAGTTTAAGGTATTTTTATCTGCCAGGTCTTTTAAAAGCCCTCATTTACACAGGGTTTATAATATATATCTTCTATGCTTATTCAATTACTCTCTCATTGTCGTTTTTCATTTTGGTGATATATGCCTTTATACTTCATGGAATCCTCATGTATATAATCCCTTTACTGTACATAGCCTACGAGAAGAACGCGGAGTTTATCCGCTACCTCCTAGAAAGCTTTGCCTATAATGCCAATATGCCCTATACAGCCTTAGAGGGTTTGTGGGGCGTCGTTTTCCGTTTTGTCGTGCCCATTGCATTCATGGCAGCTATTCCCGCTTTTTGCGTCGATGCCTTCTGCCCAAAATATATTGTAACCGGCGGTGTCGTCGTTTTAGTCTTTCTTGCTTTAACAAAGCTCCTCTCCATCTACGCCTGGAAGCGCTTCGAGGCCGTCGGCGGGTGAGGACATTTAACGATAACTTATTAAATAATTCTATTCATTTTTTGTGTATGTCAATAGGTGGAGAAGAAAGACTCCTTAGAGGAGAACAACATAATACTGGCGAGACAAAATTATCTCTTGAAGATATAATCAAACAATTAAAGATGAATTGTGTCAAGAATAATGTGAGGATCCCACCCCCTTCCCTGTTGAAGTTTAGGGAAGCCCTTTTCAATGTGAAAAATAACGGCTTTGGTGAATTTCAATTTTTTTCATCAAGATCTGGACAGGCATTGGATAAGAAAATTGCTTTACTTAAAGAATATTCAGAAAAAGCCGGTTTCTATCCTTTACCTATAATTACGAAGAAAGGCTCTTCAACTACCGTTGCATTTAAACTCTACTCGACTGCTGAAAAAAGGGATTCTATAATCAGAGATTTTTTTATGACACATAGTGGACAATTTAATAATATTCAAGCTGAACTTACATCCTCGTATAGCAAATTGAGAATTTTAAGAAATAAGAGAGGAGGGTATCTTGATGAAATTACCAAACTCAAAAAGGCAAGAGCTTCCCCTAAAAAAATAAAACAGTTAGAATTGAAAGTTAAACAGCTGAGTACTGAAATATCAAGTATCAAAGCAGAAATACGCTCTCTAAAAAAGGCTCGTGATAAATATTTAGATATTGGAGGGCAATTATTATTGCATTACGATCATTTTTATCAAAGTTTAGCGGCATCAGAAGTATCTTATTATTCTAAAACAGACCCTGCTAAATTCAAGGTAGCTGCTAGGAAATTTGCAGAACTTGCCTTTGGAGCCATGGATGCTTATAAAAGGATTAAAACTAAAATATTTGATGTAAACGAGGGAAGGGCTTTAATTTATTCAGTCCAATTCTCACTATTAAAGTATATATTCTCACACGGTATGGATTCTCAGTGGGAAGTTATAGCAAAATATAAAAAAGGTGAGATAAATGCAAGGAGCTTGGCAGATGCTTTTGTAGGGTCTAATGAGGACAATCTTTTTCTTTCATGCATCTCAACTTCCTTCTTAATAGGTATGGTTGGAAATTTGTCTGGTGATTTTAAGACAAAATACTATGGTGGCTTTAGATACAATCTCAAAGCTAATAATTTGACTATGGCAGATGAGGGTCATTCTGTCGTTGCCTTAATCTCAAAAAAAGATCCCAAAAAGATAACCCTAGCTGATGGAACCACATTATTACCTGGGCAGAATGGCTTGTCTTATATAATAAACCTTTTTTATGCTCATAGGAACCTTATTGATGATCCTAAGGAAAAAATTTGGAGAGAAGTTGAAGAATCAGGTTCATTTGGCGAACTTTCACCTGATGATGTGGAGGCTGCCTACGATGCTAATGGATTGTTCAAAGCCAATCATTTCAACATTTCAGTATTTCTCACTAGCATGTATGGAAATCCATCCTTTTCATATAGATATATGGATAATCTTGTAAAAAGCGAATTTGCTCTCTATCATAAATTTCATAGGGGGTATATTATCGATGTTGAAAATCCAACTAATCTTACAGGATATGCGGCTTATCAAATAAGGATGAAAGTAATGGATGCAGATAATATAAAAGCAGAGACGAGTATATTCAAGTTGCCTAATAATAAAATCATTACAAAAGGACATTCTAATTATAGGAAAGGTTATTATGTCCTTTTTTCAGGTGGTGATATGCCTCAACTTTATGGTAATCTGAATAGGATACTCAAGAAAAAAACTGTGAAACTTGCTTATTTTGAAGGTGAATAATTTTCTATGAATTTTTCTAATTTTTTACCTTCTACTTCAATGTTGAGGACAACTCCCCCCAGGGGGTCATTTTTCAACACACCTACTTTTAATAATTTTAAACCCGCTTCTGTTAATATAGGTTCGAGATGTTTTAAGTTTGCCTTAATTATTTTTGCAGTTTCTTCCCAGGGCTTCTCCGAGTGTTTTACAGTTTTCTGCCAAAAGGCAATGACGCTTGCCGGATTACTTGCAAAGAATTTATATGTCCTAATACTATCCTCAGTTGTAGCTTTTTTCAAATAATCCTTACCAAAATGTTGATCTAGTAAATATTGTGTTATAGTCGCTCCAAGCATTCTTTCTGTTAAATAAGTTATTTCTTCATCTTTTTCGTTTTTTGGCACTATAATTAATCCAGGCAAATTTAAGTTAAAAGGGCGAATCCTTTTTGGTAGATTCAAAGCGTCTTGTATGAATCGCTCTTTTTGCCCATGAAAAGTAAAGTCAGGAGCTTGCCCGATTGGATGTATCAAGTACATGCTGGCGAAAAATGTAGGTTTCAAGAAGATCTCATCCTCATAAGTTTTCAGTATCTCATGTTTTTTTTCTGATAAAAGCTCATCAGGTATGCCAAAAAGCTTATTTCTTACATCCTTCTGTTGTTCGGTTGAAGCAGTAACGGTCTTTGGCATGTATTTATTCTCTACTAATGGTTTTTTAAATGTGTTGGGGTTCGCACCCATTAAATATGTTGAAATGAATAGGGTTGCTAAAGCCTTTGGGCCAATCTTCTTAAGCATACTAATATATCCAGATGCGAAAAATATTTAATAAGATCTTATTTGCCAAGTTAGTAAAGCTTCCTTTACAAAAACATGCTAATTTGTAAAGGTTCTTTTAATAACTTTGATTAACTTACTCAGTTATTCTGAATTGCCTCGTTTATTCCTCAGCGCAGCCATTATCAGCTCCTCGACCAGCGGCTTTTTGTCTTCAAAGAAATAGCCCATCAGCTCTTGGATATTCTCTGTAAAGAGGAGCTTTTCATCGTTTTTTATCATGAAACCCACTGCCTCTAAAACTATCTCCCTAAAGGTTCTCTGGAAGGGCAAATCCACCCTTCTAATCATTTTATGGTAAGGCTCTTTGCGTTCCTCTTCTGGCAATGCCCTCAATCCGACATCTTCCAATATCTCTTCTTTTGATTGAGCTATTAGATATTGTCTCAACCAATTCTTTTTTTCATATGTTTCCAATTTATTTATGCCAAGCATATCTCCTGCCAAAGCCAATTCATCTAAAAGGTGAAGGTATATATTAACATCCTCTCTGTTAAATGAATAGATCCCTTTTCTTATGCCGTCGAAATCCTTCATCCTTTCGTTGTACGCCGCCACGAATGTCTTTAATCGTTTTTCTCCTCCTCTTGGCAGTTCAATTAATTTATTCAGTTCTATGCCTCGAATGATAAACAAAAAGTCCCGTCTTTTATTTCCCAAAAGCCTTCTTAAGCTCACCAATGCAGGCTTCTTTTTATCGTTCAAAATGAGGTATTCTATGTTTTTATAATAATAACTCATAAATATGTTGAAAATCTCTGCGCGTATCTCTTCTATAACGGCATTGCTTTTCTCCGACAGGTTTTTTTGCTTTTTTAGCATATCTGAGAGGTGGGTTATGGTTTTGATCTTTTCCTCCCTGCTTTTTTCATCATCGAAGAGAATTGCTTTGTTCTCTTCTAAATCTCTTAATGCATATTCCCTTGCCTTTTCCCTAAGCATCTCTGTAGTGTATCTTTGTTTGTTAATTGTAATTGATGGAAAACCATAGGCTTCAATATAATCCGCCATCTTCAATATAGACCTGAATCGCTTTGCCTTATTTATAACATTTTTGAGAGCTTTTTTAAGCGTGTTTCCTGAATAGAGGAGAATTCTCCTACATTCTTTTTTATCGATGTCTTTGGATGACATAAGGTTCCAATATTGCCACGCCAATTCTACAGCGCCTTTTCTCTTGCTAGCATTCAAAAATTCCTCGTGCAGCGGAGGCAAATTTTCAAATTTTTCAGCCTTTTTAATATCCTTCCTGACACGCTCAAAGAGCGCATGCGGCGATGTTTTTGTGCGCATGCCAATACATGTAGATGAAAAGGATTAAAAAGTTATGTCATATGTCTTTATGTCGCAAAGCTCTTCGTCATATATCAACAACTATTGTGTCGCTGTCTGTATAGGGAGAATGCCAGGCCTTTTCCATAAGGCTTTTTTCGACTTTTTTATTGGGTCCGCGGGATGAGTCATGGTAATAAATATGTGAGTCGTCGAAGCCTGTGATAGTTATGTAGTGGCCTTGGTATGGTTCTCTGCCGTTGGTGACATTGGCGTCTATGAGGAGAATAACGCCTTTTTTCGCCTCGATGAAGGATTCCACATCCCTCATACTCAGCTGTTTCTTTTCATAGAGGCCCATCTCTATAACATACCTCGTCGTTTCTATCATCTCCTTCTCGTCGAGCTTTTCCCTCAAAAAGTCGGAAATCTCTGGAAAGCGCTCCTGGATGTAGGCGAAGCCTTTAAGGTAGGGCTTCAAATCCACTGTTGTGTAGTACTTAACCTTCAAGCCCATCTCCGCCAGCACCTTGACACCCTGCGTCGTCATTGTCCACTTGCCCTTTTTTCTCCTGGTGAGTTCATCTAAGCGGTGAAGGTCCTGCTTTTTACCCGTTAAATATTCGATAACCGAGGCCATCGATGCTTGAAGGCAGTTGCCATCGCTGCTGTCCGCGTAAAAGGGAATGTCGAGCATGACTTTCTTAGCCATAGGTCGCGTTAGAGGGCTTTTCTTTTTAAGGCTTGTCGCGAGTTTTATCATCGTCGTGCTCGTAATCCGGCTTAACCATCCTCAACAGCTCAGCTTTTTTATGTTTATTAAATAAGGTGCTAAGCCCCGCGTCAATGAAATCCTGCACCGATATCTCTTCGATTCTCTTCCCCTCCTTCGCTTTTTTCTCTACTAACCATTCTACAGCTTCTTTTACATTCTCTGGGTTGTGCCAATAACCAGGAGGAACTTGGTTTAATTGCCAGGGCTTTAGATCGGGCTTAACAATTCTTATGAGTTCGTATAACTCTACATATTGTATTAGACCACCTAATCCAGCATCCTTAAAATCCTGTGCAGATATATCTTCTATCTTCTTCCCTTTCTTTACCATCTCATTAACTAACCACTCCACTGCCTCTTTCACATTTTTGGGATTATTCCAATATTCATTAGGCACCCTATTCAATTCCCATGGTTTTAGATCGGGCTTTACCATTTTGAGAAGAGCATACAAATTATACTTCCTCAGTATTGTGGTAAGTCCATTCTCTACAAAGTCCTTTACTGTTATTTCCTTTATTTTCTTCCCTTCTTTCGCTTTTTTTCTACAAGCCACTCCACTGCTTCCTTTATATGCTTAGGATCATCCCAAAAGTTATTTGGAAGATGTTTCAAGTTCCATGGCTTTAAGTCGGGCTTAACCATTTTTAAAAGACCATAAAGACCCTTTTTATACAGTACAGTTTTTAGGCCAGCATCTAAAAAATCTTTTGCAGATATATCTTCAATTCTCTTCCCTTCTTTTGCCATCTCCTCAACAAGCCACTCCACTGCTTCCTTTATATGCTCAGGATCATCCCAAATTTTTCTAGAAACTCTATTTAACTGCCAGGACTTTAAGTCTGGCTTAATCATTTTTAAGAGTTTATACACACTTCCTACATATAATACTCGTCCGAGCCCAGCATTCTTAAAATCATCCTGAGTTATCTCCCATATTTTCTTCCCTTCTTTCGCTTTTTTTTCTACAAGCCACTCAACCGCTTCCTTCACATTCTTTGGATTATCCCAATATCCTTCAGGAACCCTATTTAATTGCCACTGCTTTAAATTAGGTTTAATCATTTTAAGAAGCTCAACTTTTCCGTACTTGTTTAATAATACTTCGAGCCCCGCATCCCTGAAATCCTTTCGATTTATATCCTCAATTTTCTTTCCCTCTTTTACCATCTCTTCCACAAGCCACTCAACCGCTTCCTTCACATTCTTTGGATCATCCCAATATCCTTCAGGAACTCTATTTAACTGCCACGGCTTTAAATCGGGCTTTACCATCTTGAGAAGATTATAGACTCCATATTCCATTCTTATTTTCGAAAGGCCTGCATAGTGAAGATCTATGGCTGATATCTTATCAATCCTCTTTCCAAGCTTTTTGAACTCCTCTGTTACTGTAATCATAGCATCAAGAATTGCTGTATCCTTCTCCCACTTTATAAGCGTCTCGCTAATCACACCCAACTCAAAAAGCATAGAAGGGTCTTCGCTCTTCTCAGCCTCTTCTCTTATGAGCAACTCAACCCTTTCTTCACCTATGCTTGCAATGTCTAGGCCTTTAAATCGCTCTAAATAGCTCTCTGCTTTATCAGGGTTTATCTTATACGCTCCTAATTTTACTTTTATCTTCGCCCGTATTAGCTTATAATCTTCTTTGCTTATCTTGGCTTTGGTTTTGTTTTTGCCTGCCATATTAACACCTTAGCCCGTACCCGCCAACTGCTTTATGCACTGTTATATTGTTAATAATAAAGTTTTAAAAAGGAGTGTTTTAACCAATAAATGAAACATTATTCATCATCCATAGGACCTCTTTTTTTGAAGGGATTTTCTTCCTTTTCTTCAGAAGGAACATTATCTTCAGAAGAGCTTTTCTTGGCTTTTGGAGCCTTTGCCTCTATCTTTCGCAGCAACCCCTTCACAGTTGTATTATGTCCTTTTACATAAGCATCTATTTGATTCATATATCTAAACCAATTATTGGCGTCTACTGTCTTCACAACCATAGGATCAAAATACTTTTCACCGTCAAATAACCTAACCACTGCTTCTCTTTTATGTAATCTTACAAATAAATCCACACGCTCCATTTCAAGTTCTGTAGTGCTTCTATTCTTTAAGAAGTATTCCTCTATTTTCATATTCATGGCTCCGCTTAGAAGCTCAGCATCCTTTTTATGGAGCTTGAAGGCTATGATGTTTCTCACATTGCTTATGACAGCGTCTAAGATATCTTTGGGCAATTGACTTAAATATTGTGTGGCAAGAGTGGTAAATAATCTGAATTTCCTTGTTTCTGCCAATATATTTGCTAGCACTTGGTTTGTTACGCGTGGAAACTCGTCAATAATCAACATTGTGGGAGTTTTTATCTTTCCCGTTATAGCTTCGATATACATTGTATTCATTATACTACCTGATAAAAAGCGAATCATGTTTTTGCTGAATTTATTTGGGTCAAAAGATATTGTAACTAGTCTGTGCTTTTTTAGTAGTTCTGTTAAGGATACTTCTTCACCACCTTTTCCCATATGAAGAAGATATTCACTTATGAAATTTATAACGGGAAGAATAGCCTCGTTGAAGTGGGAGGTATAAATATCGTTGTATTCGTTATCGAAGAATACCTTCAATTCTTCATTTTCTGTTTCAGATAAGAACTCGCCCCTCTTCAGTTCATCTACGAGGAGCTCCTTGAGATTGCTGAGGTTTAACTTACCTATAGATAGTAAAAGATAGACTGCGTGGAAGGCCACTCTCTCAGCATATTTGTTTTCACTTCCTATTGTGTTCATGATAAGTTGGGTGATAAGTTGAGCATACATCGGAGAATCATTTGATGAAGGTAGTTGGACAGGGTCTATATAATAATTTATATAATCTACGACGAAACGCCCATCTATTTTGAGCTTTTGATTAAACTCTCCATGAGGATCTATAACAATAAGCCTTAAATTGTCCCCATATTTATATAAGAGCGCTAGAATGTACATCATTAAGAAAACGGATTTTCCGCTTCCGCTTTCACCCACAACAAGTGTGTGCTGTACAGGTTCGAAATTGTCCAAGCCTATAGATATATCCTCTGTTTCAAAGAGAGGCTCGTTTGATTTTAGGCCAAAGGTTTTTAGGAGTGGCTGGAGTATTTCTATATATATGGATGGATGCTCCAAGAGGTTGAATTTTAGAAATTTTATAGGATCTGCAAAGAAGTGAGTCTTCTGACCATTTTCCTCGCTTATAGCGCTACCCTTCATAATATATCTGCCCAATATTTTATATATCTTTAAATGGACCTCTTCAAACCCACCCTTCAACATAAATTCTATGAAATTGCTTCTGGCGAAAGTGATTCCAGGTATACCTTTACCTCTTAATAGTTCAACTTCTTCAGGAGGGCTTATTTTAAAGGGAAAAAGCAAATGTGAGATGCGTTTGACCTCTTTTTTGCTTTCTATGTACATATGAAACGTGTTGCCGACTTTTTTGATATATATTTTGGGAAAATTGTAGAAAAACCATTCGAAGTTGATAAGTCCTAATAGAGGAAGATGGTGTTTACTTATTGTTTCCAAAAGCTCATGTATATCCTTTTCTTCGATGTTTTCTTTGTAGAAGCCGACTTCCCGTACATCCTTGATAATTCTCTCCACCATCTCACTCAACCTTCCAATCCTATTACCTTAAATACTTTTATAAAAGTTTGCGCTTGCAGCACTTTATAATCATTTTTGAAAAAATTCTTGACAATTATTAACTTTTCTTCCTCACCAGCGAATAAATCCCATAGCGGAAGTCCTTCTTTGCATTGAGCTCGCTCCATATCTGCTCTAACAGAGCGGCCTTTATCTCCAAATATTTCTCCCTTGGCAGCTGATTGTGTCCTATGCTATTACGCTGCCCTCGCAGTTATGGCTGAAATAAATGTCGCTGCTGTGGGCAGAGTTATCGACTTCGAAGCCGCGCTTTACTCCATGACTGTGATAAACATTTATACCAAATTCACTATGTAAGGTTAAAGCTGAACCAAATTGATAGGCGCTTTGTCGTGGATATACTGTATAACCCATATATTTTGATAATGTAGATATAGGGCTGTTGTAGACATGCTGTGAGTTATATATTAAAGGGGAATTGTCATAATTGATAGATTCATGTAGATATCTTTCATTTAGTGCATATATAACAGATAGTATTTTCTTCGTCTTTTCAAGATCTTTCAATGAAATTTGTCCAACTTCTTCTTCTGAAAGATTCAACATAGCTATTACTTTAGCCTCCTTTTTTGTTACAAGAGAACCTTCTTTTGCTTTATCGAACCACTTGCTTCCAAGTATTGGTGGACAAATTTTTACATCTTCTCCGGTTATAAATGAGGGGTAGACTTGTATATTGTAGTAAGGCGTCTCTTTTGTGAGCCAACCAGCATAATCATCTATGGAACCATCGAGTTCTTTGCTAAACATCATTTTGAAAGTGGCTTTAAATGCTTTATCTATACTTTCTTTTGAAAAGGGTTTCTCGCCTAATTCAATTGAAGGAAGCTTCTCTAATACTGCCTTTTTTAATTGGCCTCTCCTTTCCACCTCTTCTGGTGTGAATAAATCAAATAAGCTAACGTGTTTCTTGGCTTTTAGATTGTCCCTAATTTCTTCAAGGAGTGTTGCCTTAAGCTGTTTGTACTTATCAGGAGGAAGCTGTAGATTTCCAATGGTGTTGTGAGCACCATCTTTAAAGAAAGTGAAGAATGTATCCCTACAGCCTGTGCAATGAGTTGTATAATAAACATCGGAAGAATCTATTGTTATAAATACTTCAAACATTCTGCTCGTGTTTGTTCCTCCCGTATTTCTGGAGAGTATGGTAAATGAACCTGTGCCTATGGTCATAGAACCGAAGGCGTATGAGAAGTTCCTTATATTGGCCGAGTAAACTATGTATTTTGAATTGGCTATATTGTATGACTGATAGATGTACGATGAATCTGTTATATGGGTGGAGAGATCTACAAAGGCAGATTGCCCTAAAATCCTGTCACCGACATATACAAATTCCTCTTTAAGGCGTTCAACAATTGAGTCTATATCCTTTATCTCATTTATGTCCAGTTTTAATTTAGGTATTGAATCCGCCTCGCTGAGCCTTGCAACGACTAAATCTTTATATTCTAAAGGGACAGAAACGATTTCTTTACTAACCGTTGAGTTTTTTTGGACAAGGTGGCCACTTATAGCATCGCTCAAAAGATGTTCATACTCTTTTAAATCACCGACATCTCCACCTAATAAAATCTTAGAGGTTGTTTTCCACGCTTGGTTGAGCTTTTCATAAATTTTTGATTCGTTCTCCATTAAAGCATTTCAATCATATCTATTTTTAATTATTTATTACGCTTATTATTTCACAATTAACCACTAACTATAAGCTTTTAAACCCTTCCCCTCATAATATATAACTTATGGTAGGTGTATCAACTTTATCCCGCAAGGATGTTAATGATTCAAAGGAGAAAAAATTCTCTCTGAGCAAGGTATTTATCGACAAAAAGCCCACATCTGAACCTTTAAAAACAGGCTATGGTGTTGATCGGTTGGTTAAGACAAATAGCGGTTATATGCCATGGCTTCTCTCAGCCTTCTTTAAACGCGAAGATAAGTTGGTAAAGGAGCTCATTAAACAAGGGGCTGATATGGATTGGGCTCTCGAACATCTCAAACTTTATGAACATGATGCTTATGATGTGTATTACTTGAAAAAGCAGGCAGGCATGGATTTAACAGCCGAGGAGCTCAATACGCTCAATAAGGAAACTCTTAAGGAAGTTAACGATTTTACTTTATCTAGGCCTTTGTCTATTCTCATCTTTAAGAGTGAGGAACATTTCAAATATTTTGCTAAAATGGAAGGCGTTCCTTTAATCAAAAAAGACAAACATTCAGGGGACTTTATGCCAGCATCATTCAAGGAGGATGAGTATATCTTATTCACGCCAACTATAAATAAGGCGGAGGTTTATCCTGTTTATATGCTTAACTTGAAGACAAAGACAATTTTAACTATTCAAGAAGAGAATCGCGTATTTTTCAATTTTGTTACAAAGGAAGGGGGAGTTTACCACCTC
>JALWQW010000016.1 GCA_026982895.1 Microcaldota archaeon | reverse complement strand
CGAGGTCGATGTAAAAAGTACCTGTTTTTTCCTTAAAGAAGTGTTGAAGGAGACTGCTCTTCCCAGCCCTTCTTGGCCCCCACAGCACAAAGACTTTTTCTTCCAAAGGCTTTATGGAGAGTTCACAAGGATAATACTGCTTATTATTAACCCTCCCACGGAGGTAATTGAAGTACTCCAACACAAATTCTCTATCATACATAAAGGGTCTTGAGGGGAAAGTTTTAAAAATTTCTCTGTTTTGGGAAATTTTCTACTAATTTTTTCTCAAAATATAGAAACTTCTAACCCTTACATACTTCATTAATCCTCGGAGTTTATATTCAGCAGCCGCGTCCGCAGCGGGGTGAATTTAACGCGTTTCCTCGCCGCTTTTCCCCATGGCTTTAACAGCTCCTCGCCTTCGTAATCCCATGTTATAACCACCAAATTGTCGCATTTTAACTGCTCACTCGCCGATAGAAGGGCTCGAAGCTCTCTTCGCTCTATCTCGTCTAAGCTGCTGGCATAGCTCACTTGGATGAGCTGCTTTACTTTGTTGCGCTCTTTAACGACGAAATCTACTTCATAATCCCTGCCTTTGTAGTAAAAAAGGGTCTTACCAGACACATGGCCTCGCCTATATAACTCTAAGAACACGACATTTTCCATACGCTTGCCTATGTCTTTGCTGAATGTGGGGGAGAGAGCGTTTATGAAGCTTAGGTCGCCTACGTATGCTTTTTTAGGTGAGTTAAGGCGCTCTTTAGCTTTGAAGGAGAAATTAGTCAATGAAAAAAAGAGATATGACTCCTCTAAGTACTTCACATAATTTTGGACAGTGAATACACTCCTGAATGAAAAGAGCTTTCTTAGTTTAGTGTAGCTGTATTCGGAAGCAAAACTCGACACCAAATAAAGAGCTAACTTCTCTAACAGGGCAGTATGCTTGACCCTCCACCTCAGCACCACATCTCTGTAAACAATAGCATTGAAAAGCGTCTCCAAGTAGCTTTCATCTAAGCCGCGCAGGACAACGTCGGGAAATCCACCCCTGGACATGTAATCCACTAGTTCCCTTCTAATGAGGCCCTCATTAGTGAGCTTTACTCCCATCCCCTTAGCCCTCAACCATTCGTTGAAGCTGAAAGGTAGAAGTTCAAAACTCATATACCTTCCTGTTAAGTGAGTGGAGAGCTCTTTGCTCATGAGCTTGGCATTGCTCCCACTTATCACGATGTTAAAACCCTTCCTGAGTAGGCTGTTAACTAAGAGTTCCCATCCCTCAACGTTTTGCACTTCATCTAAGAATATGCCATTAACATTTCCATAAACTTCCTGTATAGCTTCCAATAAGTCGCTTAGCCCCACCTTCGAGAGTTGCGGCTCATCGAAGTTAACATATGCGAAGTTCTTATCTTTTAGTAGCATAAGGGCAAAGGTGCTCTTCCCAGCTCTTCTTGGCCCAGTGATGAGCTTCGCCAGTGGCTTTGAGAGATATGTGAGAAACGTTTCTTCTAGATCCCTTCTTATCAATTTCTCTCCTAGGAGCTTCTCCCACTCTTCTTGCTGAAAAGCCAAAATCTTGCTTAGCATAGCAGTTACTGAACAAAAATGCTTAAAAACCTTAGCATTTATTGAACATACTTGCATATTTTGGCTACGCCATCCTGGTGTCTAAGTCCAACAGTTACTTCCACAGCGTAGTGGAGCGTCTCCACATCTCCTTGTTTTGAGATTACCAATTCTTAATTTTTCATAGCCACTATAAAATAATTCTAAATTTTCTTATAACAACTATAAAATATTGACAAATTCGGCTTAGATTAGTCCATAATTGGCATTGCCACTGCCAATTTTTCCGGAATATTGGCATTTTGACTGCCAATTCTTCCCATAGCCCAAACCGCGACATAGCCTTAATATATAATCATGCCACACACTAGCCTTCGCCAACTACTTCTCCCAGCTGAGCTTAGATGAGAAGAAGCACTACATGGAGACCCTCAACAGGCATTTACAAGATGCTAACTTCAAAGCCGCTTATAAGAAAGCATTGGAAAAAGCGAAGAAAGGCGATGTTAGTGAGCTGTTCGGGGTTTTGCTGAGCATAGTGCCCGATAAAAGCAGAGAACTCTTCGCTAATGAGGAGCCTACGCCTCGGACCCCCCCCTATGAGTGTCTGAGCCCGCTACTGTATTAGCAGGAAGATTCTCATTGGGGAATAACGCCAATAGGAGCTTCTCCACATCGCCGAAGGATGGCTCCTCACTGCCGAGGATGTTCCTGAGGATGCCGCCGCGTTGTAATGCCAGCCGCTCATCGTTGCTTATATTACCCATGACCTTATCCGCCAACATCTTAAAGCTAAGCCCCTCATCACCCACATTCGGCATCTCATCTTTTATGTACTGAAGATAAGCCAATAACACCGCACTTTTGTTTTTCATCGCGACTTTCATTGCCTTCTTAACCGCTTCTCTTATCCGCTTCTCGATTTCCTTGTCCTGCTTCGCCTGCTCTTTTAGGATTTTCTTAAGCGTCTCATCTTCCTCTGCCATTTTCCTTATAACCTCTTCCAAGACAGACCCTGCTATGCCTGCCATTCTCGCTAATTCCTCTTGGAGGTATTGAGCGTAATTCTCCTCTTCCGAGCCGCTTAAAATATCATTAACCTCTTCTGGCGTTAGGACAGGAGCTGTTTCTGCTACCATTACAGGCTGGTTTTGGGCTAGCTGATTTAGCCCCTTTATCAAATCCTGAGCCGCTTGGAAAACCGCATCAGAAATCAAGTTCTGATTATGAGCGGCTGTAATGTAATCTTCAAAAGAATTGCTTTTCCAAGCCAATGCGTTTAGCTTCCTTTCCCTTTTCGGATTCTGTGCCATGTCCTTACCGAAGTCTTTAATGAAGCCGGTTAATAAAGAGTCTATTCTATTTAATGCCGCAAAGACCTTGGGCTTTTTCTTTTTTAGCCTTTCAGCATATTCCTTGCGGATTCGCTTAATAATAGCCAGAGCGTCCTTTATACGACCCTCCTTCATTGCTTTAGAGAACTCCTTCATTTCCTTAGCACATTCAGGACAAAGCTCTTCCACGATGTTCTTCTGCTTTTTTACTTTTTGGATCACATCGTATTTCTTTTTGTTCTTTTTAGCACTCTTCTGAGCTCCTTCGTTGAGTACTCTTTTAGCTTCTACTTTTTTGACCTCAGATGATACTCTATTTCGAATGTATTGCTTCTGTTCGAGATGCTTCTTCTCACTTATTTCCCTCTTCACAGTGGCTGAAACGTCTTTTAGCGTAGAGTTAAGCATGGAGAGCTGCTTAAATGCAATGGATTCAGAAGAAAGAGCTGTTTGGAGTTGGGCAATAAAGTTGCCTAAGAGTTTATCTGCGTTTGGTTTTGTTCTATTATTATCGTAGGTGTTATAAGCAGTAAGGGTTTTATCTAATTGCTTTATTGTTTCGTCCAAATTTTTGCTCATATCCTCTAGGTCTTTTATCGTGTAGCCAGCGGCGTGGAGCTTAATAACAGCATCATTAGGCAGCTTTCCCTCTTTGTAGAGCTTTATAAAGTTGTCGAGTTGGGCTTTTGTCTTTGTATAAAGTGATAGAAGGTCTTCAAGGGCTTTCTTCTTTTCTTGTGGGGAAAATCTTCCTGTGATAATTTCCTTCGTTTTGATTCTTAACTTAAAAAAATTTTCTAAAATTTGTTTAAATTGATCTATGTTCTTAACGGGTTTAACTTCGACACTCTTTTCCTGTCCGCCTAACATACATAAAAATGAAGGAAAGGGCTTTTAATAGTTTTCGCTGTTACCAGCCTAGCTTCTTCAAATCCTCTGTTGTCATGCGATTAATTTTTTCATCAATCTCCTCGCCTTTTTTAATATACTTCTCATTCTCCTCGAAGCCTTTCTCCAGCTCTTCCCACTTCTTTTCTTGCTCTTCATACTCCTGTGCCCTTCTTTTGTGTTCTTCCGCTTTCTCCATATGCTCATATAAGCCCTTTATTTTATCTCCTGCTTTTAGAGCAGTTATCTCGAGATCTGTTAAGAACTGCTGTCTTGTAAGTGCTTCTGCATCTCTTATACAAGCATCTCTATCTTCACACTCATAATTCTTTATTTTATACATTAAATCATCTATTTCTCTATCTATTGCATTGGCTCTTGCTTGGACTTTACTAAGCATCTCATTTAATTCATCTTCTGAATCAAACATAAGAGGAACATAATAAGCTGCTTTAACTAATAGTGGGATAGCTTTACTGAAATACCCTTCTTGACTTATAACATTATCTAAGAATTGAGCGTTTAATTTAGCTAATTCTCCGCCAGGATGAAATATAAGCTCAAATCTCCTTTTAGCTTCTTCTTTTATTAAGCGTTTTAGGTTTTCTTCGCTTATGTTAGCTCCATCTGCTCTTTGCTTAATATATTCGATAATGTTTTCTCTAATCTTCTTTATATCTTTATAGATTGTATCTACATCAGGCAGGGCTTCGTCTAGTTTTTTACTAATTATCTTCTTTGAAGCAGGAGTTATTGTATAGCCATAAGCCACACTAACAACTTTACTTTTTGGATTAACTAAACTATATGCTGTTATGCCTCCTGTGTATAAGCCGAATGCACTTATACCATAGAAGAGATAAGCGAAGGTGCTGTTTCTTAGCTTAGTTAAGAAGGGCTTTCTTTCCTCTTTTATCTCGTGCTTCTTGAATGCATTTTTTGGCTTTTTAACATCATTAAGCAGATTTACGCGAATACGAGCTTTATACATGATTTCACCTAGTATTATTATAGTATATAAGTGTTTTTAAAGTTATGTGTCAAAAGGTGGTGTATGGGCTTATATTGGCATGACTAGGACCTTATCCGCTAATAACTTAAAGCTAAGCTCCATATCATTAGCTCAATGCTCTAACCCTTTGTGCATCTTTTCCATAAACATGCACACCACCAATGTACATATTTGCCAAAAACACGCACAACAATATAAAATTACAAAATGCCCACAGATTCCCTAAACTCTTCCGAAAAGTCCAGCTCAACCTTGACTTTTGGGGGAGAAAAGTCCAAGTAGAGCTTAACTTTTGGCAAGCTCTTAGAATCCATCAGCCCACAACAATCGCATCTCTAATCCGCATATTTTCCGCAATCTTGCGGATTGGCGAGCCGCATATTTTCCACAATTATGCGGAAACTTCTTAGGACCTTCTTTAAAAGAAACTTTTTAAGAAAAAGTTCCATCAAAAAATATAAGCCAATATTTGCCAAATTTTCGATTGAGCCTTTTCTTTGATAAATCTAAAAAAGTTTTTTCGATCAAACCTTTTCCTAAAAGGTTTGTTTTCTTTGATAAAACTTTCTTCCTAAGGAACTTTTTAAGAAAAAGTTCCATCAAAAATGAGCTTATATGTGCTTAAATTTTCTCGATCAAACCTCTTTTTTAAAGAGGTTTGTTTTCTTGATGAAACTTCTTAGGACCTTCTTTAAAAAAGAAGCTCCAGCAAGAAATATAATAGAGTTTTTCGATGAAACCTTTTTTTGAAAAAGGTTTCTAAAAGAAAAAAAGAAAGGAAGGTAGAACTTATGCTACCTCTACGCTGTCGAGGAACTGCTTAACAGCGCTCTGAGTGTCTTCAGCTGTGTAACCGGCGACAACAATGGTCTTCTCGTCAACCTTCTGGACGATCACACTGTTGTCTGGGCTGAGCTCCAAGCCGGCGTTGCTGAAAGCCTCAGCAGCTACGCTGTTGACAGCAGGACCACCAACGACGATCTTTGTGCCTACATCAGCGGCATCACTGTCGAGAACTACGAGGTTCTCCTTAACATCGTTAACAGTGGCTGCCTCCAAAGTAGACTGAGCAAAGGTCTGGCCATCGGTGATGACAGCGCCTAATTGGTCAGCGCCGCTTACTGCGCAGCTGCCAGCAGCACCAGTGCCGCTTACGCTTGCAGTAGCCTTCTCATCGATGCTTGCAACCTTTACCTTAACGCCGCCGCCGAAGTCGTGCTCATCGCCCTCGCGTAGAGTTACGGTCTGTGTTGAGCTGCTCTCGCTCGCCTCTGCTGTTGGCTTGAAGACGAACTTAGCTTCTCTTACCTTGTCTGGCACGCTGAATACACGCTTGCTATCAGTAGCGCTCTTGAACTCTGTACCTCTCATGCTTATGAAACCTGTATCTTCCTCATTACCAGGAGCAGCTGAATAACCATATTGGTCATAACCTGCTGCACTGACAACATAATCTATTTTTTCGTCATCACCACCACTGTCTACAAATTTACCACCACTAGTTACAAATGAGATAGTGCCAGTCTCATCGTTATTAGCAATTTCACCAATGTCTTCTACTAAAGATAACGTTTCACCATCTAGAGTTCCACCATCGGCTGCAGATACTGTAACTATACAAGGAGTGTCTGTAAGTCCATCATCACAACCTGTAATGTCTGTCGCTGCGAGAGCATGTGAAACTGCTGGAACAGCTACACTCAAATCACCATTGTCCCTACCAGCTTGTTTGTAGGTAAAATGTTCTGTAGCTGCGGCCATTGAAACTGTATCGGTAGCATCCACAGTAGCAGCACCACCTGCCACAGTAGTATCCACAGTAACATCGTCTTTTGTTGTAACTGCATAATAGCCTCCATCAGCTCTTTTAAGTAAGACTACTGGCAAATTCTTTACATAAATGGGGGTACCATCACTGTCAGTTTCACCTGAGTCAAAGTTTTGAGCAAGCCCTACAAGAACTTCGCCAGATCTTTGGTTACTGTTCTCAAAAGCTTTTTCTAAGCTAGACGAAACTTTAATATAACCCTCTAAATCAACGTCATCCATATATGAACTATCAGTTGCAAGGTCATAAAGATCCTGATTATTCTTCGTACCATCGCTGTATTGGAAGCTAAGTGTGTCAAACTCTATACCATCATCTTCAGTTTCCAAGCCATTGTATTTAAGCTCATAGGCGTTGTATCCATCCAAGTCAAGAACAGGTACGCTGTCGCCAGGCTCTAGTTGGTTGTCATCAGAACCATAGAGGTCTGCATCACCCACAAATGTAATTTCCTTCAAATTAGTTACATCTTTCATAAGGCCTGTATTAGCCCCATTCTTATCGGTGAAGCCAAGATAAACTTTATAGTTGGAATCTTTATCTGCATAGTCCATGAATTCTTTGCCTTCCTCTAATCTAATTTCGTCCTTTAAGATAGCCATCTCAGCCCACTTAGCACCCAATGTATAACCAGGAGCTGTCTGATAGACATGGATGGTTAATTTCTCTCCATTGCCCAAGCTAACTTCCTTGGTTGTACCGGGCTTAATCTGATCTTGAGCTACAACATTGCCGCTGCCATCTTTAATAGATATAATAGCTGGATTGTGTTGAGTGTCATCTCTGCTGATATCATCCAAGCTAACTTCATAACCTTCGCCTTTCAAAGAACTACCAACATTTACTATTCCGTATGCTGCTTCTTTAGCTAATTTAATTGTGAAACCATCATCAGGTAACCCTACTACTTTATCAGTACTTAAAGATGGTGTTGTTGCTGTGGTGGAGGTAGATGTTAATGAGTCAATATCACTAATGATCCAATCGCTTCCTGCAAACCTAATTTGGTATCTTGCAGCCCCAAGTCCTTGATTATCATCACATTCACTTACTGTTTTAGATGTGTCGCCTGGACAAAGTGGAATGCCCTGGTCGCTAGGACCGAATACAATCTGGTAAACGACATTCTCACCAGGAACTACGATCTGGTCGTCGCCATCAAACTCTGTGTGCATCTTGAAGTAAGCTCTCTCATACTCGTTGGCTGTGATGCCAAACTTTGAGCTCTTAACTTCATATGTGTTGAATGCACCGAGCTTGTTGCCGTCGATCATATATGCTTGATAGTTGGTTTCAGCCCCATCCATGTTTAACTCGCCACCGTTTTGGTCTTGGAATGGGTTTGGCTCATCGTCAAGCAAGTCACCCTCATAGTTGTAGTAGTCAGCATCCCTGTCGCCAAGGTCCTTGTCTGCATCTTCAGCGATTAACAAGCCGAAGTTGTGCACTGCTGTGCTGCTGACGCCTGGAACAGTAACTTCCAAGGTTACGCTCTCGTCGCTTACAGTACAGCTTGCCTCTGGGCTTGATCCCTCGCTGCTTCCGCTGCAGCTGAGCTGGTCTTGGCCAGTTACCTTAGCTGTGTAGGTCTTTGTCACATACGCCTTGTTTGCCAAGAATTGGGCAATCTGAGAAGCAGCTACTGCATCACTTACAGCTGCTTGGCTACCCACAACAACCT
Organism: Microcaldota archaeon; assembly: GCA_026982895.1. Taxonomy (GTDB): domain Archaea; phylum Micrarchaeota; class Micrarchaeia; order Anstonellales; family J096; genus J096. The sequence goes on along the minus strand of JALWQW010000016.1, from coordinate 45,985 downwards.
TGGCTGCTGGCGAGCCGCTGTCGTCCACTAACTGGATGCCGTTATAAGTTACGGCACCTGCAAAGGCTAGGCTTCCTGCCAGAATGGCAGTCCCAGCCAAAATGGCTCCTAGTTTCTTTAGGTTTACACCTTTCATTCTTACACCTCTAACCGAATAGGTTTGAAACCCGTTGAAGGCTAAACCTTTATAAAGCTTTCCCTTGTTTTATTAACTTTTGTTAATAAATCCATATACTGTTTAAGACAATCAACGAAATCAACTTCCACAATAACAAAACGCATTAACAGCGAGTAAATGGCTTCTTTCAACCCAAAAAGGATATATTTATAAACACTTTCCCACACATAATAACCATATGGAAAGGCATAAAGGCCCAAAAAGCAGGTCTTATAATAAATCGCAAAATAAGAACAACAGCGACGATTTGAAAGCAACACCAGAGGACACCTCGCAATTCCTACTCTACAAGATACTCCAAAAGTATGTGGAGAAGTATATAAAAAGCGACATGTATTCTATGAGAGCCAGGCAAAACATAGAGGAAATAATAAAAGAAATGGCAAGGGAAATAAGAGATGCCAATATAAAAGTAAATGTAAAAACATTCAATGACATGGCAATAACATCGCCAAATGCAGGCATGTTTATTCGAGAAGTAGTCGATAAATATCATATATTCGAAGAAGTATACGCTCAAAGACATATCGTCGAAGAAGAAGTCAAAGAAGAGCAGCCTGAAGAAAAGGAAGAAAACTTCATATGGGTTATGCGCCCCTCTTCAGACGAAATGGATGAAATACTGCAATTGGATTACTTTTTATGGGACGAAAGCATAGACGACCTGCTACACAATTTATCCAACGAAAAGAAGGAAAAGGATTTGTCCCTAAAAGCACAATTTATAAATAGCATATTCGACGACATTGAAGAATACTTATCAAAAGGAAAATCTATCAAGCAGAGGCTCGGTGAATCAATAAAAGAAAAAAGATACCTCGGCAATGCATACGCTGTCTCGGCAAGGCACATAATAAAACACCCCAACGATTGGGAAAAAGCATTTGGCAAGGAAAAAGTCGTTTCAATAGCAAACACGCTCATATTATTCGCCTTAAATCAATGGGCGGAAGTATATAAAGACGAATTAAAGGAAATAAAAGAAGGTTTATATTCGCCAAGAAAACTCGCGCCATTGAGAACAACATTCTTAAAGCAGGAAATAGAAATGAGTTCAGACGGTTTAAAAAACTTCGCCAAAAAATACAGCCCTATTCTAGGAGATGAGTTAAGAAGAAGAATAGCAGAAACAATAACAGAAATAATAGAGAGTATGCAAGCACTAATCCAAGAAAGCAACTCGAGCAACAACACCGAAAGCCAATTAATAAACAGCAGTCTCAGAGATGCTATAAAATATTTAAGTTTAGCAAGAATTAAAGTTTACAGACCCTACGCCCTAAAAAGAATGGAAGATGCTTACAAAAACAAAAACGAAGACATAGCAAAAGAATGCCTTAAAAAGCTTGTCGAATACGCAGCGCCTACAGGAGACGCGGAATTCGACGAAAAAAGAATCCTGCCAAAACTATGGGAAACTCTAGCCATCTTATACACAGGCGCCTACAGCTATGATAAAAACACAGGAAAAGATAAAGAAGAGCTATTCAAAGAAATAACGAATCAAACAGTAGAACAGCTCCTATACATCCCTCAATCCAAAGACGGCTTTGAGAAGACGCCAAAGCCTGCCGAAGAGATATTAAGCAAAGTCATGATACGCTCCAAAAAACAAAACCTCGAATTCAAAGATACGGCAATATATCTATTCAAAAAATTAAGCGAAAGAATCATAGAAAAGAGATTCGGCACAGAAGACAAAATAATCGCCACAGTAAACGGACACAACGAAGACGAATTAAACGAAACAACAAAAATAAGAATAGATGTAATATTGAGGCCGTTAAAAGACTTCAAGAACGCCGCCATTAAATACACAAACGACGAAACTATAAAGAAAGAGCTCAGACGCATAATAAAAAAGGAATTCCTAAAAGAAGTTGGAAATAAAATCGTAAAAACATTAAAGAGCCATAAATTCGAAGACGATAAACAAATGGCATATTCAATAAAAGCCTCTAAGTACCTATTCGACAAAATAGTAGAAATCGTATCAGACATCGAATAAAGAGAGCCCCATTTTATTCAATAGATACTTAGCTATGCTAGCGGCCTGCAGGCCTTCTAACAATACAACACCTTCTCCTCTCATGCCATAATAAACGACATGGTCTTCTGTGGCATAAAACATAAAGGCCAAGCCAGTTATATCCTCCTCACCATCTACAAGCACAGCCCCGCCGTTCTGCATAATCCTTTTAGCCAAAGGCAGAAGCTCTTCGTTAAAATGGCCTGGTGGATTTTCAATGCTTTCAGGTTCAGGAAAATGTTTGTCCAAAATAACTTTATCCCCTTTGCTTATAGGAGCTCGCTCCGTCTTATGGTCGAATACAGCCACAAAAGGCACCACGCCTAATTTCAATGTGTCAAGCGTAACCCTATCGCCAACAGCCACGAGCTTCTTGCCCTCATGATCCTTAACAATATTTTCAATAGGGCAAAGGCCAGAAAAAGGATGGGAGAGAAGCTCCCTCAATTCATCAGTGACAATCATGTCAGTCCCTTGACAAGTCTATAAGGGTTTTTATAGCCACTATCAACGCAGCAGGAGCAAAAAACAATATTAGGCTATCAAATAAACTCCCCAAAAAAGCCACGACGCTCTGAGGCAATGTAAAGTTTATGAGCAGCGTTTTTAGGGCTGCTGAGCCAACGATTATAGCAACATTCGCCAATAAAAATCTCACGACCTCGTCCACATCTATGTTCAGCAGGCCAACAACAGTCCCCAGGACAATGATTGTGCCTGCTACAAGAGCACTCTTGATAAACAGGCTCACCAAAACCAATAGCAGGCCTATCCAAAAGGCTCCGACACTAACAGCAGACAAGGCCGTGTCTTTGTCCATGGGATCACTCCAAGTAGAGCAATACTATGGAGTCTCCCCTTATAAGCATCTTGCTTATCTGCTTATCGCTGCCCTCTTCTTGAACGCCCTGCATCTCGAGATTCATATGTATATCGTAGGACAAGAGCTTGCCCTTGAATGTCTTGTTGCCTTTGATAACAACCACTACCTGCTTGTTGAGCATTTCATTCAACAAATCAAAAGGTCTTTTGTCTGGCATATTTCACACCTCAGTTTTCTGATTTCTTTTCATCTTGAACGAACCCTTCCCTTTTTAAAATATAGGGTGGCTCCACACGCATGAGCGTCTCCTTGTCGCTGTATTGATAGGCGAAGACGCGGACCTTCTTCCTGCCTGTAAGCTGGTCCGCTTTCTTTATAACCAAGAGCTCTGGCTGCGCCCCCAATTTGGCGACAAGGGCATTCTTTATCTCATCTCTCTTGGGCGTAGCGCCCTTGAATGTAACCTCAATGACGAATTCGCGCCTGCTCAAAGGGGGATTGTCCTTCTTCAAAACTACATTTACATCCATTTACTCACCCCTGAATACGCGGATAATGGCTTTCCTGCCCATGGCTTCCATGACTTCAACCTCTTTACCCTCTTCAACCTGGTCCTTGAATTCATCCGGAACAACAACCTCGTAGGTCTCATATGTGTCTTTGTCCATGACTTGGGCAACATTGCCGTCTATGCTTATAACCTGAGCAGTGCTCTTCTTTATAACGGGAACAATTACTGTGCCATCAGTAGAAGTTAAAAGAGTCTTCTTCTGTCCGTCGAAGATGCCTATGGCGGTTATGCGCATCTTGGCAGCGCCGTGCTTTCCGGGCTTGCTTACATCAATGGATACAACCTTGCACGGAATGTCGTCAATTACTATAAATCGACCCACTTTTACATTGCGGGCTTCCGTCTTATTAATGTCACCTTCGGTCATAATTTCACCTCATCAGGCTTTTCTCTGCCTCCTTAAACCCTTTACTCTAAGGCCACGAACCTTCTTTCCAGCAGAGGTTAAACCCCTAAACGCTCTGCCCTTCCTCTTCACAGCGGCCTTTGTGGCCTTATCGAGGGTAGGAGCATTTCTATCAGCGAGTATAACTTCAAAGAATTTGTAAACGCCGTCCTCACCTACATAATATGAATTGAGGACTTCGGCATTTCTATAACGAGAAGCAACGCGCTGCTCGGCTATAACCTGGTGGCTTAAACCGGGCTGCACATACCTGTAATTATGGCGAGGATGCCTTCCGCCCTTCGGCGAGACACGCTTTCTCTGCCCTTTCCTAACCCTAACTCTAACGACAAAATAGCCCTGCTTTGCCTTATAGCCGAGGCTTCTAGCTCTAGGCAGATTCGTCGGTCTTTCGACCCTCTTTATAGGAGATTCCTTTCTCCATTCAGCCAACTTATACCTAAAATGGTTTGGCCTTTCACTATACTCTTCTTGAATAGTTTCTTTAATGTGCTTGTACGCTCCCATAATAACACCCATGAATATTAAACGCCTTCGGAGCTGTCAGAAGCTCCTTTAGACTCCTCTTCAGAGAGGCCCTCTGCCAACACAATGGCCTGTGCTATATCGCCGTCGGCCTTCTTAAGAAGCTCAACGGCGAGCTCCTTGGAGATATGGGCCTGTTCAGCGACGAGCTCCACATCCTCGTCGTTGAAAGCCTTCTCGACCCTCTCTCCGCCAGATACCTGATAAACCTTCTGCCCCTTCATGTCCATCTCGAGGACTTGGGGGTTCTTCAAAACAATCTCACCTGCAGAGGTCTTCATTACAAGCTCCTCAACATCAAGCTCCCTGCTCTTTATACCGAGCTGCTTCATCATCTGCTTCATCTGCTGAGGATTGAACATCATTAGGCAGCGACCTCCTTCAAGTTCTCTTCCAATTCCACTTTCTTTATTATGAGGTGGGTTATTGGGTTTATCTTGTTTATGTCGGCGGCAAGGGCTTTTGTGAAGTTTCCGTTGAAGATGTCCTTCATCAAATCATAGTAATTCATGCCCTCTGCCTTCTTCTTCACCTCTTCGACAAGAGCCTTTCTAAGATTCCTCTTGACGATGGCAGAAACCTTCCTCAATGTAATGAGTATCGGCTTTATTCTAACGGTTTTGCCGTCCTTTGTCTTAACGACGAACGAATCGTGTATGATGCTCTTCCTCCTCCTGGCTATGCTCCTTAAATAACTGAAGGCGGTGGTGTGTCCAACCAATTCAGTGTTAACCGTATCCTCGCCTACATCCTTTATGCGGAGGAGGGCAGTTATATAAAAGGCTTGAGGATTTACATCAGCCCCAAGAAGGTCAGCCAAAGAAAGAGGAACAACGCGATTAAAAAGATTTGAGGGTTCTGCGGAGATAATTTCACCGACGACTTTTCCGCCCAACGGCGTCGGCGTTACTACTTTGTATGTGCGCTTCAACTTCCACTTATCTACTGTCTTCTTTACGCTTTTTCTTCTCTTAGCCATACAATCACCTCACCAACGCCTCAGCCTCTTCTGGACTGTACTTCCATGTAGACGGCAGGAAGCCTTTGTCCTTGTAGTATTTAGCCAAGCGGTGTATCTTGCTTAAAACATGCTGGTATTTGACTTTATTGTGAACATCCTTTTTGGCTTGGTTAAGATGATGATGCATCCTAACCGCTTTCTTCAAAAGGTTGAGCAAATCCTCTGGATATTTGTAGAGTTTTTCTTCCCTTAAAAAGGCGACCATGCTTACTCCAGTCAAGCCCTTAAACGAAGGAACACCGTATTGGTCTCGAAGGATTAAGCCTATTTCAGCGGTGCTGTGACCCTGCCTATAAAGCTTCCTTACGATATCCTTGGCCTCCTCTGGGCTAAGCTCTACGAATTCGGGTTTACTACTCTTCCTATTCGGCCTTTTCGAGCCGCTCTTACCTCGTTTTTTTGAATGCAACTTTGCCATAATTTATACCTCCTAAGAAGGGGATTCCTTCAGCATAAATGATTTGAGAGCAATTAATGCCCTATATCTATGGGACATATTTCTTTTTAAACCTTCGTTTTCGGCGAAGGTCTCTTCATAACCTTTTGGGATGAAGATGGGGTCATAACCAAAGCCACCCTCTCCTCTAACATCTTTCGCCACAAAACCATCAACCCTGCCCTTAAAAAGCCTTATTCCGCTGTCGTCGATATATGCAACGACAGCCTTGAAATAAGCTGCCCTAGTAGCGCCTTCTTTTTCCTTTTTATCAATAAGGGCTACAACATCTGAAAGGCTTAAATGCTTTAAAACATGGGCAGAATAAGCCCCTGGAAAACCGCCCAATGATTCTATAAAAAAGCCAGAATCTTCGACAAACAGGGCTTTACCGACCTCCCTATATGCTTGAAGCGCCTTTGCCATAGCAATTTCTTCCAATGAACCTCTAGGCTCGTCAAGGTCTAATTTGAGCTGCTCCACTTCAATAGGCTGAAGATGGGCTTGAGCCTCGCTGAGCTTTCCGGTATTTGATGTGACAAAAAGGACCATCATATCACTTCTATAAGGTTTTCTTTGTATCCCAGCTTAATTAAAAGCTCCTTTATCTTCTTCTTATGGTCGCCTTGAAGGATGAGCTTTCCATCCTTTATAGCGCCGCCACATGCCAATTTTTTCTTCAAGTCCTTGAACACATCCTTAGCCTGCTGCTTCTCAATACCTTCAATGACAGTCACATATTTTTTAAATTTGGCTTTCTCTGTATAAACCTTTATGCGCTGCGTGGCCTCTTCTCGCTCTATATCCTTACAGACGCAGAGGTCCTTGGGCAAACCACACACAGGACAAATGTCTTCTACCAAAGCTTATACACCACCATTGCGCTTTTCGTTGATTATAGTATTAATGCGAGCAATCTCTTTTTTAATGCTTTTGCCTTTCGCCCTTTCAGTCTCTTCTAATGATATCATAGTCTTCCTAAGCTCATCAAGGCGCTTCTCCAGCTCTTCTATCGTCATGTCTCTAAGCGGCTCTAACTTCTTTTTCATGCTTCTCACCTTTTACAGGTTTCCCCTCTTTGCCGGGCTTGTTTGAATCTTGCCCTTCAGCCCCTTTTTGAGATTCCTCTTCGGCATTCTCAACCTCTTCTGCCTCCTTCTTAGCCAATTCAGGCTTAACGAGCTCCAAGAGGTCTTTTGTGGCTATCTTAACAGTAATGCCAATAATTCCGGGCTTTGTAAGCGCTGCATAGTGATAATGCCTAACATAACGGGCAGGATCGCCGGCCTTTGGCACAAAACCGCTCACAACCTTCATTGAACGGGCCTTTGCACCCTTAGCCCCCAATTTTCCGGCAGCTATAATCTCGACGCCCATAGCTCCTGAATTCATGACCTGCCTCATGAGCCTGTATAAAACGCTCTTAACGCTCATGCCCCTTTCTATGTTCATGGCGGCCCTTTTAGCTATGATGCGCGGCTCAAGCCAAGGATTCTTAACTTCTACAATGTTTATCTTGGGATTCTCTATGCCAAAGTCCTTCTTCAATATATTAACAATGTGCTGGACCTTCCTGCTCCTTCTGCTTATGAGCCTCTTTGGGTCGAGCATCTCAATCGTTATGCGCGTTTCTATTGGAGACTTTTGTATGAAGAGATTTGCTATCCAAACATGTTCAAGCTCCTTCTCCAAAAAGTCCATGATGAGCGCTTTCTTCACTTCATCGTATATAAACTTCTTGCGAATACTTTCCATTACCATGTTATCCCTCATTGACCATTAGTCTTTTTATTATTATCCTTCTTCCCTTCGCTGGCCTTTGTTTTCTTCTCTACTTCGCTTTTTTCTTCTTTAGCCGATGCTTTGCCCTTTTCTTCCTTAGCCTTCTCTACAGCTTTGCCCTTTTTCTCAGCTTTTTTCTCTTCCTTGGCCTCGCTCTTCTTTTCGGCCTTCTCTGCCTTAGCCTCGCTCTTGGCTTTTATGTCCTCCTTTACAGCCTTCTGGATTTTTACAGCCTCTTTTGAAACCTTTCCTGCTTCGGCAAGAGCCTGCTGTTTCTGAGCTAAGTATTCTTCTTTCTTCTTCTCTGCTATCTCCCTCTGCCTCTTCAAAACCTCTTCCTTTTTCTTGGCAACTTCTGCTCTCTGCTCTTCACTCAATTCCTGTATAACAATAATCTCTAAGCGGGCAAGCTCGTAGTCGTGCCTCGTTCTTCTGCCCTTAGGCTGCAATCTATAATAGATGCGCTTCTTGTTGGCAGCGGCATGATAAACCTTCAACTGCTCCTCATTGCCGCCGAAAACGGTGGCGTTGGCAACTGCGCTTTTAAGCACATCCAGAACATGCTTCGCCGCTTTCTTTGGATAGCGGCCCTTTTTGCCGCCGAGCTCTTTCCTATGGGCGAGCCTCTTATTGTGCCTTCTAAATTCCAATGGGCGCTTGCCTGCAGCAGCCTCTTCCAATAGAGATATAGCTGCTGTAGCCGCCATGCCACGAATGTTTCTGCAAACCTCTGCAAGGTCTTTGAAGGAGACATTTGCCTCCTCCAACCTCGCCTTGCCTATAATATACTTTTCAGGAGAGGGTATTTTTGCGCTGTACATGTTATCACTTCGCAGATACGAACTTACTACCTCTCGTAGCACCTATACCTGGGTTGGAGTGCCTATCGAATTTGGTAGAATAGCTGTACTCGCCTAATCTATGCCCTAATTTGTCGATAGTAATTTCGACCTGCTTCCACTCCTTGCCGCTGTAAACGAAGAAGGTTAAGCCCAGCCATTCAGGCAATATGACGGCATCACGCACATGTGTGCGAATGCCCTTCTTTACCTTGCCTTCCTTGACCTTCTTCCTCACTTTATCGACAAGCATGCGGAATTGGACATTCGTGCCCTCTAGCATGCGCTTAATGGCTCTGCGGGGCCTTGCCTTCACTAACTTCATAAAATCTTCGATGGGCATGTCTTTGAGCTGTTCTTCGCTCAGCCCTCTGAAGATATCACGAGCAAGTTTTACCATGATTATGCACCTCCACTCTTCCTTACACGCCTACCGGTCTGCTTGGCCTTGATGTGACCAACCTTCTGTCCCGGTGGAGCATGCCTGCTAACCGCAGTAGGCCTACCTTCATGGTGCTGCTTACCACCAAAGGGATGGTCGTAAGGAGACATGCTAACACCACGCTGTTTTGGCCACAAGCGATTCTTAGCCTTGTGTTTGTAATAAGCATTACCTGCCTTTAAGAGAGGCTTGTTCTTTATGTTGCCGCCTGCCGGCACACCTATTTGGACGCGGGCTTCGTTGTTTACCTCTATAATTCTGCCGCTGGGCAGCTTTAGCCTGACGATATTACCCTCTTTAACCATTACGATGGCATAAGTGCCAGCAGCTCTAGCAATTTTTCCGCCGTCGCCGGGCCTTCTCTCAATATTGTATATGTACATACCTTCGGGGACTTCATAGAGCGGAACGACATTGCCCATCTTCAAGCTTGCCTGAGCACCTATTTCAACTTTGTCGCCGACGGCCATGCCCTCAGCTGCTATGAGCGGGATGCGCTCTCCATTATCCAACTGAACAACCGCCACGATGCTGTTCCTAGCAGGGTCGTCTATAAAGCCGACAACCTCGCCAATGAGCAGACCCATCTTCTCCTGGTCATCGTAAGGCCTGTATTTAACTTCTGCCTTGTATCGATGATTAGGAGACCTATAACGAGGCGTTCCACGACCCCTTACCTGTTGTTTAAGTCTTTTTCCCATAAACACCACCTATCATACGAGGTTCAACGAGCTAGCAAGCTCTTCAACATTCACCTCTGGGGCGAATTTGACATAAGCAATCTTCTTGCCCGAGCGTGTGAGTGTTCGCACACTATCCACCTTAACACCGTAGAGCCTCTCAACCTCTTCCTTTATCTCAGGCTTGGAAGCCCGTAAATCGACTATGAAAGGAATAGTATGCTCCTTTGTTACGAGCTTCAAAGCCTTTTCTGTTCTTAAAACGCTTGCAATCATAATTTCCACCTCTCAGCCAAGGCCTTAACAGCCTCCTCTGTATACACGGCTAAACGGCCAGGATGCGCGCCAGGAGCTAGCAACGAAACCTTTAAGTTCTCCACAGCCACAACATCCACGCCAGGAATATTCTTTGCCGCCTTCAGGAGGGGCACATCTCCGCTGACGATTATTACAGCAGATTTAGGATGCTTCTTGTTCCTGCCTCTCTTCTCCTTGGCTCTCTCCAAATCCATTGAGATTAAGTTAGCTAATATCTTATAAACATCGCTCGTCTTGGATACACTCTCAGCGTCTTTCAAAACGATGGGCACATCCACATCAACTTTATGCCCTCTATTCAATACAAGCTCTTTGACTGTCGTCGCGGCAAGGGCACTCCTTAAAGCAAGGTCCCATTCTTTTTTGTTAATCTTTTCTTCGAGTATTTTCTCTGGCTTTGGTGGGTGAGCCCTCCTACCGCTAACAGCAGATGGGATATAACGAACTCTCCCAGGCCTTCCGCCTCCAAAGAATTCTCTTGGCAGACGGGATTGACCCCTGTTTTTAAGGGTAGCGTAGGCTTCCTTCCTACCTATATAGCGAGCACTTGTCTCCAAACCAGCCCATCTATATGAACCCTTTGGCTGCTTTTCCTTGCTTTCTTCGGAGAGCACTGCTCTTCGTATAACCTCTGCCCTAACCTCTGTTTCAAAAACTTCCGGCAAAGATAAATCAGAGACGACCTTTCCTTCCTTATCGTAAATGTGAGCTTTTTTAACCATTCAATCACCCTCTACTGACAAATGTGAGCTTTGGCTCCAATGTTTGGCCGAGCTTCCTAGCAGCCCACCTAAAGCGAAGAACACGCTTCGCCGGACCGGGCACGCTACCCTTTATGAGTATAAAATCGTTCTTAACCAGACCATAATGAGGCCAGCCTGCGCTTGGATTTATGTCCTTTGCTTCCTCCGCCTTGCCCACTTTTAACACCCACTTGTTAAGTTCGGTTCTCTTATGCAAGCCCATCTGACCAGCTTGTGGAGCTGTATATTGGACATAACCCGGCTTGAATGGACCAAGCGTACCGACATGCCTCTGCTTTCCTGTGGCTTTCCTCCTCTGTTTTGAGACGCCAAAACGCTTTATTGGACCCTGCCAGCCCTTGCCCTTTGTAACGCCAATGATATCAACAAACGAACCCTCCTTAATAACATCGGCAACGCTGAGATCCTTGCCAAGAAGGGATAAAGCATATTCTTTTTTCTCCTCGCTGCTAGCTCCGCCAAGCCCAAGCTCAATCCTCTCGACATGCTTCTTCCCAGTCGTTGTGAGGAAGGGCTGAGCATAAGCAAGAAGCCTTACATCCTTAAATTCACCTTCAGGAACAGAACTCGCCTTAACATTCTTCATGCCCAGCTTTTCTAGGATGTCCTTCTCTTCTGTGAGCACATCCTTCATGATAGGACCTTTGAAGAAACGCACGCCATAGACTTTTAAGGGCGGCGCCTCGACGACGGTCGCTCCGCCGACAACTTCCATACCCTTTCTCGGGCCTTCCTGCTGTTCTATCCAACTGACAGTAGTCATCCCTACTTTATAACCTACAAAGCCCAATACCGCCTTTTCATCTACAGACGGCCATGAATTTATACGCTGGGCTTTAGGTCTTGCCCTCTTTCGGGGCCTAAATGCCATCGAACCGCTTCTAGGCTTTCGTATATCCGTCATAAAATCACCTTACGTTGCCCTCAGGAGAGGGTCGTCAGCCGGCCTTCCCTTAATCTAAGAGAAAGACTAGCATGCCCTTCTTTCTTGGGATATATTTAAAAATGAGTATGGTAACGCTTAACATAAAACCCAAAAATCGCTGTATAAACTCAATGCAAGCCCTTACCTTCCAAAGCTGCTATAAGCTTCTCAAACGCTACAGCTATCCTGTCTAATTTTTTGGAAATAACACATACTTCTCATCTAAACGGTCGAAGCGTGTCTGCATATTGGCATTCATATCTTTATGGCGTTAATAGTATCGTCTTGCTTTTCTAACATCTTATCCTGTTTTTCTAGCATACTGTCTTGTTTTTCCAACATCTTGTCCTGCTTCTCTAGCATCAAATCTTGTTTTTCCAGCATTTTATCTTGCTTTTCTAACATCTTATCCTGTTTTTCTAACATACTATCTTGTTTTTTGTCGAGACTCCTGAAGAAGTACATAGCCTGATCAAGCCTCTCTGCCAATTCTAATGTAGGATCGCCCCTTATGATGCGAATAGTTTTGTATTTCTTAGCCTCATCTTCGTTAACTTCAGCATCTTCCTCAACGATGGAAGAAACAGAAGCTGGGAATGGTGGATTCTTCGCCCTCTCTAAGAAAGTCTTATATTTCTCTTCAGTATCATAAATAACAAGAATTTCTACTTTAAACGGGTCTTCTTCATCATTCTTCACATGGCCTTTGACACATATTTCTCTACCTAAAAGCTGAATGTAATCTCTGTAACCCACACGCTGCACTTGACCATCTACGATAAGACGCTTGGCTTTTACCATCGCTAATTTTATGGTTGAAGGGCTTTAAAAATGTATTGGTGGCGTTTCTAAAGCCTCAATAGGATGTTATAATAGAAGAAGATGATTAGTAAGGGGCTTACGAATAATGTCAGCCACTCTCATCTTCAACAGGGGTTAATAGGTAAAGCATATCCTTCACAAAATTTCTATAAATGGTGCTGTTATCATCAGGGTCTGAATCATTTTCTATCTTTTCTATGGCTTTTTCTCTGAAATGAGGGAAAATGCTCTCGAGCACATCTTCATAAGCAAGCAATTTAACCAAAGTTTTCTTAACGCCAAGAATTCGCTCGCCATTTAACCCCATATTCAAAACATCAAAGAAGAGCTCGGGCATAGGAGCATCCTGAATAAAATGGAGGGTGCTTGCAAGAACATGGCCATCGTCAGAATCCAAAAAGCTACCATAATCTCCTCTCAACGCCCATTCCAAAAAGAAGCGCTCCTCTTCACTTATATGCGATAAAAAGTTTCTTATCAAAGGAGCAGAGGCTTTGACAGTCCAACCCCTTTTTAAGAAATACATACTCTCTCTATAAAGGCTCCGATTGTTAGCCATTACAAGAAGCTTTCCCAATAAGCCTGTTTCGGACATAAGTATGGCAGCAGCCTTTTTGCACATCCATTCATCTCTAGAAACATGAGCCCAGCAAGCCCCATTTACTTTGGCAAGAGAAACTTCTAACTCGCTCTCCAAAAAGGGGATAAGCACGATGAGCTTGTCAAAATAACGCAAATGCGATATAGCCCTTCTCCCTTCATCAACCATTTTCTCAAGAGGCCAGCGTTTATAAGATTCTATGCCAAAGGGGTCTACATTATCATTGTGATTAAGTGCATGCTTTAATGAGTAGAAGGCATCCTTACGCCTATTTTTCACATCATCCTCTCCAGATGCAGCACTCTTTATAGGGCTCTTTTTAGTATTATTAGAACCATATTTCTCCATGCTTATTTTGTGGTAGAAAGGCTTTAAATCACTTTGCACTCTTTAAAAAGCCAAGAATGGATTTAGCTAAGAGATTTTTGGCTATGGCTAAAAAGGCTTTGAAAGGAAGGGAGGCTAAACGCTTCTTCAACCACTTAACATACATCTCCTCTATGAGAAGGATCCTCACGAGGAGGTTAGCGTCTTTATAATGCTCCATAAGCCACAAAAGGCGCTTTTGCGTCATCTTGGAGAACTTCGGCAATACTTTCTTTTTGAAGGCCTCCCAACCATCTTTTTTAAGAACATCCAGCGCTTCCTTCAAGAGCTTCTCTCTCTTATCAAGCTCTTTAAGTAGAGCTGCTTTCCTCTTAGCCACTTCATCAACAGCCCTTGGACTGTGATCAACCTCTTTCTCTATGAGCTTCATCAAATCCGTTTCAAGCGAGTGGCCAAAACCCTTTTTAGGACTCTCCAAAACTTGCTTAACTTTTTTGTCGATTTCCTCTGTCTTATCCTTTATAATGCCCTCTGCAATATAACTCTCAGCCTTCTCAACATCCCTATTCGCTACAGTTACATCAACGACCTTCGACTCAATGGTATCATAGTGAATAGGCTGCTCCTCTATGTGAATGTCAACCTTGCCCGTTACAGGATCGTGGAAGACGATGGCGAACCTATCTTTTATCTCGTGGGTGCGTAGAGTCGTCTTTTCAAGAGCAGCTTCATCCATCCTTTTCTCTTCCATGCTCAACTCCTTTCCAGCCATATCGGCCTCTGCCATAGGTTCTGGTATCTTTAAGGATATTTCACGGTCTTGAAGCTTAACAGAAGGAGGTAGTTGAATAGAAGCAGGCAAAGCCATTGGAGGTGGTGTCTTAGGCGGAGTTTTTCTATCTTGATTCCCGCCAACTTTCTCTCCCAGCATGGATGAAACAGCGAGGAGAGCCACAATACCGACAACAGGCGTATACGCTGCTTCAGGAGCATAAACTTCAAATGATACTTCGCCCCTAACCACATCCTCAGGCTTGTTGCTAAAAACTTCGCCTTGTTCTTGTCCTCCTAAGGACACAGTACCACTTATCAACTAAACGTGCAGCTATTAGCATCGAATGTCATGCCAAGCATAGCGCCCAAGACATTGGGAACTATGACTATCATTATAATGCCAATAACAGCACCGCTTAGGAGGCTCTGGCTCCATACATGAGCTCTAGCACGCATTTCAGCCCCAAACATTTGGCCTCCTGCATAAACAACGGATGACAAGAGAATCATGACAGAAGCCAATGTCCCTACAACCTCATAGAGTATCTTACACAAATCAGTTAACGCAGCAGTTATAGTGCCACCTGCGCTGACCATGGATACTGCTAATATAAAAATAAGAGAAAAAATTAATTTATACTTCATACCTCATACCTCATCCACATGCCTCTTCTAAATTCAGCTCAGGCACAACCTGCCCAAGTAGCCAAGGCACGAGAAGGAATATGATTATACCAATAGTAGTGTAGATGATAAGGTTCAGAGCCCAGCTCTTCGCCCTAGCGCCCATCTCCTGGCCAAGGACATGACCAGCAGCGTATATAACAGCAGCCATAACTACGACGAGCACTATTAATGGCGGAAAGATATTCTTCATTAAATCATAGAGCTGGCATAGCGCTCCACTGATTCTCTGTCCTGTATCGGTTGGTGTCGCATCAGCTGCTACTACAAACGAAGCAGCTAGCAACAGTACAAACAAACCAAAGATTTTCATGTTCACTTTTGCCCACCTCATGGGATTACTATCTATAAAAGCCCCCTAAGGTTTAAAAAGCTATCACAATCTGCGACAAGAATTTCATACAAAAAGATAAGCGATACTAAGCCATGAGCAAAGGCTATTCTTTTAAAGGCTTCGACTAAAAGAGCTGCAATGATACCCTTTCCAGCTCAGGATTTCGTAGATGTCGTGTCAAAAGCAAAGGGTTTTGCTGTCGTTGTTTTGACAATAACACCCATCAGTGATTTCCCTAAGGATATTCGAGACGAAAAGCCTTTTTTCTTCGTGGATTTAACAGGAGAGAGCAGCGGAAAGGGCAAAGACTTTTTAGCCTTTAAGAAGAATCGCGGCTTATTAACGCTCACACTAATCATTGAAAAGTTGGAAGATGCTTTAGAAGTAGGCGAAGAGATAGACGATTTGTTCATAGAGGATGTCAAGCCATTTGTCGAAGAATTCGGCGTCGAAAGGACGGCGAGGGCGATGGACTACTTGGCAGCGCTCCTCGAAAGACACAATATACGCTTTCATGTCGGCATAAGAGAAGGCTGCACTTCGCTGGAGAAATTCTTCCCAGATTTAACAAAGTTTGTAAGTAAAAACGAGGCAAAGGAAGAAAGAAACGAAGATAAAAAGGCAAGCAAAAAAGAAAAGGATGTTAAACTCCCAACTACTCTTTCGAAGTTAGAAGGCTCCAAGAAATAGCCTTTACAAAGACAGTTTTCTTAAGCTCATCTTCTAAAGCCTGTCTGAATGGCTCTGCTTCTTTCGGCAGTTCCAATTCCACACTATCGAGCTCATCCTTCAATGAAAGGCCTTTCTTTTTCTTCAAACGGCGAATAGCCTCAGCGCTCTCCTTCAACACCTTTCCATAGGTTACCGCAGAGGCATCAATTTCGCCAGCTGTGGGAAGAGGTCCTTTATGGAGAGTTCCCTTGCCATAGATAGCTCTATATAGATAATCGCTCAAGAAAGGAGCAAATGGTGCATAAAGGCGAAGGACACCCTCTAAAACAGTCCTCAAAACCTTCTGCGCGCTTCTCTTGTTTATGTCATTATACACACGATACTTGACGAACTCCAGGTAATTGTCGCAAAATTCCTCCCAAAAGAAATTCGTAAGCGCTGTTACTGCCTGGTAAAAATTGAACTCTTCCATGTGCTTCATATATTCATTAACAACCTCATAGAAGCGGCTTAGTATCCACTTATCCGTTAAAGTGAGAGGCTCATCCTCACCATTATAGTCTTCTGTAACAAGCTGGACAAAGC
Organism: Microcaldota archaeon; assembly: GCA_026982895.1. GTDB lineage: Archaea > Micrarchaeota > Micrarchaeia > Anstonellales > J096 > J096. Next base: position 29,447 of record JALWQW010000016.1, on the reverse strand, counting down.
GAGAGGCATTCCATATCTTATTTACGAGGTTCTGCATGCGCTTCACCTGATCGTACATGAATGGCCTGTCCCTCTCCAATGTCCCGCTGAATGCAACCCACAAGCGAATAGCATCTGCACTGTATTTATCAAGCAAATCCTTGGGGTCTACAACATTGCCAAGACTCTTACTCATCTTCTTGCCGTCAGGCCCCATGACATGCCCATGGAGAAGAACATGCTTGAAGGGCTTTTCCCCCGTTAGGCGGAGTCCTCTATATATTGTGTAAAACGCCCAAGTTCTAACAATTTCAATGCCCTGCGGCCTTAAATCGCTTGGATAGTACTTCTCCCAGCCCTCATCAGGCCAGCCTGCCACTACGAGAGGCGTTATGCTAGAATCCACCCAGCAATCCGCTACAGCCTCTTCTGGCTTCATGTCAGCTCCGCACTTTGGACACTTCATACCTTTAGCCTTCTCTGGGTAGAAGGGAAGCTCATCATCAGCTACAGCCTCTGTATGCCCGCATTTAGGGCAAACATAGAAAGGCAACGGAGTTCCAAAATACCTCTGCCTACTTATAACCCAATCCCATTCAAGCGTATTCACCCAATCTAGAAGATAATGAATGCCAAAATCAGGATGCCACCTTATCTCGTGAGCAGCCTTCTTTATATCTTCTTTATATGGCAAAAGCTTAGCAAACCACTGGTTGCTCATGAGAAGCTCGACAGGCTTCTTACAGCGGTCATGGATTTTAACAACCTGTTTAAGCTTCTTCTCGCCGAGAACCTTGCCCTCTGCCTTAAGCTTCTCTATGACCTTTTGCTTGGCCTCTGCTACTTTCAAGCCGTCGAATTCGCCTGCATTTATTAAGCGGCCGTGCTCATCCATGGCCTTTATATACGGCAGTTTATGCCTGTACATCCATACAACATCCTGCTTGTCACCGAAGGTAGCAATCATAACAGCCCCTGTACCAAATTCCATATCAACATCTTCATCTGCTAAAAGAGGAACTTCCTTCCCAAGGGGCGTCGTTACTGTTTTGCCTATGAGGCCTTTATACCTTTCATCGTTGGGATGCACGGCTACTGCAACGACTGCATGAAGAAGCTCAGGCCTCGTCGTAGCTATTATTAGGGGCTGCCCTTCAATCTCAAAACGAAGGTCCCAAAGGGTTCCCTCTCTCTCAATCTCTTCTGTCTCTGCCTTAGCCAAAGCCGAATGGCAGTGGGGGCACCAAAAGACAGGATGCTCCGCCATATAAACATCGCCCTTCTTGTACATCTCAACGAGGGAGAGCTGGACTTTCTTATGGTAATCGGGTTTAAGCGTGACATACTCTCTGCTCCAATCAGCAGAAAAGCCGAAGTGTTTAGCCTGCCAGCGCATATGCTCCATGTACTCCTCTGTCCATTCATGGCATTTTTCGACAAACTGCTCTCTAGGCAAACGGCCATATTTCTTCTCGACTTTAACCTCTGTCGGAAAACCCTGCGTATCCCAGCCTTGAGCATAGAGGACATTGTAACCGTTCATGCGCTTAAAACGGGCTACTATGTCGAACATTGTGAAGGAAAGGATGTGCCCCATATGAAGCTTTCCGGATGTAAAGGGCGGAGGAGAATCTATTACATATACAGGTTTTTTGCCATCATCTACGAATTTATATACTTGTTCCTTTTCCCATTGCTCAACGAGCTGGTCTTCGATATTCTTATTGTACCGCTCCAACTTAAAGGAGCCACTAGCCAACGATTCAGCTGTGTTGTTTTCACTGGGCATGCCCATTTTAGAGGAGGAAGAATTAAAAGGTTTTGCTAACTTCGCATTAATGGTCTTAAACTAACTATAAAGGAAGAAAATGATAAAAACACAAGTCGGCATTTTCATTGATTGAAGGAATTAAGCACATTAACTTTATTAAGCTCAGAAATTAGCCTCTCTCCTAAGCTATTGTACTTCAATGTGGCTGGATCCCCACCTTGAAGGTTAATAGATTCAGCTGCATATCTACTCACCAATTCTCTGAAAGGTCCATGCCATCCCTGCTTGTAAAGCTTGATCATATAATAGAGTAAAGCGTTTGTTACTTGACCTCTTCCTGTAGATGTATTAGCAATGAATGTGATGTCAAGTTTTGGATTAGCGTTTGATAAGTATAGAGGTATAGAACCAGCACTTCCACAGCTTCCTGGAATGAAAAGGACATGTCCGCTGTTTTTATTTTTGAAAATATCTGTAGGTATGCTGCTTTCCAAGCTGTAGCTGTGCCCTCTAAACGTGAGTATTACATTTTTGTATTTCTTTAGGACCTCTTGAGTGTATTTCTCGTTGTTTTCACTGTCCCCTAAATGAAGTAGCATGATGAAATCCTTTGTTTCTATCTTGTAATTTTTGTCATCTATTTTTATTACTTTGTTATGCATCCAACTTTTAGTAAAGTCTTTAATAGTTAAATGCCAATGATCGGAACCTTTTCCAGTAGTATCCCCTTCCTTGAAAACTTGAACAATGGTTAGCTTACCGTTGTCAGTGAATTTTTTTAGGTTTAATTCTGTTTCTTTTCTCATGTTGGGGTCTTCTACGAACCTTAGAAGATAAGAAATAGCCTCCTTCTTTGCTCCTTTGGACTTTGACAATTCATCTTTTAGCACTTTTTCAATATAGGGTAAGATGGAGCTACTTCTCTTAATGTAAGTAAGGTTTTCAATTGTGTTGGCTAGGAGATAATAGTATTTTGAGTCAAATTTCTGTGAGTGGAGAGGCTCAAACATTAGATCTAGAACCTCTTTGCTTTCAGATGGCTTGAATAAGGGCTTTGAACCTCCAAATAGTCTGCCATAGTTTGCTGCTCTAAATAAGAGATTAAGCATTAGCGGCGTATTATCCCATATGCCTAACTCTTTCAAATAGGTTGTAAGTTTCTTCCCTCTGAGATTTCTCTGTAATCTATCAAATAGCAGATGGTTAGTAGAGGTATAGAAGAGAGATGGGTTTGATAGTAATAAGCCCAATACTTCATAATCCTTTAAGGAGTTCAAGTATTTTATTCTCTTCTTTGGCCTATCGTGTAAATCATCTAAAGGCCGACCAAGCTCTATAGCATAGCTATACGTGCTTCCTATTAAAGGAGCGTAAAACGATATTGGTTTTATCTCTCCTTTGGCATACTTAATGAAGAGTTTAGCTACTTCTGGAATTGCGAGGGATTTGAAGGTATAATATGCACCCTTTTTTGCTACTTTAATTACTTTTTTGAAATAGAAGATAAGCTTATCGGGGTCTTTAATGAAAAGTTTAGCTATGTCTGGAATTGCGAGGGATTTGAAGGTATAATATGCACCCATCATCATATCTGGGTGGATTGGGTAGGTATAATACGCACTTTTTCTACCTACTTCTGCTATCTTTTTGAAATAGGAAATAAGCTTATCGGGGTCTTTTGTGAATAGTTTAGCTATGTCTGGAATTGCGAGGGATTTGAAGGTATAATATGCACCCTTTTTTGCTACTTTAATTACTTTTTTGAAATAGAAGATAAGCTTATCGGGGTCTTTTGTGAATAGTTTAGCTATGTTTGGATTTGTGAGGGCTTGGAAGGCATTACCAGTATAATCGCCTACTGCTTCTGCTATCTTTTTGAAATAAAATATGAGCTTATCGGGGTCTTTTGTGAATAGTTTAGCTATGTTTGGATTTGTGAGGGCTTGGAAGGCATTACCAGTATGATAGCCTGCTCCTTGTGCTATTCCTACGAACTTATCGGGGTATTGAGAGAAGAGCTTAGCTACTTCTGGAATTGTGAGGGCTTGGAAGGCATTACCAGTATGATAGCCTGCTCCTTGTGCTATTCCTACGAACTTATCTGGGTACTGAGTAAATAGCTTGGCTATGTTTGGATTTGTGAGGGCTTGGAAGGCATAATCAGTACCTCTTCTTGCCATTTTAGCTATTTCTACGAACTTGTCTGGGTATTGAGAGAAGAGCTTGGCTATGTTTGGATTTGTGAGGGCTTGGAAGGCATCAGGTGTGTTCCATCCAGCTCCTTGTGCTATTCCTACGAACTTATCTGGGTATTGAGAGAAGAGCTTGGCTATGTTTGGATTTGTGAGGGCTTGGAAGGCATAATCAGTACCTCTTCTTGCCATTTTAGCTATTTCTACGAACTTGTCTGGGTATTGAGAGAAGAGCTTGGCTATGTTTGGATTTGTGAGGGCTTGGAAGGCATCAGGTGTGTTCCATCCAGCTCCTTGTGCTATTCCTACGAACTTATCTGGGTACTGAGTAAATAGCTTGGCTATGTTTGGATTTGTGAGGGCTTGGAAGGCTTTATGCGTATAATCGCCTGCTCCTTGTGCTATTCCTACGAACTTATCTGGGTATTGAGAGAAGAGCTTAGCTACTTCTGGAATTGTGAGGGCTTGGAAGGCATCAGGTGTGTTCCATCCAGCTCCTTGTGCTATTCCTACGAACTTATCTGGGTACTGAGTAAATAGCTTGGCTATGTTTGGATTTGTGAGGGCTTGGAAGGCATCATTACGTGCATAATAGTCTGCTGCTTCTGCTATCTTTTTGAAATAAAATATAAGCTTATCGGGGTCTTTTGTGAAAAGCTTAGCTATGTCTGGATTGGTGAGGGCTTTGAAAACAGCTGTTTTTAACTCCTTCTTAAAAGGGAGGTTACTAAACGCTCTGGAGATCTTATCCAACGCAGCCTCTCTTTGAATTGGATTCTTTGGGAGATTTTGGAGGATTCTTTTTATGATGGTGCTTTTGAGCTTCCCGGGTAAATCCTTGGGGAAGCTTCTCTCGAGAAGCTCCTCCTCAGCACTTTTTAGTTTCCTTTGTGGTGATTGAGATGTTATCTTCCTACTATAGGTTTCAGGCGGCTTGGGTTCAGGTGTCATGTATGTTTGTGAAAAGAAATATTTATAAACTTCTAAACATAATCTTAGGGTTTATTCTCTAAATCTTACACATATAGAAAAAAATTAGAGCCAAAAAAGCAACGTTTCACTGCTCAATATACAATTTCACTTAGCCTCTCCAACGACCTTCCAGCCGAAGTAAGCAGAGGTAAGCGACGCTAAGCCAATAACCCACGCCAAGCTGTTAGATGCGCCGAGGGATAAACCCAGCACTATAATAAAACCGCCTGTGAATAAGCCGACGCCTATGGAATTTTCTCTAGCGAGAATCTCCTCAAAACTCTTCTTAACCCTGTTATAATAAACACCCATATACACCGGCTGGATGAAGGCATAACCTGCAGCACCGGCAGCAGATATAAGGGAGGTTACAACAAAAGAAGAGGGGAATGCTCTAAGAAGTATGCTTATGCTATGAAGATAAGCACCGAGCTTCCCGACGAATTTTTTCATCCCGTCCTTTAATCTAGCAGCAACCCATAGAGATGTTACTCCGCCAACCAAGGCAATAACGGCATTCACAGAAGCAACTTCATCGACTCTAAAAAGGACATTGACAAATAAAAACAGTGGCCAAACATAGGATAAAGCGGCTGTCCTAAAACCCTCTAAAGCATATCTAAAAGAAAGGTTATAATGCTTAAGAGGTATATCCACCTTATGCACTCTCTTAATATCACGAAGGGGAATAACAGAGGTAAGGTAAACAACTGATGCTAAAAAGAAGAGGGCAGCATAATTAACAACATCTATAATGTAAGCACCGATTAAGGGGCCTAAGAAAGGCGTCAAAAGGATGAGGGCCATCTCCAAACCAAAAGTCCTCTCCTTATGCCTCGTTATAAAGGGAAAGAGGGCATGCAAAGGCGCCCAGAATACAATCTCAGACACACGGAGGAATATCGCCGCCAATATAATGAAGAGTAAAGAAGCGCTGGAATACAGGAAATAAAGTCCTGCCATGAAGAAGAAAATAGACAATACAATTAGATGGGTTATGCCATGATGCTTTATGTAATGAGCTGTAAACAAACTCCCTATAAGTGAAGCCAAGCCATAAAACATTAAATAGAAGGCAACGCCGACCATACCCGCGCCGGTGGAATAAATATAAAGCGGAACGAAGACGCTTATTAAAGAGAGGGCAAGAGTCCTCAAAAATATTATAGACACATACTCAAACTTCTTCGTATGAAGCAGAAATATGATTTTATTCAATACCCTCTTCATTATACCCCCTCAGCACTCAAGATCGTCATCCTTGGCAAAAGCCACGAGAGCTAAGCCGTCAGAAGATCCGATGGTCATCACAGGGTGGTTGAATGGAAAGCTTTTTATATATAACGACTTTGATAGGAGGAGCTTTTTTAAAGCTTAATCCCCATTCCAAAGCGTGGAAGAGTTGCTAATAGCGTTGGACAGCTACGACGATATATTCTCAGACTTTGATATACGCGAATACAAAGAAAGGGCGATATCGATAGACTTAATACATGAGCTTAGGAGACGACTAGAGCAGACGCCCTACCCAAAAAGAATTATATTCACAGTGCCAAAATATAGGAGAGTAAAAAAGGACGAGAAGAAGGTGGCCAAAAGGCTCAAAGGCTTTTTTAGGCAGCAGGCAGAAAGGATAAGAAGAGAGATTAAAAGCAGGCGAGAGCAGGGGATTGCTTATTTTTTAATCGGGTTTATCATTTACTTAGGCTTGCTCTGGCTGGAGATGCACATATCGGCGCTGGAGCCTTTGTATGACTTCGCCTTGTTCCCCTCATGGTATTTGGCATGGCTGGGCTTTGACAAGCTTCTAAGCACGCTGTCCAAAGACAACTACTATGCACGCTTAGCATCTCTGCCCATAGAATTTGCAAACGAGGAAGAATATGAAGAATGACATAAAAATAGGATTGATACTTGCAGGGGGCAATGGAACGCGCCTCTACCCCATAACAACTGAAGAGGTGCCCAAACCACTACTACCTATAGCAGGAAAACCAATAATAGGCAGAATTATAGACGGCCTAAAAGCTGCGGGCATAAAAGACATATATGTGATAACTCGCAAAGGTAGTGAAGCATTGCAGCATTATATAGAAAATCAGGGAGCCCACAGCATAGAGCAAAAGGAGGCAAAGGGAACGGGCCACGCCGTGCTGCTGGCTAAAGAGTACATAGATAAGCCCTTCTTAATAGCATCTGGCGACCATGTCCTAGATTGGAGCATATACAAGGATGTCGTCAGGATGTGGAAGGGCGAGAATACAGTCGTCGTAAAATACCTAAAAGATGTTTCGCGCTTCGGTGTCCTGTCGCTAAAATGTGGAAAGGTTATGACGGCAAAAGAAAAGCCAAAGGATATAAAGGAGGGCTTCGCCAACCTAGGTATATATGCAGTGCACGAAGACATATTTGCCAAATTGGAGAAGATAAAGCCCTCCCCCCGCGGAGAATACGAATTCACAGACCTGCTGCCAGGATTTAGGGCTTTGGCTACTATGAAGGAGTGGATAGACATCGCATATCCATGGCATCTAATAGACGCCTTCAATATAACGATGGAGCAGCTGCCTGAAAAGAGAGAAGGGGAGGTAATAAACTCCACATTGAGAGGTAAAGTAATTGTAGAGAAAGATGCTGTAATAGATAATGCGGTTATAGAAGGGCCTGCTTATATAGGCAGAGGAGCTCATATCGGCCCATTCACTTATGTAAATAAAAGTATGGTGGGCGCGGGCTCGTATATAGGCACAGGCACGAGCGTCGTTAGAAGTTATCTCATGCTGAGAACTTATGCTAAACACCTATCATATATAGGCGATAGTGTCGTCGGCAAGGATGTTAACTTCGGCGGAGGAGCAAAAGTTGCCAACTTGCGCTTCGACGATAAAACCGTGAAGGTAATGAGAAAAGGAAAGCTTATAGACACTGGAAAGAAGAAGTTCGGCGCCATTATAGGAGAGAAGGTTAAGATTGGCATAAACGCCAGTATTATGCCCGGAACAGTCGTAGATGCTGGAAAAAGGATAATGCCGAATGAAGTTGTGTATCCACAAAAAGCGCCAAAAGAAGAGGGATAACATAGAAAAGCCCTTCATCATTGTCGGTTTGGACCCTGGTTTGTATACAGGCATAGCTATATTGGATTTAGAAGGCAGGCTTTTAATAGCAAAAAGCTGGAAGCAGCTTGGGGAAAAAAGTATAGTGGAGCTCTTAGAGCGATACGGCACGCCGGTGATTATAGCGACAGATGTAGAAAAACCGCCTGCAATGGTTAGCTTAATAGCAGCCCGTTTTGGAGCTACACTCATCGTGCCAACGAAAAATATAAGCAAAGCGAGGAAGGACAGTTACAGGTATAAAATAAGTGATGTCCATGCTAGAGATGCTTATGCAGCTGCTAGAATGGCATTCAGCAAATACGCTAATAGATTTAGAAGCATAAAAAAGAAATATAATGAATTGGCCGAGAAGGCTATGGTTAAGGTTGTGAAAAAGGAGAGGGCTGCCGACATATTTAAGAAGAAAGATTCTAGAGCTTCCCAAAACGAAAAGCATTAGTGAAAGTTTTTAAACCATTCTAATCAATCAGCGTTGGTGATGTTATGAAAGCAATAATCTACACAATAGTGGTTTTGCTCGCTTTCTCCTTCATAATAGGAGCTGGCTGTTTAGAACAGCCTGAAGAAGCAAAGCAGCCAAGCCATGTATCCAATCAAAAGCCGACGGCTAGCGATACTGGCAGTAGTAATGAGCTTGAAGGAACAAATGGTAACAGTGAAACAAGCAGCGGCGAAACAACAGGAAACGCAGGAGAAGGAAGCGCTGGAACCAACGAAGGGAGCACGAATATGCCAAACATCTACGACATAAGCAAAGAGGGCAAGATGCTCCACTGCACATTGGATGTAACAGGAGAAGAAGGGACAGGCAAATATGATGTCTACAGTTACTATGATTCAAGCACAGGGAAATACTACACAGGCGGTTCCATAGTAGGCAAAGATGCCATGACAGGAAAAGAAACCGTCGTGAGAACCGTAAGCATTGAATACAGCGAAGGCAACACTCTGTATGAAAAAACATATTTGAAGGGCCAAGCGTTCGGCGAAGGATTAAACTGCGACTGGTTGGAAATGGACAGCAATTCAAGTTTGGAAGGCGAGGATTTTGAAGCATATATAAACGAAAACGCGGATGAATTTGATGTGGATATAAGCCAACAGTTGGATGAAGGACAAAAGGGAAGCGTATCCTGCGAGGTTGTGCCCTACGACAGTTCTGTATTCAAAATCGACGGAAAGGTATGCAGCCAAGAAGACTTCTACGGCAATATGGGGAACATAGACACAGAGATAAGTTTGCCCTAATGTTTCTCCTTTTTTATTTTTTTAAGGTGGTTATCTAATAATTTCTCCCAATCAATGAATACAAGAGCTAGTGTAAGGAGAAGAGTTATAAAATCGAGATAAGGAAGAAGGTTAAAGCCTGCATCTTTCAAAAAGGTTACGCCTTGGTTGAACAAAAATATGCCCATACCATAGCTCAGCAACCTGCCCAAAACAAAACCCGTAGCAATAGGAAGAAACGGCGCTTTTATGAGGCCTCCCAATATGAATATGACATTGCTTGGCAAAGGCCCCAAGGAATACAAAAAAATAAGCTCGGCTAGACGAAAACGCTGCTTATACAAAACAACCCTATAATGTTTAACCTTTGCCTTTTTATCATCGGGCAAAAAGGGGTAAAAAAATTCAGAAAACAGATAAAGAATGCCCCTACCTGTTGCAGCGCCTAAAACGCCGACAAACAGTGCTATAAAAGGGTTGAGGCCCCATTTAAGGGTTAAATCGCCTAAAACAACCCATGTAGGAGGAGCTAATGCAGGCCAAACATTGAAAAAAGAGATAATTAAAAAAAGCTGAATATAGGAAATCATCGCTTCCTTACCACTTCAAGGGGAATTTTTTTCTGGTAATACTCCTCTGTCGCCAAATCAATGGGCTCCTTATGAGGGCTTACTGGGACAAGAGGAGGAGCGTTGACTGCTATCTGGAAAGCTCTAGCTCCTACAAGCCTGGCCTTCTCATATTTATTGTAGCGTTCAGTCATGGCTTAATTAGTGGCAGAGGATTTTATAAAGGTTATGGCTACAAAATAGGGCCATGAAGAAGCAATATCATGAAGTTGTCAAGGGAAAGGTTAGTAGAGGAACTGGCGCTAAAAAGGTTAAGCACAGGGACAAACGATTAGCCCATGTCGGTGGCTATCCGACGCACACGAAGGTCGGAGATGAGAGAAAGATAAAGAAGACACGAGGAAGAGGAAAGACTATAAAAATCAAGCTAAAAGAAGAGAAATACGCCAATGTAGCAACCAAAGAGGGTATAAAAAAGGTTAAAATCCTGCAGGTTATAGAGAGTAATACGCCAACATTGACAAGGCAGAACATTATGGTTAAAGGCGCCATTATACAGACAGAGATTGGAAAGGCCGTTATAACAAGCAGGCCGAGCCAACACGGCATAGTCAATGCCAAGCTTGTAAGTGGAGAGGCCTCTAACTAATGGAGTTTAAGCAGGTTATCGTCGTAAATAAAGACCTGAACATGGGAAAGGGCAAAGCATGTGCTCAAGTAGCGCACGCTTCCCTTCACGCTTTTATTAAGAGCCCCGGCGATATAAGAGATAAATGGTTAAGAGAGGGGGCTAAAAAAGTTGTCTTGAAGGCGAGCGAGGATGAGCTCATTAAAATCGCCGAAGAAGGAAGGAGGCAAGGCCTCGTCGTGGCAATTATACACGATGCAGGCTTAACGCAAATAGCTCCAAATAGCCTAACGGCTATAGCAATAGGGCCTGATTTTGAAAAAAAGGTCGATACCGTTACTTCTCATCTAAAACTTTATTGATAATTTTTCTCAATTCCAAATGAAGAATGAGAGGCTCCTTTATGGTGTAAGTTACACGACCATATTTAGAAACGATTTCTACTTTTAATGGACCTTTAAATGTGTGGATACCACTCATAACAAGCTTTCCATTGACCAAAACCTTTATCTCCTCTTTGGCATTTATAACCAGCCTTTTTATATCACCATCTGCCTCGGCATCGAATACAAGAGAAGATGTATCTTCGTTTTTAATCTCGCCGCCCATCTCGTAGATTAATTCTTTTGCTACCTCCCTTGCCACTTTCATAAGGGGGTCTGCTTTTTTGTAAAAGGTTATTTTTATTCTGCCTTTTTCCCTCTCTATTTTCAACTCAGCTTCCTTGGATGCTTCAACTGAAAAGAGTGGAGCCTCCAATGAGATTTTTCCCTTAGGCTCTATCCTGAGGAGAAAGGGCTGATGGGCTTTTTCAAGCTCCTTTAACAAATGCTGAGCAGCCTCTATCTTATTATCGTTAATGAGCTGAGCCAAGGCCGAGCCATTCACACCCATGAGCCTTTCAGAAGGTATGAGCGAAACCTCGCCCAAATAGGCGTCTATATTTTCATTGGACAAATACTCATTGGCACGCTTCACAGAGAATAGGAATGTTGTTAGATAAAGATTTGGGGCAACTTTAACGCCTTTTTTTACAGTATCCTTTATGGCAGCAATAAACGAACGGAGGCTCTGTTTTGGCTCATTAACGAGCTTCAATAGACGCTCTTCTTCTTTTTTCTCCTCTTCCTTTATATGTTCAAGCTCCTCTGCCCACTCCCTTGCCTTCAACTCGGTTTCCCTCGGGCAGCCATAAGTTTGGCACCACTCCATGATAGACATTGTAGCTAAGCGAAGAAGCTTCTTCCTCATGCCAAAGGCATCCGTTATTTTATCCAATTCATCCTCGAGCTTTTGAGGATTTAGCCCTTTAGGGTTTAATATCATGTCCCTAACAGCTGCGAAGGGCTGCGACATGTCCGTGGATTCGCCATAGACATAAGCGAGTGCATCTTGAATAGAAGATAATTCTTCATTCATTTCAGCAATAGGGGGTTTTGATTCCCTTTCGCTATAAGTGGAAAAATCAACTTTCTTCTCTTCTTTCGGAAGCTCAAAAGGCTCAAGATTCTTCTCTTTATGTTCTTGGTCCACGGGTATAAAAGAGACACATATTTTTTAAAGGGCAGCTCTCACATTTCGGCTGCCTCTTTAAGCACCTCTGCTTAGCATGTTCGACGATTAAAGCATGGAGCTCTTTATAAACAGCAGCATCTTTGGGGAGGGATGTTGTGAAAGCCTCTGCAAGCTCATCATACTCTATTTTCATACAATCCACCTCCATTAGGCGGGAGCATAATCTTCGCGTATATGCATCGACGACGAAGAAAGGCTTGTTATAGCCATAGAGCAATATACTATCAGCGGTTTCCTTCCCAATACCCTTAACATCAAGCAATGTGCCTCTATCAATGCTGCCTTCTAAAACAACCTTCACCAATGCTTTTAGACGCTCTGCCTTCTGTCTATAAAAACCCGCTGGCCTTATGAGGTCTTGGAGCTTCTCCAAGGGCATATTCAATATAGCTTGCGGCGATAGTGCTTTTACCTGCTTTAAGTTATTAATAGCCTTCTCGACATTCTGCCAGGATGTGTTCTGCGTAAGCAATGCACCGACTACAACCTCAAAAGTCCCTTCGCCGGGCCACCACCTTTCTTTGCTGCCATAAGCTGCTTTAAGCCTCTTGTATAAGATTTTAGAGGGGCAGCGCACTCACTCTCCCTCATCGAGATACATAACCTTTATATAATAAATAATGCTTCCCACAACGAGCAAGCCCACTAAAGCCAAAACACCCTTAATGATAAGGTCCAATAAGCCTGGAGAGGATTTTTTAGAGCCACTATCAGCAGCCTTTCCCTCATTTGATGACTGAGAAGTAGAGGCTGTACTTGAAGAGGAGTCGTCGTTGCTCACATCCACTTTACCAAGTATTATGCGCTCATTACCCCATTCATCTTTAAGAACTATCTTGACATCAACATCCTTCTTTACGCCATAAAATTCAGCAACATAGACGCTTCCGTCGTAGCTCAAACTGTATTCGTGCCACTCGCCATCTTCACCTTTTGTATAGAGCTTAGCAGAAGCAACGCCAGAAGCATAGTTACCTCTATCGACAGCCATGAAGGAGAGTGTATATTCATACTTGTCCTTGTCTTTCAATCGGAGCCGTGTATTCACAAGATAGGGGCTGTGTCTATCTATATAATAAGATTGCTCGCCCAATTTAGGGTTCAATGTTATTGCCATTTCAGTCCCATTGACGAGTAATGTAGCATTTATAGGCTTATCATATAATGAGATATTAACGCCATTTTTAGCGCCAAAATAACTCTTTCCATCCACAATCACGGTAAAAGGCAGAGGCATGCCTAAATCGTCGCTAACCTTTATGGTTAGAGGGACACGCCTAAAATCAATTAGTAGTCCGCCATAATCCTTATTTACATACTCTGAGAAAAACATCTTCAAGTCCTTTGCGGGATTATATACATAACCTTGAATAGAGCCTTCCGGCAGCTCAACATAAAACTCATTGCCATTGACGGACCAAGATGCGTCAGTGCCTCTGGCAGATACATAAAGCTTGAAGGAAGGTACTGCCCTACCTTCGTCTAAGACTCTAACATGAACCCTCCTAACATCAGAGAGAGTGAATGTGAAATAATCTGGAGGCACATCCTTCAGGCTTATAGTATGATAGTATTTTTTACCAAAATATTCAAGGGTTACCTGTATATTACAATCGAGCTTGGAGGAATCGCTCTCTGTATTCACAACAGTAACATTTGCCTGCCCACGCCAATCAGTATATACAGGATTCGTCGTGCGGTAATCTGGCACATACCTGCCATTCTCATAAACATAGACTGTGGCTGAGCGTTGATATCTCAAACTGATGGAAACATTGGGTATAGCATAGCCATCTGCATCGACAACTTGCATATGTAAGGATTCTATAAATTTAGGCCTGCACAAATTAGCAGCTAGCATAAAGGGAAGCAAAAGAATCGCTAAAATAAATGCCCGTATAAATATACCTTTTGCATGATTCATAGCACCACCGCAACCGACGCCAATTCATCGTCTTTCAAGCGCATGAGACGAACACCCCTTGAATTCCTGCCGTACTGTGGTATTTGGGAGGCTATTATTTTTATAACCATACCCTTTACAGATGTCAGCAAAAACTCAGAATTATCTAAAACATACCTGCTAAACACGACATGCTCTCCTTGTTTAAGGCGAATGTTTATTATGCCGCTCCCACCTCTATTCTGCACCCTATAATCCTCAACTCTTGTGAAGCGGCCATAGCCAGTATTTGTTATAGTTAGTATAGCACCGCCACCTCTAATCGATGAAACATTTACAACGATATCATCCCCGCTTAATTTAATGGCGCGGACGCCCATAGAAGCTCTGCCTGTTTCGCGTATCTGTCCTTGAGGGAATAGGATTGATTTCCCTTTCTTTGTAGCTACGAAGATATCCTCTTTGCCATCGCTGTAGGCCACATCGGCCAAGCTATCGTCTCCTTTAAATGATATGGCCCTTATACCCCCTGCCCGTATATGGGCAAAGGCATCCATGGAAACGCGCTTCACCAAGCCCTTCTTCGTCGCCATTATAATGTAACCTTCTGTTCTATATCTGGCAATAGTGACAGGCTCTTCGCCTTCATCCAATTTAACAAAATTGCCTATGTACATTCCCTTAGCATACCTATCCAAAATTGGCAATTTATAGACAGGTACTTTATGAACTTTGCCCTTTGTAGTGAATACAAGAATTTCCTTGGCCGTGCTCGTAGTTAGAATATCCCTAACCCTTTGGTCTGTAGAGGTTAAGCGGATTCCCACGCCACCCCTATTCTGGGCTTTAACGACTGAAGGATGGACCCTCTTTATATAACCACCTTCTGTATAGACGACGATTGTAGGTTCATCGACATCCTGCTGGGAATAATCTTCAATAATCTCTGTCCTTCGGTCGTCGCCGTATTTATCGCGAATCTCTATAAGCTCATTCTTAATAACTTCCAATAAACGCTCCCTGCTTTCCAGGATTTCTCTGAGGGCAGATATATCTTTTTGAAGAGCTTCGAATTCAGATGTGAGCTTATCTCTCTCCAGAGATACAATCTTCTGCAGCTTCATGTCGAGTATTGCCTGTGCCTGTTCATCGTCTATTTCCAACAAGGTCTTCAACTGCTCTTTAGCATCTTTAACATCCTTCGCAGACTTAAGCAGTGCAACGGTCTTATCTATTTTCGATAGGGCTTTGAGCAAACCTTCAATGATATGAGCGCGCTTCTCAGCCTTCCTTAAACGGTATTGGGTCCTTCTCTTAACAGTCTCCTCCCTAAACCTTAAGAATTCATTCAACAAGCTATAGAGAGGCAACATTTTTGGCTTGCCATCGACTAACGCTATTGATATTATGCTAAAAGTCGTCTTCAATGCTGTGTGGTCATAAAGTTTGTGCAATATGTTGTCAGGGTTATATCCCTTCTTTACAACAATCTCCAATGAAAGGCCGCGCTTGTCGCTCCTATCATGCACATCGGTTATGCCTTGGACTGTGTTCATTTTAACAACTTTAACGATGTCATCTATTATGCGCTTTTTGCTAACCATATATGGAATTTCAGTTATGATTATCTTCTGCCCCTCAATAGTTGCCTTTGCCATTACAGTAACTCTTCCCCTTCCTGTGGAATACGCCTTCTTCAAGCCGCTGCCGACGACAATTCCTCCTGTGGGAAAGTCCGGGCCCTTTATGTGCGCCAGAACTTCCTCTTCCTCTTTGCCATCAATTATAGCTAGGATGGCATCGACAACTTCCCGAAGATTATGGGGTGGAATGCTGCTCACCATAGCAACGGCGATTCCGGACGAGCCGTTTATGAGAAGCTGTGGAATGCGGGCTGGCAATATGGCAGGTTCTTTAAGCGTGTTGTCGAAATTCGGCGTGAAATCAACTGTGTCTTCGCCAAGCTCCTTAACCATCTCTTCGCTTATTTTGGACATTCTAGCTTCTGTATAACGCATCGCCGCCGGAGGGTCTCCATCGATGCTACCAAAATTACCTTGCCCATCTACAAGAAGATAACGAAGGGAAAATGGCTGCGCCATTCTGACGAGCGTGTCGTATATGGCTGCATCACCGTGAGGATGATACTTACCCAAAACTTCACCGACGATTCTGGCACTCTTCTTATAGGGTTTATCATGGGTGTTGCCAAGCTCATACATCGAATAGAGTATTCTCCTATGGACGGGTTTGAGGCCATCCCTCACATCCGGCAGAGCTCTAGCCACTATGACGCTCATAGCGTAGCTTAAATAGCTGTATTTCATTTCCTCTTCGATGTTTATGATTGTGAGTTTGCTATCGTCGAGATTTACACCTGAATTCTCACCAACAGAATTGGCATCATTCAATTGTTCAGGCTCGATAGATTTATCGTTAACCTGCTTTTCATTTGATTCATCGGCAGGGATTTCATCAGGTTTATCGTTTGGTTGTTCTTCAGCCATTTACTCACCTCATACATCAAGTTCAGCCACTTCTGCGGCATGCTCTTCTATGAATACCTTGCGCTTCTCGACATCCTCACCCATGAGTATGGAGAAAAGCCTGTCGGCACTCTCGGCATCTTCGATGGAAACGCGCTTCAACAACCTCTTCTGAGGCTCCATCGTAGTCTCCCAAAGCTGTTCAGGATTCATTTCACCAAGACCTTTGTAACGCTGCACATTTGCATTTGAGCCGAGCTCAGCCACTATCCTTTCCTTATCTTCGTCGGTGTATGCATAGCGCACCGCCTTACCCTTCGTAATTTTATAGAGCGGAGGCTGCGCTATATATATGTAGCCCTTCTCGATAAGAGGGCGCATGTAGCGGAAGAAGAAGGTTAAAAGGAGTGTCCTTATATGATTGCCATCGACATCGGCATCTGTCATTATAACTATTTTATGATATCTAAGCTTATCCATATTGAACTCGCTCGATATGCCTGTGCCTATCGCCATTATGAGAGCCTTTATCTCATCATTCCTAAGGACTTTAATAGGCGGCGCCTTCTCGACATTTATAATCTTTCCTTTGAGCGGCAGGATAGCTTGAAAATTTCTGTCCCTGCCTTGCTTAGCAGAACCACCAGCAGATTCACCCTCGACTATGAAGAGCTCGGCTTTCCTAGGGTCACGCTCGCTGCAATCGGCTAACTTACCGGGTAGAAGGCTCGTTTCAAAGACAGATTTTCGCCTAATGGTCTCCTTAGCCTTCTTGGCAGCCATCCTTGCCTCCATTGCAGAAATTACCTTGCGCGCTATGATTTTGCCCTCATCGCGGTTCTTCTCAAACCATTCCTTCAAGGATTCATAGACAGCTTTTTCCATTAAACTCTTTACCTCGCTGTTTCCAAGCTTCGTCTTCGTCTGACCTTCAAATTGAGGCTCCGCCACCTTGACGCTTATGACTGCTGTGAGACCTTCCAAGGCATCTTCACCGCTTATGGAGCCCTCTTTAAGGAGCTTTTCCCTCTTTATGAAGTCATTAAGGGCTCGAGTTAAGCCTGCCTTAAAACCAGCAACATGCGTTCCGCCTTCGTCGTTGCGGATAGTATTTGTGAAGGCATATATCGTAGGATAAAAGGTTTCATTGTACTGAATAGCGAATTCACCTCCGTACAAGCCTTCTTCACCATACTTTTTGCCCATAATTACACTTTCATGTATGGGCTTTTTGCCCTCATTCAAGTAGCGCACGAACTCGGCAATACCTTCATCGAACTTGAATGTAACGGTTTTGCCAGAAATCTCGCTCTCGAAGACAATCTCCAAATGAGGGTTGAGATAGGCCAGCTCACGGAGGCGCGTCTCAATTAAGTCCTCGTCCCAATTCTGCTCGCCGAATATCTGAGGGTCGGGTTTGAAAATTATGAGTGTGCCTGTTTCAGAGGCTTCGCCTTTCTCCTCCAGCCCTGTTGTGGGCAAACCTCTGCTGTAAGACTGCTCATAAATCTTGCCATTGCGTTTTACTCTAGCAGTCATGAATTCGCTCAGAGCATTCACGACACTAACGCCGACGCCATGAAGGCCGCCAGAAACTTTATAGGCATTTTTCTCGAACTTGCCGCCAGCATGTAATGTAGTTACAACAATTTCCAAGGCGCTTTTGCCTTCCTCTGGATGTATATCAACTGGAATACCTCTTCCATTGTCTTCGACTTCAACAGCCCCATCTTTTCTAAGCTTAACCCTTATGGAGGTGCAGTAGCCTGCCAAACTCTCATCGACGGCGTTGTCTACTATTTCCCAAAGCAAATGATGGAAACCCCTCTTTCCTGTGTCGCCTATGTACATGGCGGGCCTCTGCCTAACACCTTCCAATCCTTTCAATACACGAATGTCTTTTGCAGTATAATCTGCCAATTGAATCACCTATCAGATAAGCATCTTTTTAAGACGCTCTATATTGGAGGTTAATTTCTCAAAGTCCTCCTTCTTTGTAAGTATAAACACATCTTTGCTGCCCATTTTCTCAGCATAAAGTATGCGCTTGTCAAACATGAGCAAAAGCTTTGATGCACCGACAGTGCTTCTCCTCTCGTTGAGTATGGCTAAAAGATTGGCTATTATTGTTGTCTTTTTGGATGGTAGCTTCGAAGATATGAGATGTTCGCCCTTGAAAACAGCTATGCCACCAATACTCTCTGGAAGGGCTTTCTTCAAATGATTTATGAATGCATCAACCTTCTCTTCATCAGTTGGTGTTCGTTTAACGAGCATTACGCCGTTGAGCTCAACAAACTTTTCAGGATATGTGTTGATATATTCTTTAGCCGCCCAAAGCCGCCATTCAATAGGTATAGAAACCAATGCATCGAGGGGCACTTGCGATGATTTAGTGAGCTTGCCATCTATATATTTAATCCATTCATCGCGGTTCTTCTCCGCTAGTTGAACTTTATTCCTAACAGCAGATAATATTTCTTCAACACGCTCCCTGTATTTCTTCAAGTCTTCCATGACTTCCTGCTGATTGGGAGAATTGTATATCTGTTCTCTCAAATCCTCCATAGGAATTGCCAATAACTTTGAGAGTTCTCTGCCGACATCCATCTCTTTTTCAGCGGCTTTCTTTAGCTCTTCTTTGCCACTTTCGATGAGATGCTTAAGCTCCTTCCAAAGCGCTTCATTCTTCTCAGGCGTTGCCATAGTTTCTAATTCATCGTATTCAGAGCCTGCCAACAATCGCTTAAACCTATCCACTAAAACAGACGATATGAAAAAGCCCGATGCAAACAAAATAATAATGCTTACAGCGCCGAGTATATCCTTTGACATGAAATTTATTAAGCTATCGACATTGAGATTGGTGAGAGGGACATTTGTTGAAAGCGTTACATCGACAGCATAACCTATTATTGCAAGAAGAATACCTATAATCAAATCCCACTTCCAACTCGGGCTAGCATAGCCAAAGGCATGCATATAAGCATATTTTATGGGCTTGTTCATGCGGAGAATAATGAAGAAGCGCGTTGCATATATAGAAACTTCATAGAAGAGAACTATAAGGAACCAAAGCAATGCAAGGGAGATGCCCAAAGCCAACTTGGGGTCGCCGGTTCTATTCAACAGGCGAGTGTAAAGAACTTTATCAAAACTATCCATAATCTTATTCAACCAACCTAAATTTATAGTGACTATGCGGAGGTCTACTGTCAATTGATTCCAACCTTCATAATAGGTATCCTCTCTTTTCAACGGCCCAACAGCTTCATAAACAAAGACTGCTTTGCCATCTTCGTACATGCGGAGGGTTGGATACTGCAAGACAACGGGCCTCGATGAAACTTTCCTCAAATCAGTGAATAAGTAATAGGTATCGACATTGCCGTCTATACTGCTATCTATTGTCTCTTGTAAATTTAATTCCAGGCCTGCGCCATTAATATTGTTTGCCAGCACTTCTGTCAAAACAAGGCCCTTATTTTTAGACGGATAAAAGACACCTATATATGGGTCCCATTGAGAGGTATCAACAGAGAACGAACAAAAGTGGAGCTCCCTTATAAGAGGGTGATTCGCCATCTCATCCAATTCCAACTTTAATTTAGTCAGGCGAGAGGAAACATCTGCCAAGCTATCGCCATCCCTTAAAGCGCTAACTAGGAGAGTAAGTGCCCTAATATCTTCATCTCTGCGGTCCATAATTTGTTTGTAATCCCAAAGCAGCCCACTTATACCACTGCTTTCACTGCAATCTGTCGAGGATATGCACGCAGTTGCACATGTCTTTTCATCCTTACATATGTCGAAATTAACCTTGCTTTTACAGTCGGCATCAGCAGCAGAAATTTTGCTGGAAAGTCTGTCTATAGAGCTTTTTAAGAATAAGACTGTCATGTTATCGACGCTGTCCTTCCTACCTTCTGCAACGCCGTCTATGGGATAGATGTAAAGCGTCCTAGATACTGTAACTTCTGTCTCGCCCGCTTGGAATGTCGTGGGTGAAAAGCCCATCTCGTATATATCGATGACACCATTACTGTCTACATCAATAGGCGTCATGAAGCTCAATTTAAGCTTGCTGGATAGGTCCTGCTGGGCTTTATAAATACAGCCCGGAAATAGCATAATCGTTAATAACAATAAAAGGGGGACTATTAGCTTTCGAACCATGGTTGCCTTTTAGAATGTAAGGTTTAAAAACTATCCCCTTTGAGCTTTGTTAAAAATAGCTCTTCCTTAGCTCTACTGAGGAAGTTGAGAAGAGAGCTGTGTTTAGCACCGTGGAGAAGCATATGAACAGCTTCTTTTGCCTTCCCCATGCTGTATAAAGGCGCAATTATTGAAATAGTATGGCCATATACGCTTATATGCGAATCAGTGGCATTTTCTATGGCTGTTTTTATTTTCCCCTCTGTGCCTATAACACGCGCCTTTAAGCGAGATACACAGTTTTCTGTATTGCAAAAATCACGAAGATTGATTACAAATAAATCATTCTCTGCTTCTTTAAGGCGAAGGGCCTTTTCCATGCCAAAACCTCGGGCTATTGCCTTTATTACTGGAAGGGCAAAAAACACATGTTCTGAATCACCTTCAATAGTTACCGTTTCATCATGCAGGAAAAGTTTAACGCCCAGTTTATCTTCTAAATCCTTTTTGTATTTTCTCCTTATGAGCGCAACGCGCTCCCTATTCACGCGGACGACTTCGCGGTTGATATCTGCCATAGCCTCACCTTATAACTCACTCCTTCCTTCACTCTCGGCCTTATCGATTATCTGCTTGAGGATTGCCTTGTTGATTGCATCCTCTTCATCTCTTACAAGCCTCTTAGCCAATGATACAACTTGCGGGTCAGAAGAGACTGCCTTCAAAGCACGAATGGATATGCGCCTAACCTTCGGGTCCCAATCATCTGAGAACATCATAAACAACTGCTTTACTTTCTCGTCGTCTATAAAATCCGCCAATAGGCTTAACGCCTTATACTGTTTATCACCTATCTCTTCCTTCGCTATTCTATAAATTTCATCTATGAATGGACGCAAATCATCGATAGGCAGAAGCACAGCCGCCTGTAAAAACTCGAGAGGCGCCTTTGCCAATACGGATTTTAAAAATGGTATAGAACCTTCTTTATTTATAAGCATGCGAAGAGCAGCTACAAGGCCTGGTTCTGATGAGAGGGATTTGAGCACCTCAGCAAAACACGAAACACAATCAACTTTCCAATAGAATAATAGGCCATAATAAATTACTGATGTCTTTGACACTTCCAAAAGCGAGGGGTAGGTTCCTTTTTCAACCGCAGATATGAGAATATGTGGCGTTAAAGATATGTGTTCCTTCAAAGCAGGTGGTATATTAAGCTCGCCGTTCTCCTTTAATGAAAGTATAGCTCTCCAAAAGAGTTTGGGGATATTGTCTTCAGAAAGACTCTCTTTGAAGTGCCATTCATTCACCTTTTTCTCGTCCATTTTATCTACCTCAATGTTCTACGAGCTTAATCATACCATTGCTCAACTCTGCCAAAGCGTAGATGTGAGAATGGAAGGTTATAAAAACATAGGCACGGCCATCCAAAGTTAAAGGGGCTACGCCATTTCCAATATTTTGTTTTGGTATAGAGCCTTTGGCAAAAAAATCCTCCAAAGCCCCTCTATCCAGTTCAAGTGTCGGAAGATTTTTACAATTGAGCTTCGAGGCTAGATGGGTAAAAGCCCTCGTAAACTTGCCGTTATACACGCAAAGGCCTCTTGATTCTTCTCGTCTATCCTTTAGGCCCTTAGCCATCATAGAGTATGTCATTAAGCCTTTGGAGAAGATGCGAAGGCAGCCCTTTTTCACGGCATGACCAAAGCCCTTTTCACAGTCGAGCATCTTAATAACTTCGAAAAATTCTTTGTCGAGCATAATATCACGATATGCGGCAGCCGGGATTCGAACCCGGGTCATAGGCTTGGAAGGCCCATGTCCTACCGCTAGACTACTGCCGCTGCTCCTTTAAAGGCGGAGAAGGGTTTATAAAGTTAATAGTGTGGCAGAGAGGACTGCTCATTCCACAAAGAGCGAAATGTAGAGTCACCAAATGAAAAGGCATTTAAAGGCATTATTCCAATTAAGAATATGCTTAGGAAACCAGCTGTTGCAGGGGCTTTTTATCCAGGGAATAAAGAGCAGCTTGAAGGCATGTTGGAAGAGCTTTTTTCCAAAGCCCTGAATGAAGATATAGATGGAGAATTGAAGGCCATTGTCGCGCCTCATGCAGGTTACCAATTCTCGGGCATAGTAGCAGCAACCGCTTACAATGTGGTGAAAAAGCACGCCAAGGATTTCAAAGATATTGTTATTTTGGGGCCTTCTCATTATGTGGCATTGGACGGTTTTGCAGCGCCTGAAAGCGATGAGTGGGAAACGCCGTTGGGAAAGGTAAAGGTAGGAAGGTTAGATAATATTTTTCAATACGAAATATCGCATAGCAAAGAGCATAGCATAGAGGTGCAGATACCCTTCTTACAGCACACTTTAGACGGCTTAAAGGGAAGGACCCTTTACCCTATAGTAGTCGGCGATGCGGAACCAGAAGAGCTGGCGGAGGTTATTGAGGGAGAGATGGAGAACAAATTAATTATAGCGAGCTCTGATTTAAGCCATTACTACCCTTACGACATAGCAAAGCGAATAGATGGCAACGCCAATGAATGCATACCAAAATTGGATGTGCGCTGTGTATGGGAGAGGGTTGAGGCGTGCGGAAAGATAGGCATATTGAGTGTCATGCTTTTAGCGAAGAGGCTTAGATGGAAAGCCAAACTATTGCAATACATGAATTCAGGAGATGTATGGTACGACAAGAATAATGTTGTGGGTTATGGAGCGTACGCGTTCTACCTATGATTTTTTAACCTTTAAGCTCAAAAGCAGGCTATGAAAGTTGCGATTATTTTTCTTGCCGTTGGAATTTTACTGATGGCAGGATGTCTTGGAGACCAGTATGTAGACGCATTGAAAAAACAGGCTGAGATAAAGAATGGGAGCATTTACTTCAACGATGTGCATGCCAAAAAAGTTTATGCGGATTTTGTAAAGGCGAAGAGAAGTAGATTCTTAACACTGAATACAAGCTTTAACGGCGATGTTGAAGGCTATTTTAACAGTTTGAAGATAAAGAAGGAGAGTGTCGGCAGCGAAGAGATAAAGAATCATAGCATAGGCAGAGCGGATGTGAAGAGCGGCGAGATACAGTTAAGGATTGCAGGAGAGTGTAAAGAGGGAGAAGCCATACGAAGCGTTACATGGAATGGCAGTGTCGTCTGTGAGAAGATGAATACAGAAAGCACGAGCTTGGGGCAAATCCTTGTGGAGAATAACAACGCAAGTGGACAAAACATACTCGGTGTAAATAAATTGGAAGCAGAGAGCATAAGAGCAAAGAATGTGAGTGGAGATAGCATCGAAGCTGAACATGTGATTGGAAAAGAGCTCTGTTTAAACGACGGATGTATAAGCAGCTGGAGAGCCACTGGCGAAGGACTAGGTGGAGTGCTTAGCAGTGGAAACGACGCTGGTGGAGAAAATATTACGAATGTAGGCAAAGTCGATGCTGACGAAATATGTGTAAATAACAGCTGCATACGAGATTGGAAGTGGGTCAATTACAGTATTGACAACTTAAATGGCAGCGATGAAGTCGAAAATAATGTCGGGAAGCATACGATGTGCAGCTTGAATGTAGTGATTGGTAACTGTTCTGTAGTCGGCGATAATGGTGATTGGAAGCTATGGGCTGACAAAAAGAGCAAATGCGGTGCTATCTGCCTCAACAGTTAGAGAGGAGTATTAAAAACCTTTCCTTTATAAGGGAGAGAGATGCCCGGCATTTTAGGCCCAAAAAAAACCGGCGGTGGGAATCTCGCCGATGCTAAGCGATATTATGAGTTGGCAGAAGAATATTTCGATAACAGAGATTATGAAAAGAGCATAGAGAATTACAATATGGCTGTGCTCCTCAATCCGCTCTTCTCAGAAGCATATTTTGGAAGAGCCCTCGCATACTACAAATTAAAGGAATACGATAAGGCAATAGCAGACTACACAAAAACCTTGGAATTAGACCCTAAAAACCCGATAATATACAATAACAGAGGGGATGTATATTATAGAAAAGGAGACTTCGTAAAGGCCATTAAAGATTACGATAAGGCTGTCATGCTCAATCCCAATTACATGAAGGCGTACTACAATAGGGGTTTATGTTATGCATCTCTCGAACAGTACGACAAAGCTGTCGAAGATTTCTCAAAGGTCATAGAGTTGAAGCCCGATTTTGCAGAAGCCTACCATTTAAGAGGTTTGGCAAAAGAATACAACGATGATTTAGACGGCGCCATTGAGGATTATCAAAAAGCACTGGAGTTGAAACCTGATTTAATTGAAGCGAAAGCCCACCTAGATGCTGCAAAGGCAAAGAAGGAGCAAAGCGGCGGAGAAGGTGGAGATGGCAAGGAAGGAAAGAGTGACATTAAAATGGTTGAGAGGCCGACATCGACCTTCGATGATGTGGCGGGAATGACAAAGGTTAAAGAGGTTATCAGAGAATCGATTATTTATCCTCTTCAAAACCCCGATTTAGCTAGAGAGTATGGTAAATTCGGTGGTGGTGGCGTCTTATTATATGGGCCGCCAGGTTGTGGTAAGACTTACATTGTTAAAGCCGCTGCTGGCGAAATCGGCTGTGCGTTTATAAATGCCAAATTGAGTGATTTGCTCGACATGTATGTTGGTAATACTGAAAAGAATATACATAAGGTTTTCGAATTAGCTAGGAAGAATTCGCCGGCGATTATATTCTTCGACGAAGTCGATGCCATAGGTGGAAGGAGAGGTGAAGGACAGCAAAGCCAGGCTATGCGCATGGCAGTCAACCAGCTTCTCTATGAAATGGACGGCGTTGAAGCCAACAACCAAAATGTTCTTGTTTTGGCTGCTACAAACGCGCCGTGGGATGTCGATCCTGCATTGAGGCGTAGTGGTCGTTTCACAAAATCCATTTATATACCTGAGCCGGATTTCTGTTCTCGTCGTGAGATTTTCAAGATTCACTCAAAAAAGAGGTATATATCAAGATTCATAGCATGGACACGCCTCGCATTGGCTACAACAGGCTATTCAGCAGCAGATTTAAAGGCAATATGTGACGATGCTGCGACATACCCGTGGAGAGAAGCTCAACTTAAAGGGCATAAAAGACCTATAAACACAGGCGATTACATAAAGGCAATATGGCATAAGAAGAGTTCATTGCCACCATGGTATGGGCAGGCAAACAAGCAGATAGGTAAGCAAGAGGAAGTAACATGGATTGACGGCAAAAAGCATGTTAAGTATGTTGAAAGTAAGATAGGGCCAGAGGAAAGAGAGCAATTTTCGCCGCTGCTTAAGGAGATAAAAAGAAGAAACGGATTCCTCTATAAGGTACAAAGCGGAGTTATAAAATACTTTGCCTTGGTCGTTATGATGCTTTGGCCGACGCCGATTATGGAGCCTTTATTCGATGTAATGTGCGGCGTCAAAAAGAAGAAGAAAAAGAAAAGCGCAGAAAAAGCAGTGGTCCAGCAGCCGAAAAAATAACCGTAAAGAGGTCGCTTTATAAGCTTTCCTATGCTTCAATAAAAGCACAGTTTTAGTAAGGTGTTGTTATGACAGATGAAGTAAACAATGAAGGCAGAAGGCCTTTCTTTAAAAAGCCCGTAGATAAAGGGCAGAAGCTCTCTGTAAAGATTGAGAGCATGGGCCAAAGAGGCGACGGCGTAGCCAAGATTGACGGCTATGTCATTTTTGTCAAGGGCGAAGGGCTCGAGGTTGGCAAGGAAGTCAACATCGAAGTTCAAACCGTTGGCAGAAAATTCGCAACAGCTATTGTTGTCTAATTTGGCCACTGAAAGAAAGGCAGCATTGTGTTTTTTATGTAATTAGCTGCCATTATCGATACTAAGTTCTCTTAAAAGTTCAACGAAATCTGATATAGGCATATTAGTTCTTAATGCCTGCGGCGAGAAATGAGTCTTAGTTCCTCTATAACCCTTCTCTTTTATTGTTTTTAGAATAGATGATAAAGAAGGCATATTACCTTTTATTGAGAAACCATGGATGATTGCAGGAAGCGAGTAATGATAAGGAATTGAGGATGTTAATGAGTATTCTTCCCTGAACAAATTGAGGTATTTCTCAGCTTGTTTATCGTCGCTGCTTGCTTTAGCCAAGATCTCTTCATCGAATAGAGGGCCTGTCCATATAGGGCCATAGTGCTTTTTTGTGAAGGGGTCTTCTGCAGTCGAGATGTGAGTAAGAGTTTCCATAACACCCTCATGGCTCTTTTCAAGCTCAGCAATGACCTTCCACTGATGCCTATAATAAAAGGATGCAAGGGGTTTAAAGGCGAAGTTAAATTCTGCTGCTGTCAGCGCGGCTTTTTTCATTAAAACCCTTAAACCCGTCTCATGGCAAAAGCTGTTGTGAGGTATATGTGATTGATAATACTTCTTAGCAGCGTCGCCTTGAACACCGCAGAGAACTGGGCCATCCGTGGCTGTAAAAGAAAGAATGGCTCGTTTTTTTGAGCTGAGCATGTATAGAGCTGGCCAAAGGAATGGAACAGGGCTTCCAAAAGGGTCTAATTCAACAGCATCGTATTTGCTCTTGAAACCCTCATTGGTTGAAAAAGCTACAAAATCATCATCAAAGACTTGGCCTTTTATAGAATTTAGGGACAAATTTTTGCTAGCACATTCCACAGCCTTTGCGCTGAAATCCAAAAAATCGACTTGGTAGTCAGCCTCTACGGCATAACGCAAGCCTCTTATGCCCGTTGCTGTAAAGGCATCTAATAGAGTTAGAGGCTCATCTTTATTGACTAGATGTTTGTAAGCTCGGAGTATGGATACACTCAATGACCTGCTTAGACGCATGTAGGGGTTGTAAAATATGCCCTCGCAAGGCTCGAATGAAGCACTGCCTTCTTTGAGCACATGTTTAAACACATGAACACCTATTGCTTGATTAGAAGATTGTTTAATTTATTTGTAAATTTATCACATAACATATTTACATCCTTTGCTAGTTTGTTTGAAGAAATGTTGTTTTTTCTTAGGAATTCTAAAAGTTGTAGGGTCTTTAATATGACGACGGGCTCATCGGATAATAGGAGTATCTTCTCAGAGATATCTAAAAAGTCCTTTATGTCCTTTTGTAGCGCTTTGCTGTCTTTTGATTCTTTGTGAAGAGCGAATTCATTCTTCACCCTTTCAACAAAACGGAGGATGCTTTCTAGGTTCGTAATATCGACAAATGTAAAAAAATATGCGACAAAACCCTTCTTAGCCTTTCGACTGCCTTTTTTAGACTGTCCAATAGTGATGGAAGTTGCCATGTATAATTATGAGAGAAAGATTTTTATAAGATTTTGGAAGGTTATTAAGTTTTTTGGTGCATTATAAGGCTATGAAACGGTTATTTTTGGTATTGCTCCTCTTAGGAGTATTAGTGGTTAGTGGCTGTCTGCAGTTCAAAGATAATGTGCAACAGAGCTTTTCAGAGGATGGAAAGAGCCATGTAAGCGCTGATGTCGGTATGGGAATAAATCTCGAAGCTATCCAATCGTATTATAGTGCTAGAGATGATACTGAAAATGAGGAAAATAAGCTTGTGACAGATATTATAAATAAAATAACTTACGAGGCCATGTGCGGTTATGCACCTTCAAATGTTAAATGCGAACCAAAAGATGGATATATGACGCTTGAATTTGATACGGATAAAGGTTACACATTCGAAAAAAATACGGACTGGATAAGTGGTGAAGAAACATTGGATATAGAAATTAGATATGTGCCATCACCTCTTCCAAAGATTTCAAATGAAGAGCTACTAAAGAAAGAAAGAGAACTTGCTATAAAGAAGTATGGAGAAGAACACTTCATCAAAATTAGAAGTGGCTATTTTAACGAGGATAAACCATGCACAAACATTAAAGTAAATGATGGGCAAATTAAATGCAGTCCTGTAGCGCCATCAGGAAGAACATATGTTCTTTATGGTTGTACAAATGATATGTTCTACTCTTACGAAAAATCACTTAGTTATAAAGAAGAGGACGGCGAAAGTTGGGGCTGGTGGAATAGCAGTGCCGAAGCAGCAGATGCTCTAGAAGAAGATGTTGAAATATCTCTTATCCCGATAACGAATGGCGAAATAGCATGTCCAAGAGATAAAGACACAATTTATCTAATAGGAAAGGCAAAAATAAATTCAACATATAAATACTACATAAAGGAACTTGAGGTAAACGATAAGCTCGACGATATTATAGGTCAGTTAAGTACATCATCTAGTGGAAGCAGTTTTAGTAGTTATCTAGGAAATAACAAAAAGGGGTTCGAGCTAAATAGGATTGATAAATTAATAGACTTTGAAAATGGAACAGTTTTGGATGTGAGTGTAGAACAGATAAGCTCATTATCATCTTATCTAAAACAATATGGCAGCGATATAAGCATGAGATACACTGTGAAGCTTCCAGAAGGATATAAAGTGGCTGATGTAAGTTATGGTGGGATGAACGTGTTGTATAAACAAGATAAGCAGGATGTAACAATAGGAATCAAGAGCTTATTCGCAGATGGAGCTATGGATATGCCTCTCGAGATAAAGGCGACTAAGCAGCTTTATCCACCTTACACACCTATTATTGTAGGGGTTGCTGTTTTAGGAGCCATTGCCTATTTCGTCTTTATGAGGCGATAATTTTTTTCTTTTTTATTCTCCCTTCGGCTTTCTAATCCTCTTTATAAGAATGTAAATACTACCTACGATTATTAACGATGCCAATAATGCGCCGCCTATGGTGTAAGCGTTTATTGGAAGCGGGAATTGGTTCTTGCTGGCAACCTCTAAGGAGAGGCCGTTTATTTTATTGGTGGATTGGACCTCTATTGTGTATTTGCCTTTTGGCAGGTTGGTTAG
>JALWQW010000015.1 GCA_026982895.1 Microcaldota archaeon | reverse complement strand
GCCATTCGAATCCTGCATGTTAAAGCCTGTCTCATCAACCAAATCATCAGCTCTAGCTATAACATCTCCAACAGCATCCTTTTCATCATCGCTGCAGCCCTTACAGTTTTTGACTAAGAATTCAACATTCTTAGTAAATGCTCTATCCTCTCTCGTCATTTCATTGTCAATACCATTAGAAAGCGCATCCTCCATGCCAAGGCTTAAAGTATCGCGTTGATATTGGATGAGGAAGAGAACCCTATCAATTAAGGGAATATTATCATCATTAACCCTCTTAGCAATATCTTCAGGCAGCGTTTTAGAGTAGATGGAGATATATTCTTTAAAGAGAAGATCATATTTCTCTCTCAGCTTTGGAGGAATTAAGCCCTCTTTGTAGAAAGGATAAAGCCTTGTAATGTGTTGGCCCATAACCATTAAGGGAACATACGCATCTTCAGCAGCATCGGCATAAGTTTCGCGGATTTCGTTTCGTGTTTCAACGACATTGTTTAATGCTGTTTGAAGGCGCACTAGAGCATCAGGCTTATCCTTGTATTTTTCCTCATAAAGATAAACTAATACCTCTATAAGGGCAAAGTATCCCTGTGGTGGGTTGCCACCATCAGCCTTAAACTTCCTAAACTCATCAAAGGCTGCTTTAATGCTTCGCCTCTTTGCAGGATCTTTCTCACTCCTCAATAAAGTATCTTCAGCATAGTCTAAAAAGTCATCATTGAAAACATTCACCAACTCCTGCCTACGAGCATTTAAAACCTTCTTCTGTTCTGCCAAATCCTTCTTATACTCCTCCAAGTTGTCCATAGCATGGTGGTAAGTTCTGCCCGCGTTGTTTATCCACTCATAAGCATCGTTAACATACATCTTAGCTGTGAAGATTTGTGGTGGCCTTTCTGGCGTTGCGTATATGCCTTTTTCATTGGCTGTCTCAGTGCCCGAATAGAAATCAACAATATCCCATAAGCCCATTCTGCCTCCCTTTATCCCAAGAACGCCGTCAATAATTGGAAGATGTCCATTAAATAATGGACCCAATATTGGAATTTTATCAACGACTGTGTGAAAGGTTGTGGTGAGCCAAGCACCGAAATGCTCTCCGGGCTTTGTGCCTATTGCCCAATAATTAGACACGGCTTCGTGGATGCGCGTATGTATATCTTCAACAACCTTAGAGCGCACATCCACAACTTTGCCAGTTTCCTTAACAGAATCTATCTTTTTCAAGAAAGGAAATGCTTTGAAATAAAAGGATTTAGCAACCACATCCTCAAAACTCTGGCTGGCAAGGAGATGATTAAACTGTGGAGAATATTTTTTTAGTTTCTCCAGCTGTTTCTGTATATCTTTTATATTTATTGGTTGGCGTGTTGATTTAAGGCTGTTAAAATATAAGATGAACGAAGTCAATTCAGAAAGCAAAGTAGCATATTTCTTTTTTTCATCGCCGGTTAAGCCAAGAAGTTCAGGATTGCCTTGCAATAAAACATCATAAAGGAGCTGAATCCCTGAGATAACCTGCGCTATATTATTAGCCGATAGTTTAGATGGATTATTGATAACATATATTGCCCTATCTAACAGAAGCTTTGACCTAGAAACATTTTCAGATAGAAAACGATAAATTCCTTGAAATTCGCTCCATGGAATGTTTTCTCCTTTTCTCATGAGGCGAACAAACATGTCGGCGTTTGCATAAGATATTATCATCCTATTGAATGAACCTGATATTAAGCCCTCCTGCACAAGACTCCTTATTAATGAAGGGTTGTTTTGGCTTATTATCGAGAAGGCTTTTTGAACGCTGTTTAATGCTACAAGAGCATCGCCGGCCAGATTATCCCATCTCTTCGAAGGGTCTGTTATGAAATCGTACATTGCCTGCTTCCCCTGTTTTGATGAGAGCCAATCATTCAACGCAAGAGCTCCTTCTGAGAGAGCCTGCAAAGCAGTCGCAACATCGTATTTTTTGAATATAAGGTTGTGCCTTGAAATACTTATATTTTTGTCTTGATACACATGTAAAGCAGAGCTTAGATAAAGGGTTAAATAGATAAATTCTTTCTTCTCTTTGTCCGTCAAAGCAGTTAAATCCTTCGCTCGACTTTTCTTCACTTTATTCAATAAAGCATTGTATCTATCAAGTTTCTTCTCTAAATCAATACCTTTCTCCTTAATCCTCTTATTTACAGCCTTCTGGAGATTATTGACAATATATGCCTTTTTTAGCAGTTTATATGGGCTGAATGTTCTCATTTTATGAGCTGTCTTATGGCTAATCAAGCCAAGCCCTTCAAGAGGATAGGATATCGCAGCGCTCGTCAAATTTATGGTGTCGGAGACTATATTTAATGCAGCATCTGCTAAATTGACCACGCCACTTACGATAGGTATGGAATTCGACAATGCATATGGAAGGGTTCCTCCTTTTGAATCGATGATAGTCTGCGCCTGCTCTTTTACTGCCTCCAGTCCTTCCTTTACAGTTACAGGCAAATCCTTGTACTTTAATGTTTGCACAGCTATTCGTCTGGCAGTGAGTATGTCGCCGTTTTTAAGATGCTGCTGGGCCATGTCCAACCTCTTGACTGCATCTTCAGGCGATAAAACATCATTCTCAGATGAAGGGGCATAGCCTCCTACAAGAGCTTTTGCCTTTGACCAACCTCTAGGCGTGAATATCTGCGTTAAATCTGTGAAAATGTTGCGGGCATAATTCACAACACCATTCCAAGCCGACACAAATATTGATTTAAGGCCGTATTTTATATGCGACCACAGACCCTTCAAACCTTTATCTTTAACGAAGGGAAGACCTCTCTCCCTCAAAACCTGAGGATTCATGGCAGTGTTTATACCTGACATAACAGCCATAGAAGCCAACATCGCAGGGTGGAGAACATTAAATTTCCCAGTTACAGGGTTGAATAAAGCAACTCTCCCCACAGTAAATCCTGCAACATCACTGTGCTTGAACGCGCCAAGACCCTTTTCAAAAGTCTCTGCCGGTATTTGAGCCTGCACAGAAGAGATAGGCGTATCTAAAGTGAAATACCTGTTTATCTGCGAGCTTTTATTTTCTGTAGGCGGTAATCGCTCCCAATGAAAGCCTGCATAGGGACCTCCACCGTAAAAGCCCTCTCCACCTCTGAGAGCTTTGAAATATCCCATGTAGCCATTAGGTATATAAACCTTTGATGGCTTGCCATTCCTATCGAGTACAACATACATCTCACCCTTATTATATTCAACGCCCAAAACTTCTCCAACCCTGCCTGTATTCGGATTAATAGTAGTATTGGCACTGAAACTTTCATTAGTATATCCAGTTACAGACCATATAGCTCTGCCTATAAACCTCTTTCTAATTACTTTTTCTACACCATCTAAAGCCCTTTGGTCATCTTTAACATTAAGATAAACATTGGCTAAAAAGTTTTTATAGTCCTTTAAAGAAATTTGTTTGACGCCTAAAAGAGGAGTAAATAAACTCCTAACTTTTTTGGGCATAAGTTCTATCAAACCCCTAGGTATAGGTATAACCTCTATCTTCTTACCTGTTTGAGGATTCTCTATAGTTTCCTTCGGCGTATCCTTAACAATTGAATCCACCCATTCCCTGCCATCTTCGTCTAATTTTTGATAGGCTGCCGTCGGTTTTAGTTTTTTAGTATTCTGCTTTTTCTTTTCAGTAGATGACTGCGTTCGTACGGAAGAAGGCTTTTGAGTAGAGGGTGCGTTTTGAGTAGAAGTGTTTTCTGCCTCATTTTGAGGAACTGCTGGTTTAGTAGCGCGCCTTTTATTATTTCTTCGCTCTTCATTGCCTGCTGATGCTCCACTACTAGCAGGTGTAGGTCTCTCTTGCGGATTAACCGACATATCTTCGCCAGACTCTTCCTCAGCCAACGAGGGCTTTTTGTCATCCGGCAGCTTCTTAATAGCTTCATTGGAAGTTCTCCCTGCCGTGTATTTCTTAAAGAAAACGAGTTGCTTATCATACTCTTCATCAAGGTGGTCGCGTTTTATTTTTTTCTCGTTGGCAACGAAAAGCTGATTACCTCTTCGTAAAACAGAGAATCCTGCCCTCGATAAGAGAGATTCTATTTTTCTCGCCTTGTTTGCATTGCCATAAACGAGCCATAGGTAATGCCAGCCCTTGTTGCGCATATCCAATATTTTCTTTAATTTCTCACGAACAGAAGATGTTGTGTAATAAGATTTCTGTGAGAGAAAGGATATGAGCTCTTTCGGCTTTATCGCTTCGTTTAGCTTGTTAGTGGTAGCTGCCATTTTATCACCACGTCCACCATTCTCTGCTTAGAGTAGCTGATATAAGAATGCGGATGGCAGAGTCTTTTGACATCTTAGTACCATTCGGATCAATTATCAATCTACGGGTGTAATCCCAGCGAACACCCACTTCTCCTTTTGCAGAAAGCACATCGAATAAATCGTTGGAGACATAGGTTCCAGCGACACCTAATAAAATGCCATCGAGTATCTCTTTTTGCGATGGATTCCTAACATGATAAGCTCCTGTTTTTAAAGTTATAGAATATTCTTCGCTCGTCTTGAAACGACCAGTATCGCTGATTTCGTAATACTTCCATGTAAATGAGATGTCAAGGCGCTGGCCAACTTCGCCGCCAGCTGCTTCTGCATGCACGCCAGATATGACTAATGCTGTATTTTTATAGACAATTATGCCTGTATCCTTATTTGTCTCGACAGTTACAGGCCAAGAGGCACCAACAGCAAACTGCACATTCCAAGCCCTTTCACCCGGAGAAAGCGCCATCAAACTAGAAATCTGCTTGTGTATATCAGAGCCTATATGAATTCCATCAGTTACAGAAGGCGAACCGACATTGGATGAAGCATAGGAAACAAATACAATGGGCTTGACTTTATTAGGATCGGTTGTTGTAGGTTTATAACCAATCCAAACATTCCAAACATGGCCTGCTTTGTCCTTTACCAACGTTGAAAAGCCTAAAACGAGCTCGCCATTGAGCATTTTCGTTTTCAGCTGAATAGCGCCACCAACAATATCATAGCCCTGCGCCTTCAATTTATCGAATATAGAATAGGTTGCCATCTCTAAATCAGTGTCCTTCCAAATGTGATTCTTTTTATAGCCCATTACGACAGCATTGTGCTTGCCATTCACCCTCTCATATATAGAGAGAATCCTATGCTTTCCTGTAACATCTTGTCCTATTGTCATATAAAGCATGCCGCCCGTTGTCTTTGTTGCATTCGCTGCTGCTGAGCCGCCACTGCGCTCACTCGTGCCTGCTAATATAATGCCAACATTCTCAGACGGTGCGAGTTCTAAGAAACCAACATGCCCATAGTATTGGAGAAGTGTATCATCATCCGAATTCATGAATCTCCTTGAATTGTACATATAGCCCAGAGCTTCAACATCCATAAAGGGCTTGCTCTCCTTATTTAAGAAAGCACCTGCACCAACGGAATTTATCTCCGCGCTAACGACATCGTCTAAAGGTGATGTTCCCTCTTCACCCACAGGAGATGGGAATCTATGAGAGGGGTCGTATTCTTTAACAACATCATAAGCAGAAACAGAGCCTAAGAGATGCACAAAGCCCAGAGCTGTCAAGTATGCGCCAGTATTAGCAGCTGCAGAGAAACCTCCTCCAAGAGCTCCCTTATGCAAACCAACCTTGTAGTTCAAAGCCAAAATTGTGTCGAGTCTGTACTTTTCTGATTGAATCATTTTAGCTCTTAAAATGGTGTTCTTGCTTTTAGTGTCTAAAGTAAGCCTGCCTACATATATTGCAGCGTTGTCGGGGTTTGGGTCGAATAATCCACCGGAAAGAGCATAGGATTCCCTGCCTTCCAAGCGATTCTTCCAATAAGCCATATAAGCAGCCCATCTTTTAGAGCCAGCACCAGCTCCTCCGCCCATTTCTACCCATTTATTTTTGCCAATGATTATGAATGAACCATTCAATGCTAGATCTATATTGCCTTCTTTATACACTTCAAAGCCAGCACCACCAGCAGAAGTGCTTTCCTTTATGAATTTATAGTACTTTTTTGCTTCCTCCTTTGAAAGCCTTATAGTATAAACCTCGCCGAAATAACCATCTTTATTAGCCATTAAATGAGCATAATATACACTATTTCCTTTACTATCTTTATCAACGGTGAAGTAGATGGCTGCCTGCGCTCCGGGTGGGGCTATGTAGTTAAAAGCACCTTCAGATGTTAGCGCACCCCCATCGTCTTTTATAGTAATATTTGTATCAATAGCATAGGTTCCTGGGCCGATGTGTTTGAAATGAGCTCTGCCTTCAAAATCTTTTTTGTCAGAGCCTCTTGCCCTTACACCCCATGCAGTTGTTGGTGATTTATATTCAATAGTACCACCTATATCCGCCGAATACTCTCCTTTTTTATCATCACTATGATGCTCCTTATAACCAATATTAATGCCGACCGCTACGCCAGCTTTTCCAAAAGAAGGTGGAGTTGGTAATAATCTCAATGCATAAACGTTTGGATTAACATATAGCTTTCCTATCGCCAACGCCAGCTGCGATCTGCTAACATATGCGTCAAAGATAGGCTCGCCCATTTTCCTCTCAATGGATTGAAAGGATGGGGCTGCCATATTTCTAACATCTCTTACATTTGGAAGGAAAACTCTGTCATATACGCTTTTGAATAATCGAAGGGTTATATGGAGCTGTGGGATAGATATATTATAGTAATTGGGATTATCTATATCGGGCCTAACAATTATACGATAAGTTTTTCCCCCTTTGGTTATTTTCTTTGTTGTTTCTCTAACCATGTCGCTGAGATTGTAAAAATCATTGTTCAATCTATCTGGAATTTCATCAATATATCTGAAGCCCATAGCAGGAGCATTGCCCGCTAATATAGTCTTCAGATTCGCTCGTATATATCCAAAAGCCTGTCGTACAAGAGATGATGTATCTGAATTGCTACTGTGGTAATGCCGATATATAGGCAAAAACAATTTCCTTATAGCGTAAGCTTGGTAAATTGGAGGCAAACGAGCTATGGAAGTAAGCATAGTCATCAAATAATTTGCCTCTCTAGGGTCTCCAAAATAAGAATTTAGCATATCCTCGTCTACGGATTCAGCATTAGTTAAAAGCTTTATCTGCTTAATAAATTCATACTGCGCCTCAGGAGGCATGCTCAAAAAGTATTTGTAAGCCCTAGCTATTGGTATATTATCGTCTATTTCACCGCTATTATCCATGTATTCTATGACTTTGCTGTAGAGCCACCCTGAAAAGCTGTTGTACTCTTGGATGTAATCCTGTAATTCCTTTTCTTTGGCTTCATACTCTTTTAACAATGCCTTGTCTTTTTGAGATAAATTTGCCTTCTTTTTAAGCTTGAGATATCTATCCCTATCCTCTGCAATATACTTCATAAGAGCAGCGAAACCACTAAGCTTTTTAGAGTGTGGGTCGTTGAACAACATATATACCTTCAAATTAGTCTTAGAGGATACATTTTCAGGGAGCGTTTTCATGAAAGCATCTATGCTCTGCGGCGGGAAGAATGATAAAAGGACTCTCTTGAACAAATATTTTGCTATTGTCGATTTATTTGAGGGTAATTTATACTTGCCAATAGTTTCTATTAGATGTTCAGCCACTGCTATAGCCGCTTTATTGTTTGCCCTTTCGCGTGTATTTAGATTGCCATTCTTAAGCTTGTCCTTCGTGCGTTTTATCTCATCCTTCATTGCAGATATAAAACTTTCAGAGAAAGTAGTTGCTAAACGGTCTGCATAGCTGTAAACATTTAATAGAGATGTCTGAAGCTGCTCATAAGATTTAGCCAAAAGCTCCGGGCTGATTTTGCCATTTGCCTGGGCTTTCATTAGGCTATACCAAACACCATAAGCTTTATCCAATTGGTCAACAGCCAATGAAAACTGCTCCAAGACTTTTAGGGTTTCTGTTAATTTTGGTGCGAAATCCAACTTAGCCCTAAGCTCGTTTATGTAGTTTGTGAGGCTGTTGAGGTATTGCTTTGTTATCGTCAAATCGCCTTGATTGTACGCATCCTTCTTAATACCAACTATGTACCTGTATATGCCTGCGTAGAATTTATAGACATCTGACCAATTTTTTATGTCTTCTTTCTGCAAACCATTTATTGTCTTTAAAGTCTCATTCAAAGCCATCTCATGATTAGCAATTTCGTCTAAATCCTCTGGCTTCTCAACCTTGATTGGAGGAGTTGTATCATCTTGTGCTTGCGGCTTTTTCTCTTGCTTTTTTGTTGTTGGCTTGAGTTGATTGGGCTTTTGCTGCTGTGGCTTCTTTTTATTGTTCTGCTGTGATTGAGGATTCTGTTGTTGCTGTGTTTGTTGCGGGGGCTTTTGCTGCGTCTGCGGCGTTGGGTTATTCACTGCTGATATAGATGGCTTATTGCCTGTTGCCGGAGGTGGTAATTGCTGCTGGGATTGTGATGAAGATGATTGCTGTGTTTGTTGCTGAGGTTGTTGTTGAGAAGGTTTGGTGTTAGAAGGTTTCTTCTTCTGAGCTTGGCCAGCTGGCTTTTTGTTTCTCTTGGTTTGTTGAGATGGTTGGGCTTGCTGCGCAGGAGTGGAAGGAGTAGATGGCCTGTTTCTCTTTACAGCTCCTCCTGCTGATACTGACGATTTAGCAGAGAGATATTTGCCAAGATCATCTTCTTTAATATGCTTCCTATCATCCCTAGCACTACCCAATATATACAATGCATTGACCATGCCAGAAGGGTCACCATTCAAATAATCCAACAGACCCTGAAAGTACATGTGATAGCCAGAATGTGATTTAACTCGTGGGTCGCCAATTAAAGAACCATTATCATTAGCAAGCCTCTCGAAGAGATTATTTGTATTTAGGAGGTCTTTTTTGGATAAGCCGCTTAAGTTTGCCAGCGTTTTGAAGCCGTACGGCCCTGTTCCTGTGACCAAAAGGATGAGGGTGAGGTTATTTACAAGCTTCTCCTCTTCTTTTTTTGTCAATTTCAGACTTCCCTTTTTTAGACCATAAGCGTGGAAGCTGCCTGAAAAAGAAGACGCTTTGCCCTCCAGATACTTTACAACTTCCTTAGCGACATTATTGTAATAATTTAGTTCTTTCTCAGCCGGCGACAATGCCGTAGCGAGTTTTTGCTTTCGAGCCATGCTAAATTTTGAATGTTTCCTTTTATAAGGGTTTCGGCGAGGGTTTTTACCCCAT
The DNA here is from genome assembly GCA_026982895.1 of Microcaldota archaeon. Lineage (GTDB taxonomy): Archaea > Micrarchaeota > Micrarchaeia > Anstonellales > J096 > J096. Next base: position 7,447 of record JALWQW010000015.1, on the reverse strand, counting down.
TGATTGATATGTTGTGGGAATAAGTTGTAGCAGGAGGATACGAGCGAAGGGAAAGGTTTAATAAAGGACACCTCATAAATTAGGTGGTGATGGAATGACAGTATTGGAATCCTATAAATTCAAGAGTGAAAGTATCCCAGTCCATGTGACAATAAAGAGAGAGAAGAAGGATTTCACTCCTCTATACGAAATAAAGGTGCCCGGCATCGGCATGGGAACGAAGCTCGTTATAGAAACTAAATTAAAAGGAGAGCTTTTGTCTTCTGTAGACTTAGACTTGTCAGAGTTGTTAGACCCGAAGAGGGCGCAGGAGATTCAAGCGAAGTTTTACGAGTCTGCATTGGCCCTTATAAAGAAGGATGATTCGACAAAGAATCTTCCCGAGGAAGATATGCAAATAATAGCAACTTACCTCGTCCAACACACCATTGGTTTAGGAGATTTGGACATGCTACTCAGCGACGACAATCTGGAAGAAATTGTCATAAATGGACCTAACGATGTAGTCTGGCTCTACCATAAAAAATATGGGTGGTGTAGAACGAATTTGTCTATAAAAGATGACGAAGAAATTTACAACTACGCTTCGCTCATAGCTAGGAAGGTCGGCAGGCAGATAAATGTTTTAAACCCCTTATTAGACGCTCATCTCTATACAGGCGACCGTGTTAACAGCACGCTTTTCCCCATCTCATCGTTTGGTAATACTATAACAATTCGTAAGTTCAGCAGGAATCCATGGACTGTTAGCAACCTTATAGCCAATGGAACCGTCTCGTCGGAGATAATGGCTCTAATTTGGTTGGCCATGCAGAATGAGCTTTCCCTTCTCGTAAGCGGTGGAACAGGTAGTGGTAAAACATCATTCTTGAATGCCATTGCAGGCTTTATCCCTGCCAACCAGCGCGTCATAAGTATAGAAGACACGCGCGAATTGACTCTTCCGAAATACCTCCAATGGGTGCCATTAGTGACAAGGGAGGCTAACCCCGAAGGGAAGGGAGAAGTTACAATGCTTGATTTGTTAGTGAATAGCCTTCGTATGCGTCCAGATAGAATACTCGTCGGTGAGATTAGACGAAGGCGCGAAGCAGAGGTTATGTTCGAGGCTATGCACACAGGACACAGCGTCTATGCCACACTCCATGCAGATAATGCCGAGCAGACCATAACGCGTTTAACCACACCTCCTATAGATTTGCCAGAGGAAGTTTTAGATGCTTTGGCAGGCATAGTCGTGCAATTCAGACACCGTAGATATAATATAAGAAGAACCCTTGAAGTTGCAGAAGTCGAAAAGAATGGAAAGTTGAATATAGTGTATAGATGGGACAGCAAGACAGATGAGATACCGAAAGTGGGCTCGTATAAGAGAATAATCAACTTACTGAATTTGTATGCAGGCATGACAAATAGAGAAATAGAAGCTGATATAGAAGAGAAAATGCTTATATTGGATTGGATGGTCGAGAAGAAATACTTTGGCATAGACCAAGTAGGCCATATCGTATCGACATATTATACATACCCTGAAGAAATACTCCAAGCCGTTGAGAAAGGCAAGAATTGGGTGTTCGAATGAATTTTGGGGAGAGCATAGACTTACTTAACAAAATGAAAGTTATAAGTGCAGAACCCCCTCCTGAAAAGGGCGAATTTTACATTAGAGAGTATCTTTATAGAGATAAGTATGGCGAGAGTCTAGCTCTCCTTAAGTCAATAACAAAAGCATATAAGCTTAAGACAAAATATAGTGAGAAGGCTGTAATAGAACCTACCAAACCTAGTGAGGATAAAAAGCTGCCAAAGCAAGCAAAAGTCCCTAAAAACGTAGAGGTAAAAGAAACAGTATCAAAAAAAGAAAAGAGCATTATTCCTATAAAAGAGAGTATAGAAAAAAATCAAAAGCAAGTTGAGGAAGCTATAAAAAAACCAGTAAAAGAGAAAACACCAAATGTCGAAGAGCTTTTTGAGGGGCCTGAGAGTAATGCCGAAAAAATTGTTCCAACCAAACCAAAGGATATAAAGGCTGAATTAAATGAGGAGCTTACTGTTGAGCAGCCCTCAAATGTTAATATGGATGAAGAAGCTATAGGCTTCAAAAAAGAAGAGGTGAAAGATGTGAAACCATTATTAGGATTGGATATTCCAACAGCCTCAGAAGCAGAAAAGCTTGCTGAGGAGCGAATAAAAAGTTTAGAAAAAAGCGCTGAACCTATGAGCAAAGATGAAATTTCTAAAAGAATAATAAGCCTTACGCAAAAATTACTTAAGGAGAGGAACAGTGAAGAAGCGAGGGCAATAAAAGCAGAGATAGCCAAATTAAGAGAAATGAGGAAAGGAAATACCTCAAACGCAAATAATGAGGAAGAGCTGAAAAAAATAATGGTCGATGATATGAAGCACGCAATAGAGGAGATAATTGCCGCCTATCATATATATGATGGTTTAGAGGACAAGGGAAAAGTTAGTGAAGAATTACATAAAGCAGTGGATGCATATGTTAAATACTTGAAAAAGCTTCATGAGGGTTATAGAAAAGCATCTGGATTAAATATAAAAATTGATTACAGCGACTTGATAAATCTGCCTGTGAATTTAGGAGCTGTTGAAAGCGGGGTTATTCCAGGCTCAACACTACCTGAAAAGCTAGAAGAATCTTACAAGGAAGCTCAAAACGAAAAGATTAATACAGATATAACTGAAAATGTTGAAAAAGAAAAAATTGAGAAAGAAGAGAGAGTTAAAAAGGTGTCTATTGACAATCCACCCTTACAACAAAACAATTCTATTCAGCAGGAGGCTGTTCAGCCTGCAGTAAAAGAAGAAACTGTCAAGAAAGAGCCTTCAAAGGTGGAGAAATTGAAGGCAAAGCTGGCAGATATGAGGGAAGCGCAGCTGCTCCATGAATTAGGCGCTAGAGACAAGAAGAGCTTCGCCGCTTATATTCGTGGAGAAATAGATAAAAAAGAAGCTATAAATAGGGCCAAACGGCTCATAGCTGAAGAAGAAGGTTTATCTGATGAAGAAATTGAGGAGGTGCTTGAAAAATGAACCGCATACCAGTAGTTAATATTATAACCGATGCCATATTGCCTTATTACGCCCCTGATTTAAGGAAAAAAATGAAATCTGTGGGGCTCAAAGAAAGACCAGAAGAGTATATGGACAAAGCAATATTTGGTGGCTTTGTCATGGGTGCGACTGTTGCTATGGTTATAGCCATAATTTTGTGGGCAGCCTCGATTATAAGCGATATAACAGGGCTTTTGGCTTCATTCCTCGTCAGCTTGCTTATATTTATAGTGCCACTAGCATACATGAACATGAAAAGGATAGATGTGATGCAGCATAGATTAAAGAAAGAGATAGAATATGATTTGGTGTTTGCTGTAAAGCACATTGTTATAGCATTGTCTTCTGGGACGCCTATATTCGACTCATTGGTAAGTGTTACAAAAGGATATGGAAAGGTTAGTGAAGAGTTTAAGAGAATTGTAGAAAGGGTTGCACTGGGTGAAAGCCTAACGAGTGTATTGAGGGAAGAAGCAGAGATAACGCCAAGCTCGGCATTTAAGCGCGTCTTAATACAGATAGCAAATGCTGTTGTTAGCGGAGCAGATGTTGCTGAATCATTGGATGTTGTAATAGACCAAATAGCAAAAGAGGAGTTATTAGAGGTCAAAGAATATGGGCAAACATTAAATCCGCTTGTGATGTTCTATCTCATAGTTGGTGTTATTTTGCCGTCACTGGGCGTTGCCTTCTTTATAATCCTTCTATCATTTATAAGCAAGGGTGTAAAATTCCCCTTCATACATTTAGTGGGTATAGCCATAATAATAGGGCTCATACAGTTCTTATTCCTAGCATTTATAGAGAGCACTAGACCTAGATATGCCCTTATGTCATGAGGTGAGAAAATGGAAGCAATTAAAAGAATAGGACATGTCCTTCCTGAAGAATGGATTAAGAAGACAGAACTTTTATTGGAGCATGCTGGTAGCGAGAGAGATGCAGGGGAGTTTATAGGCTGGGTTGTTGTACTGTCATTCATCTTCTTTATAGCAGGTATTGCCCTGTACTTTGTATCGCCAGCATTAAGCAGCCCATTCAAATCCATATCCGCAGAGATAACGCATAGATATGTGGATGTATTCGCTTTTATTGGATACATTATAGTACTCAGCGTTGTGTACTTCTTATTATCGACAATGATTTACAGTTACTATGCTTTGAAGGGTGAAATGAGAAGGAATGCCATAGAGACAATCGTGCCGGACTTCTTGGCCCTTGTAAGCTCGAATGTTAGAGGTGGTATGCCCTTAGAGCAAGCCCTCTGGCAAGCCGCCAAACCAGAATTCGGCATATTGGCAAAAGAAGTAAAATCAGCTATGAAAGATAGCTTCAGTGGTGTGCCTATAGACGAGGCGTTGAAAAAATTAACACTGCGATTTAACAGCCCTCTTTTTGAAAGGAGCATGAACATACTTCGTGAAAGTATTAAGAGTGGTGGTGAGGTCGCTACAGTTTTAGAAAAAATATCAGAAGAAACTCGAGATGTTATAATAGTTAAAAGAGAAATGCGCTCCATGCTCCTCATATATGTCATTTTCCTCGTGTTTGCCTCTGCATTGGGTGTGCCTGTCTTGCTAGCTGTTTCTGAAAAGATGGTTGGAACCTTACAGCAGAGCTTTACAATGAGTGGAAATACAGGGAATCTTAATGGATTCATAGGGTTCAGCATATCCAAGCCGCCATTTACAGAAAAAGAATTCCATTGGTTCTCAATAATAATGATATTCATTACGACATTCATAACGAGTTTCATCGTTAGTGTCGCTTATACGGGGACGAAGCGGCAGGCGTTTAGATTCTTTCCCTTTATGGTTATAACTGCATACATCCTTTACTTCGTATCTTTGGGCGTTGTAGGCTATATACTTATGAATATTGTATGAGGTGTTATTATGATGAAAAACTTAAAAGGTGTAAAAGGTCAAGCAGCCATCGAGTACTTGATGATGTACGGCTGGGCCATATTTATAATAGTGCTTGTCATAGGCATACTTGTCGTGATAACAGGTATGTTAAACAACAGCGAGTACTGTGTCTTCACACCCTATGACTTTGGGTGTGGTGATATAAAGCCTCTCGCAACAACAGATGCAAACAACTATGTGGAGCTATCGATACAGATGGTTAATAACAAAGGTGTTCCAATCCTCGTTAAGCGCGTAGCATGTATTAGAGGTAAAGCTGAGAACGCTAAAAGCGGCTGGATGGATATGAGGGATTATGACAATATGCCTTCTGGAAAAAGAAAAAACCCTAATGGAGAACTTCAAATAAATCCTGGCGAATCCTTCAGCTTCTTGAGAATACCTTGTTATGAGATGGATGGAAACAGAGTTATAATGTCTCCTGGACAGACATTCACAGGGACATTCTTGGTTGAATACAATGACTACAACGACTTTGAAACAGGTGTCAGGTCAGCAAGAGCTTCTGTGGCAACAAAGGTTACACAAGGAAACTAATCCTTATTTTTTAATTTTTTATGCATGTAGTATTTCCCCAATGAATAACCTCTCTTCTTATAATACTCTCTAACACCAACGCCGCTTATAACGGCTATATCATCATAAGATTCTTTGGCAATCTCTTCAGCCCTTTCCAAAAGGGCTTTGCCTATACCTCTATGCTGCGTCTCGCTCTTCTCATTTAATTTAGCTGCTGGGCCATAAACATGAAGTTCTCTTATAATAGCACGATTTTCTAGCTCATCCAAAACCTTCTTAGCCGGGAAGCGGAGGCGTATGAGGCCATAAAGGACATCATTCTCATCTACAGCCTCTATGAAAAACTCCTTTCCCTTGCTGGCTTTATATTCGTAGGTTTTTAATTGCCAAGGCTTGGGTTTATACCCTTTTTTCATTTTATAGCCTATTTCTCTAGAGCGCACTTCGACTACTGCATCGCTCTCTGCCTCCATGCGGAGATGCGTATGTATCGTTCCTGCAACAATCCACTTTTTAGGTATATCCCTCATAACCCTTACAACGCGAACATATCTCGGTGTAGAGATAAGCATATCTCTTAGAAGAGATGTAATCGTTTCTTCATCATAGGGTTTGTACTTGCCTTCATTATACCATTTTTCAAGCTCGGCATTTTTAACCACTAGAGTTGGATAAAGCTTCATTTGGTCTGGCCTGAAATCTTCATCCTCCCATAGCTGCTTGTACATGTGAAGGTCTTTTTGAGCCGAGCTTCCTGGCAGAGCAGGCATCATATGATAGCCTACTTTAAAGCCTGCATCTTTCAGAAGGGCTGTTGCTTCCCTAACTTTCGCAACATCATGGCCCCTCTTCACTAATTTAAGAATTTCATCATCAACGGCTTGAACACCTATTTCCACTCTAGTCGTGCCGTAGCTAAGCATCTCCTCTATATTGATTACATCTGGGCGCGTCTCTATGCAAAGAGCGACGACGCGTTTATCGGCAGATTCATTTTTCTTGACAGCTTCTTCCATTGTTTCCGAAGAGGAATCATTTATTGCATCATAAATTTCCTTTATGAAAGGCTTTTTTATAGATGGTGCCAATGCTAAGAATGTTCCTCCTATGAGTATAACCTCTATTTTATCCGTCGGAGTGCCCAAAGCCTCCATGCGCTTCAACCGCGATTGGATGGTTTCTTTTATTTTCCATTCGTTATCGATATAGCGTTTTACTGCTGGACTATCCGGCACATAGCTTTTTGGTATATTTGGGAAGGTTGGACAGTAAGCACAGTGGAAAGGACATGGATATGGCGGAATAACGACTGATAAAGGAAAAACGCCGCTTATGGCTTTTTTTGGCAACTTTAATGGTTTATGCATCTGCTGGAATATATTGAAAGATCTTAAAAAGAGTGATTATAAATTTTCCACCTTCGGCTTTCTAATCCTCTTTATGAGAATGTAAATACTACCTACAATTATTAACGATGCAAGTAATGCGCCACCTATGGTGTAAGCGTTTATTGGAAGCGGGAATTGGTTCTTGCTGGCAACCTCTAAGGAGAGGCCGTTTATTTTATTGGTGGATTGGACCTCTATTGTGTATTTGCCTTTTGGCAGGTTGGTTAGGGTTAGCGTACCGTTGCCTTCTTTCTCTGCTATAAGCTTGTCGCCTGCGTAAATCTTGACTCTATATGTTCCATTTATCTTTGGCTTTATTAGCAGAGTGGATTGCCTTTCTACGCTTATTGGGACTTTTCTCTTGTATATGCCTTGGTTTTCTTCGTACTTTGGCTTTACTTCTATTGTCGTGGTTGATTTTATTGGCAAATCTGATGTTATCAAATATGAGCCAGGTTCTTCTGTTGTTATTGTTGCTCTGCCTTCTTCGTCTGTTTTTACGATGAAGGCTTGTCCGTTGTGATTTATGTAGAGGGT
>JALWQW010000014.1 GCA_026982895.1 Microcaldota archaeon | reverse complement strand
ATTTTTGCCCTCCCTATTGATAAAACTAAAGAATTACTCAATGAATTGAGCAAATTTGATGAAAAAGAAATGTATTTAATTGAAAGTATGTTTTTCTTTGTAGAAAAGAATGATCAACTAGCAAAACTTTTCTTTGAAAACCCCCATAAGGCTATTCAAGCATATGTCTTCTTCTCACATTGGTATGAAAAAGAGTACATTCAATCATTACTGCAAGGTGGCAACTTAGAGTGGGTTGAAAAGATGAGAAACGCTCTTAAAAATAGTTTATATCCTAAACTTAACGCAAGCATTCTCATCAAAGATGACCATGCATTTGATTTATTTGTGAAGAATCTTTCTTGGATCTCCAAATATGATTTTAAAAAACTCAATGAGGATATAGGCATCATTGAAGGAAATGTTATATATGATTTCCTTTATGGGATAGAAGGTCTTGATGGGTATAAAGGCAGAAAAGGCACTTATTGGGTAGATTTTCTATACAACAATTTAAACATAGTTAGATACACACGATACTCCATTAAAGAATTAAGAGATATAGTAAACAATTTGGAGCAAATTAAAGACGGCAACATTCCAAAAGATATACAAGTTATTATAACAGCATATAATGATATTAATGAAGTTCTTCAAATACAGGGTATATTGCTTGATAGATATTTAAACCTTGATAAACCTTACATTATTGTTGAAGTAGGTAAAAAGGAGGATCTCTATAAATTGCTAACCAAAGGTATTCTCAATGATATTAGAGGACATGTCTCTCTAACTATTTTCACAGCACATGGAAATTATTTTGGTATTGTCTTGGGAAATAAAAAAGGCATATCTATAAGAGATAAGAGTGTTTTAAAAGAATTGAGTAAATTTTCAAAGAAACTTATTTTTTTGAGCTGTAATATTGGAGCTTTTACTTTTGACAATATATTACATGATAGAAGTAAGGGAATAAATGATTTCCTAGGGGTTTTAAGATATATATGGCGTCCATTCCATGAAAACGAAAAAGGGGCTTATATAGTGGGAGCTTCCAAAGAAGTATTTGGAGGGTATAATTTAAATGAAAATTGGATATCAAATCCATCAAATATAAATCTCTTATCTGCTCCAGACATCGTAATATTTCCTAATTCTTCAGAAATTATTATTAGAGAGGGGGAGGACTTCTAAAGTTTTTTAGAAGCATGGAATATAATAATTATTAACAATTTAGGCTTAGGATATACACTCTCCAAGATAACATCCCAATTCCTTTTAGAACCCTCATCTTATAAATGTATTTTAAAAAAGTCTAATCTCCTTAACAGAGAAACATAGCTAGATCTTCATACAAAGAAAAGAACAAAAGCATTTAGAGCACAAGCTTTCGAAAGCTTTAGTAAAGCTTTACAAAAGAATCTTTTTAAATAAGCAAATGGGAATGGCTTTGGTGATAACATGAAGAAGGTATTAATTGTTGCCCTCTTCGCCCTCTTGTTTGCTGCCGGGTTGGCATTAGCAGAAGGGCATGAGAGTGGCTACAAGATGGTTAAGGCTAGTGGAAAGTATATGGAAACAGGTGTTAGTGCTGTAACGACGGGCATGCATCTAAACAAATCCCAAATGTTGAGAGAAAGGGCTAAACACTATTTACTAAAAATGCCAAAAACAGCTAAGCAATGGAAAGAAGTTAGAGAAAAGTTCCAGCAAGAAAGGCAGAGAGTGCGAAGCAAAGTTCTCAATTACATACAGGAGAAAAAACGAATAAGAGCTGCCATAGGCAATGCACATTCCCCTGAAGAAAAATTGAACCTCTCTAAAGACTATATAGGAAAAGGTATAGATCTCGCCTTATCGCAGATGGAGCACATTAAAACATATATAGAAGCAAATACTTACTTGAACGATAGCGTGAAGGCAGATATACTTGCTAAAATCGACGTCCGCATCGAAGCCCTTAACGAAACAAAAGGAAAATTAGAAACTGTCGAGAGCTTAGATGAAATGAGAGATATTATGAAAAGCCTTCGCGACGAATGGAGAGAAACAAAAGCTGAGATAAAACAATATGTTGGCTTTGGCCAGTGTAGGAGTTTAGAGGCTATTGTACAAAGGTCTAATAGGGCTGCGGAGAGGCTTGAAAACATAAGCGCTTTAAAGGACAATAGCAACTTCCAAGAAGCCTTGTCAGAATATAAATCAAAAATAGCGGAAGCGCAAAGCCTGTTAAACGATTCATGCGGCTCAGAAATCGATGCAGATAAATTACAGGAAGCAAAGCAAAGCATCATAGATGCCTACAAGGATCTAAGAAAAGCTCTAGCAGAAGTTAGAAAGACTGTTGCGCAAGGTAGGAGAAATGCCGAAGGAAATGCGAGCTCAGATACAAGCTCAGATGAGAGCAATGAAACAGAGGGAGAAAGTGCGTGAGCTTATAGTAGTTGCTTTTGTATTTATAGCAGCATTTATTCTAATAAGTGGCTGCGTTCAAGAGAATAAAGGTGCTGTAAAAAATAACAATCAAAGCATAAATAATCCGGCCAATTCAAACAGTGAAACAGTGAATGTAAATTTAGATATAAATGAAAGCGAATTGAATGACAGTGTGAATATAAGCGCCTTAGATGAAATTGACTTTGACTTAAATATCTAATCTCTTTCTTTTTTTAGCCCTTTTAGGCCTATTTTTAAAGCTTTCTTTTCAGATAAGCCTTGGTGATAAAATGGCTAATGGTTATCTTCAAGGTGAAGATATTGTAAAAGGTATAAAGCAAGCCTTCAGCATAGAGGGTTTGAAAAATGCCTTTATGGCTGGGACTGTTTTAGTAATAACTTATGCAGTGATCATGGTCATTGTGGGAGGCATATTAGGTTTTACTCTTCTTGGATCTATGAATGGTGGTAGTGGGACACCCTTAACAGGTCTTCAAAATATAATGGGCAGTATAACAAAGGTCCTCATTGCCGGCATAATAGTGGTGGTTCTAAGTGTAATTGTCTATTTAATAGGGGATATTGTTTACCAGGGCATAATATGGAAGAGCATCAAAAAAGCAAGTGAGAATAAGGAAACATCGATTAAGACTGCTGGTATAAGGGCTTTTGTTGCCAAGCTTCTCATATTTTTGGTAGCTTTACCTCTATATGGTATAGGCGTTGTTATAATGGCTGTGCTTGCCGCAGTAGGAGGAAATGGAGGCTCAGATGGATTAGGCGCTTTGGCTATTGTAGAGTTCCTCTTCGCCATTATATACTTCGCACCACTCACTTTAGTCTTTATAGCGTTTTCAGTTAGGTACGCTGCCAGAGTTATAGAGAGCATCGAGAAATCAACATTAAGCCTGCTTATCCAAGAGTTTAAGGCTGCGTTGAGCTTGAAAGGCATTATGTATAGTATCGTCTACTTGATCGTTGCTGTTATAATGACTATTGGTGTATTCATACCTGAGACAATAACACAGCTAATATTTGGGACTATCGCAGGGCTTATAGGTGGAAAACTTGGAGGCTTTATTGTTAATACTGTAATAGGTATATACTTCAATACATTCTTATTATTGGTGATGTATGGCATCGCATATAATAGCATAATGACTATTAAGAAGGCCAAGCAGAAAGAAAATGGAAAATAATATACTTTTTTAAACATTTTCCTTCACTTTTTTATATGCTCCAAAAAAGACTTTTAACAAAAGCGCAGGAATTAAGGCTTAAGAAAAAAATTCCAAAGCGCTGTTTTGGTAGTTGTAGAGAGGGCTATTTAGGCCATTATGAGTTAGTTTCTCATGGTGCAGAAGAAGATGAGGTATTAGAGCGCAAAATAGAAAGTACCAAAAGAATCTTAAAGGATTATTTAGAGGGCAAAAGCAGATTTCGTGCAGGCACAATATTGAATATTGTATTGGAGAATTTACCAAGCTTCGAAAAGATGGAAATTGACTGGAATAATGATGGTCTTTTAGAAGCGCTAACGGAGCTGAATCAAATTATTATAAAAAGAGGTGAGTTATTAGATAACGCTTCTGTCCTCGAAGCGCTGTTTAGAAGTGTAGAATTGCATGATCCTGCTTCTACTCATGAGATACTGGACATTCTCTGGCGCGATATTTCAAAAAAGAGATGGGATTTAGGCGATTTCATTTACTACAATTTATATGAAGATGGCGTGCGTATATCCCCTGGCGTAGAATGTTATATTTACCCCTTAAATGTCATGACCTCCTCAATAGCTCATGGAAACTTCTATGTACTTGAAGTGCTTATGAACAATGGTTATGAAATTCCTTTTAATATAAGAGATAAACAAAACAAAAGAAACATTCTTGATGCAACTTTAATTCTTATGGAAGAGATAAAGGAAGTGGTCAAAAAGTATGGACTCCTAGACATAAGAGACATGTACCTAGCAGACCCAGTTCCTTTTAAAGAGTGGTTGGAGGATTGGGGGTTCATTGAATGATTAGTAAGTTACAGCAAAAGAAGAGATTGCGTAAATTAAAAGCAATTGAGAAAAGAAATTTTAAATGGCAGAGACAGTTAGGAAAAAAGATTTTATTATTGCCAAGTTCGTTAGTGTCGAGAATATCGCCTCTAAATCTGAAAAAAGTGTTAAAGCAAGAGGAGCATTATTTCTTAAAGGACAAGGCTGTGAAAAAAGATTTGGAGGTTTTTTCTTGCTTGCCTCTATTGATAAAAGCACACGAAGATAAAATACTCAATATAAACTTCAAAGAAGGAAAAATTTATGAGCTCGTCCCGCTATTATTAATAGGAAAAACATATCCCACCATAAACAGAGCAAAGGAGGTCGCTAATGAACTATTTGATGAGCTTTTAAAAGGTCGTAATTTCGATGAATGGTGGAAGTATGCCTCTTACGAGCAAAAGATAAGGACATTAGAGGGTGCTAAAAATTTATTAGCCAATATAAATGATAATACGCTAAAACTTTATATAAAGGCTAAATTTGGTATAGAGAAGAAAAGCATTTTAACCGAGACTATAAAGAAGATTGAAGACGAGCAAAATTGGATTTCTCTAGCCGTTTTAGCGAGCTTAAAATATGGGAAGATTTTAGGAGCTGCAGTAATGCCCACAATTTTTCAAGAATTTGGATATAGCTACGGACAAGCTTTGAAAGCTTATAAATCGCTTGGCAAAAAAGAAAAGGAAGAGGTATTGAGTATATTAAAAGGAAAATATGGTAGTTTTTTATTATCTAAAAATGTAAAAATCCGTCGTGCAACGCAAGTTTTTTTAGCCAATTTATTCGAGCAAAATGAAGACGACGCTATATTAAAGGATATGGTAAGATGGCTTGTTTTAGAAAACAAAAATATTACACGCGAGATTATGAGAGCTTATCTAAAATTAAAATTTGGCGTATCCGAAGATGAAATGGCAAATTTACCCGTAGATAAAAGGAAGGAGTTAGAAGAATTCATTAGAGAGCGCATGGATGTGTATTCGACACCAAGAGTGATAAGGCATTATTTGTATGAATTAATAGGAAAAGCCAGAATAAAAGATATGTTTAATGACCTCATAAAAGCATTGAAGGAAGAGTGGGATTCAGATAGCTTGCCCTTTATAGAGAGGAGTTTGTATGAATTGGGAGAAATAGGCAAAATAATCGCTTTGGCTATCAACAGGCAACAGCAGGTTTTAGATTATATATCGTATATGTCTGCTGTTCAATCCTACAACAACCTAAGTGTAAAAGAAAGAGACGCTTTGGTATCCCTTATCTTAAAGGCAGAGGATAGCATATTCAACAAACGCGAGCTCTCAATAAAAATCAGCATCCTCAATTTTTTAGGTAAAACAGGGGATAAAAGCCTTCTACCCCTAATAGAGCCATACCTCTATGATAATGAGTTGGCATATAGCGCCGCCCAGAGTATAACAATGATAAAGCTGCCATGCGTATTCAATGATATAAAAAGCTGCAAATGGAAGGAGGTTGAAGAAATAAGGGATAAATTGAAAACAGGAAAAATCGGCGCCAAAGAATTTCTATTTGAACTCATCTTTCAATTAAATCCAAAAAGCCCTGATTTATGGCCTCTTTTAGATGAGCTCCACCAAACAAACCCTGCAAAATACGCTTATTTATTGGCTAAATCTAAACCTCTTGGTCTAATCATTAAAGAAGTGTATGTGCCGCCCATCGAATGGGATGCCTCATCTATCGGCGCAATTATAGAGAGATATTTTGAACTAAGCACAAAAGATAAATCCTTTCTAAAGAAACTGCTCTTAGGCGAATATAGTGGTTTCAGTAAATCAGCATCAAAGAATGTTAGAAGGAGAAGCGCTCTGCTGTTAAAGGCGATTAATTTCTATAAATTGTGGGCATAAATTCCATCTGTTCAGATTTCAGTTCCACAAAAACGCAATCATAAGCGGAACAGTTCCTGTAAAAATACTATGAAATCGGAACAACCTTTCTAAATGAGCAAAAATTAAATTCAGATATTAGTCGCATCTCGCGGAGAGGAAAAACCTTATAAAGGGGCGATGCTCAAATAACATCATGATTGTGCGTTGGCCCCTCGTCCAGAAGCTCGATAACGGCTATTTAAGATGTAGAGCCTGTGAGCGTCGCTGTGTTATACCACCGGGCAAGACAGGTGTGTGTGGCGTCCGTAAGAATGTCGATGGCAAGCTCGACCTCATCGTATATGGGAAGCCAGCGGCTCTCGGCATAGACCCTATCGAGAAGAAGCCCCTTTTCCACTTTTTGCCCAATACAGCGGCTTATTCCATAGGCACTTATGGATGTAATCTCATGTGCCAATTCTGCCAAAATTGGGAGCTCAGTCAAGCGTATAGAGAAAGATTAGATACAAGCTTTCACTATGATTTACCTCCAAAGAGAGTGGTGAGCGAAGCTCTCGGCTGGGGATGCAAGAGCGTCGCCTATACTTATAACGAGCCAATCATTTTCTACGAATACATGCGCGATACGGCGAGGCTGGCTAAAAAGGCAGGGCTGAAAAACCTCCTCATAAGCTCTGGCTACGAGACAAAGGAGGCATGGAAGCATCTCAGTCAATTCATCGACGCGGCTAACATAGATCTTAAATTCTTCGACGATAAAAAGTACGCAAGGTATTCGAAAATTCACTTGGAACCAGTGCTTGAAAGCATAAAGGAAGCAAAGAAGCGCGGCATATGGGTGGAGGTCACAACTCTCATCATACCTGGCTTGAATGACAGCGAAGAAGAATTAAGAGCTACTGCTCAATTCTTGGCCAGCGTCGACAAAGACATACCTTGGCATGTTACAGCCTTCCATCCAGCCTATAAAATGATGGATAAGCCGATAACGCCCGTGGAGACGCTCCTTAAAGCCAGGGAAATAGGGAAGGAAGAAGGCCTCAACTTCGTCTATGTAGGGAATGTGCTAACTCCCTATGAGAGTACTTACTGTCCTAAATGCGGCACACTGCTCATAAAACGCGAGGGCTTCGTCGTCAAAAACTTGAATTTAGATGTCAAGACAGGCACTTGCAGAAAATGCAGGGCTAAAATAAAGGGGGTATGGAGAGAATAGTAAGTACAAAATACAAGAAGGTTACTCTTCTATAACCTCAGACGTTTCTTCGCTCATATTGCTTGGGATTATACCTGCTTTAAATTGCCACATACGTTCAGGTGAGAAATACCTCCCTTTTATGTTTGTGCTTTTCACAGTATCTAAATCAAGGGGAGAATCAGACAACATCGTGAATGTCCAAAGGGATATAAACGAAGGCACAAAGGCAGCGTAAGAAAAGGCATGATTGAAAAAAGGCTTTACATGGTTGAGCATCTCGCCCAATTTATAGTAATCAACATGCGTCGCCAATATACCTCCCTCTCTCAACAACGATTTATAATGCGAGAAAGCCCTCTCATCGTAGAGAAAAGGCACATCGACATAATCAGGCAAATCAACATATATGACATCGAATTTCTCATCGGCCGTGAATTTAAGAGCGTCGCCTATAATAACATTAGCTTCATCCAGTGAAGAAGCGCCAAGGTCATAAAAGTATTTTTTTGATAGCTTAACAACCTCCTCATCCAAAGCAACCAAAGTTGTCTCTATGCCTAAATCAAGCAGACGCCTCGCTAATAGGCCATCGCCACCTCCAAGAATGAGGGCCCGCTTAGCTTTGGAAGCTATAGCTGCTGGATAAGCAAACATCTCATGGTAAATGAATTCGTCCAACTCAGTAAATTGAATCTCACCGTCTAAAACAAGCAGTCTACCAAACTCTTCTGCTTCACCCACAATAAGCTCCTGATAAGGAGAAGAACGCCTTTCCAAGGGTGTAAGGGTTAGGTCCACTGTAAGCGGACCCCCCGATGTCCTAACCTTCATCGACAGGCCCCCTTTCCAAGTAAGTTATGTCAGCGTCTGTTGCATTAAGCTCCTTTAAAAGGGTTTCAACAGCCTTCTTAGCATCTCCTCCGCAAGTATAAACATCTATGGCAGCATAGCCTATCTCAGGCCATGTGTGTATGCTTATATGGCTCTCAGACAAAAGATAGACAGCCGTGAAGCCCTGTGGTTCAAAGCGTTTCGTAACCTTTCCAACGACTGTCAGATTGCCGGCTTCAGTGGCTCTTTCGATGGCAGCGCAAACCCTATTAGGATCATTCAGCAGAGCGGCATCTTTAGTCTTAATCTCGACTATATAATGCCAACCCAATGCTTCTTTTCTAGCCTTTACTTTAGAAATAGGAATGCTGCCAATCATGCTAGAATTAAATGGCAAAATGTTTAAAAATGTTACCGCACATAATATGCCAACTTATTAGTTCCATATTATATTAGTGTTTTACAAAATTAATCGCGCGTTTCATCCAACGACTTTTCATATTCCAATGCCCTAATGGTGTTTTTATAATCTTCAGGGTTAGTATTATCTCTTCTGAAGAGCGTTTCAGCTTCTGACTTCATAGCTCCTTTGCCATAAACAGATATATATGCCAATAGCCTTAGAGCGATATGCCTCGTTGTTGGAGCATAGCCAAACATCTTCGCTGAAACATCTGCTAAAAGCATTAAAGTCTTTACAAAGGGTTTAGGCAGATTAACAATAGTAGGCGAAGCAAATTCTTGTAGGACCTTTTCAGCTTCGAGACGCGCACGTTGGCTGGCTAAAATGCGAGGATACTTCTTTACATCCTTAATAGTTGTTATGAGTTTATCCACCTTTGGCTTCCAAAAAGTTAGATCCCACTTTGGGAGATTTTTAAAAGATCTCTTTCTATAACCTTCCTTCAAACTGTATTTATTCAAACCAGAGCTCATATTTCCACCATACAATTATGGTTTAAGTTCTTTAAAAATGTGAGTGTGATTTTGTGGACGCAAAAAAGACGAGAAGGGAGCTTTTAAAAACTTACCTTACAATAAAGCAGGAGAGGGGCCATGGTGTAATCTGGCAGCACAACAGGCTCCAGATAAACCGTAGAGGAAACCTGTTGGTTGGGGTTCAAATCCCTATGGCCCCACATCCCTTCTTGGTGAGTAATTATGGCTGTTAAATTAAGTGTGGCAGAGAAATCAGAATTGAGATATAGAATAATGTATAGAAGAAAATCATTTATATACTCGACATTTAAAAGTGATAATCCTTTCAAGGTAAGGACGCAGCCTCTAGATAAATCATTCGAGATGAAAGAAGCTGAGAGGGCTATAAAACGATTGGAGAGCTGGATTAAGAATATAGACAAAACAGGTGCATACATAAAAAAGCCTCGTACACACATCCTAACCTTTGGCATAAAACATTTGAGGGATAGCAAGATTGAAGGATTGGCTCCGTTGGTGTATAGTGCAAGAACTCTCGGCAAAGTCGTTGATACACTCATAGAAAAAAACCTTCCAATTAAGAATATAGATTTGCTTGAGAGTGTATTTATAGCAAGCGCCAGAGACGCAGCTCTAACAGAAGTTGTTTTAAGCTATTTAGTTTATTACGCTAAGAAAAAGCGAGTGAATGTGAAGGCTTTTTTAGAGCATGTTATAGACAAGGAAGGCATAACTATAGAATACAAAGAGGTCCCTGTAAAAAGCAAAACCTTTCCTCTCACACCCATAAACCTCGCCGTTGCAGAGCTCAACTTTCAAGCTGCCGAGATATACAAAACCTATGGAGCGGTAGTAGATGATGAGCTTATGAGGTGGCTTAAAGGTTACCTCGAGAGAAGAAGCGACTTTAAAGAGCTGCTACAAAAAACAAATATTGAAGCATTGGCCCTATAAAAAGTTTTTTTGTTGGAGTGTAAATAATATTCTAAATACCAAAAAGCTCTTTACCTATGAACATAAAAGCTGCTGTGCGCGTCTTGGCTGCCAACTCCAATAGGCTATTGAAGCGTGATTTTTGCACTTCTGTAAATGAATTGTAGGTGCTGCTCATACTTTCATCCTTAGTTTCATTTAATGCGTGCCAACTCTTCGAAGCTAAACTTCTTACAAAGGACTCTTCATCTATGCGAAGAATTAGAAGCTCTGGGATCAAAACCAGTTTATATCGCCCTATAAACTTAGCGGCTAGCGCACGCTCTACAGGCTCTTTGCTAGAAACATATGCCTTCAATTCAAGTAAGGGCTCTGCTTCAAAAAAGAAATTATTTCTATTTAAACGCCACTTATCTACGAATCGCCTTTCCAATCTCCTAAGACTTCTTTTGAACTTCTTCTGATAGCCCCGTTTATTCTCCAACTTTGTTTTTATAGGCGAGAGATTTTCTGCCATAGCATATTACTTTGATAGTAAAGGTTTTAATCTTTTTAAGACGCAGGCAAAGGATAGACTTATAAAGGTTTTCGTGCCCAAATACGGTTAAGTGGGAAAATGGCTTTGACGGCTGGACACATAATGAATAGAGATATACACATCTCATCTAAGTTCAGCCGCTGGCAGGCCAACTACTATTTTTATTACTACTTTTGATGCCTAGAAACTGCCATTAATTATGCGGTTTCTGGGAGGTGAGAAAAATGAAATCTAGAATAAAATATATGAAATTTTCTGAATGCTCGCAAAAGGGTGGTAGAATGAATGCCGCAAAAAGAATTGAAAAAAAGCAGTTAGCAGAGATAGACATGCACGGGCGAGAACAGAAGCCCATTGAGCCCTTGTTGGAAAGAATGCCAAGGATAAAAATAAACGACACTTATTATTATGAGAATCGCTTTTTTGTTATAGCAGGACCATGCAGTGTAGAAAACAGAGAACAAATGGAAAAGGTCGGCGAAACCTTCAAAGAAATTAAAGGGATTGTTGAAGGATTCAGTGGAATTCTAGTCCTAAGAGGTGGAGCTTACAAGCCAAGAACATCGCCGAGATCCTTTCAAGGCCTTGGAGAAGAAGGACTTAAGCTATTGAAGGAAATTAAGGATGCTGTCGGCATGCCGATAGTGTCGGAAATCGTCGACCCGAGGCACGTGGAACTATTCGCGAAATACGATTTAGATATTCTCCAAATAGGCGCAAGAAATGCCCAAAACTATGAACTCATTAGAGAAGCAGCTAGAAGCATGAAGCCTATATTGTTAAAGAGAGGAATGGCAGAAGGTTTGACTGAGTGGTTGGGCGCTGCACAGTACATTCTCGAAGAAGGCAACGAACAGGTCATTCTATGTGAAAGGGGTATTAAAGCAGGAGCGAATGACGGCTTCACGAGAAATGTTTTGGATTTGCCCACAGCCCTTTTAGCTAAAGAAGCCAACCTGCCAGTAATAATAGACCCCAGCCATGCCACAGGCAGAGTGGATTTAATCAAACAGCTGAGCCATCTTATAGCCCTTTCAAACTTGGATGGAATAATGATAGAGGCTCATCCTTCGCCAAGAGAAGCATTAAGCGACAGAAACCAGCAATTGACATTAGAGGAATTGGCGGATTTAATTGAAGACATAGCACAACTCAGAGAGATATATTATAAGCTCAATACCCTAAATAACAAGGATTTAAAGCCTATTGGAGCGATAGAATATAATGCTCAACAATTATAAGCTATAAAAGGTGATTATATGACGAAAAGTTCAAGATACGGAACTAATAAAAGAGAAAAACTTAATGAGATAAGAAACAAAATTAATGAAGTGGATATGGAAATGCTCCTATTGTTAAATAAACGCATTGAATTGGCGCTGAGGACCAAAGTGCTCAAAGAAGGCAAGGTCTTAGATAAGGAGAGAGAAGCTAAAGTGATTGAAAGAATTCGCTCATTGGCTGAAAAACAGCCTGCACTGTCTGCTGATAAAATAAATGAGATATGGCCCAAAATAATTGAAATGAGCAGAGAAGCTCAGGAGAAAAACAAAAAACTCATAGCCTTCGCAGGAGAACATGGATATTATAGCGAGGTTGCCGCCAAAGCATGGATGGAGGATAGCTTTACCATACCCTTAGAAAGACTTGGAGAAGTTATTGAAGAAGTAAGGCGTGGTTATATTGAATATGGGGTGTTGCCTTCTTATGAGCAGGGAACAAGCACATCAAAGGAGATTAAATGGCTGATGGATGGAGCAAATGTAAAAATCGTAGATAAAGTTACGATTCCTGTGCACTGCCATCTTCTTGCTCCTTTTAAGACAGAATTAACAGATATTCAGTGTGCTTATTATAGCGAAGACAGTATTTTAAATTTCTGCGAGGACTTTCTAAAAAAACACAATATAAGGCCTATACGAAGAAAACTAACCACTGCAGTAAAAGAAACAGCCAATCAAAATAGGGGCTGTGCCATTATAGGCAATGATGGGACTAAAGAGTTATATGGACTTCATGTAATCAAATCAGATATACAAGGCAATGTTGCAAAGAAAAAATATGTTGTAATAACTAAGCCTAATGAAGATATTTTCGGCAACAAATGAATTGTTGACAAACAGCCACATTTAAAAACTTTACTCCACATAAATTGGCCCTATGTTCAGAAAAAGTTGTTATAAGAGAGAGCCAATGCTCTTCAAGCTAAAAAAGAGAATAGTGGAGAAAAAGGTCAAGCGAAAGGGAGCTTTTAATACTTCCCAGCAAGGAAGAAAGCTCTATAAAAAGGGAAAACTCTTAGATGCCGCAATCCATTTCCACATCAGCGGAGACTTGGAGAAAGCGTACCATACATATGCCAATGTTCTTCTAGACATGGTTAAAAAGCCAAAGAAAGCAGTCAAACAGGCAAGAAAACACATAGCATATACACTCGTAGAATTGTATGTAAAACTCTATAACAAACTGCCAGAGCCTGAGAATCTAGAATATATCAAAAAAGAGGGTTTGGAGCAATGTATCAAAGGCGCTATTAAAGAATACAAAAAGGATATAGAATATATAAAAGTTGTAGAGGCCTTAAAGGAAGCAGTTGAGGAAAATGCTCATCCATCTATCATATCAACATTAGCAGATAGGGCTGCTGAATTGGAAGAAAATAGAAGAAACGCTGTTAAATTCAGGGTATTGGCTTTCAAAACAGGCAAGAAATGGATAGAAGATCTCTAATTTTTTCCATTCCAACCACTCTTATTTTTTAAACTTTCCCTGTAAAAGCAACCGGAGGGCCCGTAGTCGAGCGGCTAAGACGTTCCCCTTACAAGGGAAAGATCCCAGGTTCGAATCCTGGCGGGCCCACTCTATTTTTGGAAGCTAACAGGCTACATTTATTAAAACATCGTTGTAAAGCCTGTCATGGTAAGAGGATATGTCAAGCGGTGCTTTCATGAGCGTTGCACAATTATAAGCGAAGATGGAAAAGAGATACAATCCAATGGCAATTATAGAGAAGGGACGATAGTGGAAATCAATGATAAGGACATTAGTGTTATCAGCGACAATCAAGAGGATGTGCTAAGATTTCTGAATAAGCTGGAAGAAAATATTTCTTTAGAAGGAAAGGGCTTATTTCCTGCGATGGAAAAGGCAGCTAAAAAAATTAAGGCCTCCGCCCTCATTGGCAGAGCCGCCATAGTGCGATTCCATAACGACGCTGATGGAATTATAGGAGGGATAGCTATATCAAGCGTTTTGCCAGCTTTCAAGCAGCCGCAGCCCTCTGCAACATACACTGAAAGAGATGCTATAAATGATATAGGCAACTCGCGCCTCTCCTTTATGCCATTGGCAGTGTTCATAGATTTCGGCAGTTCAGAAGAAAGCGGCAGCAATTATGACATTCTAAAAGCAGCAGGATTTGAGATAATTGTCATAGATCACCACCCATATGATGATAATGTAGCAGAGAAGGTCCTAATGGTGAATTCATTGAAGGAAGGGTTGCCAACAGATTACACAGCAGGATATTTGAGCGTGCAGATAGCGAAGCTGCTTGGCAAAGATCTAACAGATCTAGGCGAGATTGCTTTGGCAGGAGATAAAAGCAGCTTGGGATACAGTGAAGATGCTGAAAAAACAGCATTGGCATTAGATTATGCAGCCTTTTACAGCCACTACGGCAGCGCCTTTAACATATATCGAGATGTTTTGAAAGATAAAGAATTGCGAGACGCCCTTTATAGAAAAGCCAAAGAGGCGTTGGAAGAAACAAAGAGACATCTAAAGCGCATCGTAAAGACGAAGAAGGTGGGCGAGTTCACCCTCTATTACTTCGACGCAGAGGCTATAGGCAGCAAAGGAGAGTTTCCCGGGAGCGGGAAGATGGCGACTCTCTTAGCAGAAGAGCTCAAGGGAGAAAACGCAATAATACTTGCAACAACAGGAAAAATGCTGAGCTTTAGGTTGTCAAAGAAAGGCTCTGTAGATCTATCAAAACTCGTAGATGTGCTCGTAGAAAAGGTTTCATTCATCGTCAATGGAGGTGGGCATGCAAACGCCGCCAGCTTTAGAATAAAGGATCCTTCATACAAAGATGTCGCCGTGGAGGCTGTTATAACCGAGCTGGAGGAGTTTTTGAAGAAGGTTGATGGATAAGGGCAAGATACAAATTTTTCTAAATATAAGAAAGTATGCTCTTATAAACATAAAATAGAGGGCTTCTTACCCTCAGCCGAAGACCTTCTCATCATAGCATAGCTCAGAGTACGGTAGTTTCATCACGAAGCCAAATTATCTGCCTCTAGACCTTCTGCCTCCACCACCTCTGAATTTTTTATTTCTAGGCGGTCTGCCACCACCATATCCTCTATTAGATTGTGGTCTAGAAGGCTTTTTGGCTTTCTTAGGTGGTTTTTTGGATGCTTCTTCCAACTCTTCGAAGCGCACATCCACCATTTTTTTCAGTTTAGGCCATATTTCAGCCTTATCTGTTGCATCGGCTTTGAATGCTATACTTAATTTAGCGGCGAGGGTTCTTGCCATCTTCCCCCTCAACCAAGCAGGCAACTTAGCCACATATGGTGTTAAAAGGATTATACCGTGTTTTGGCGGCTTAACCTTTCCATGGCTACGCAAGTGCTTAAAGAGGGCTTTCTCCGCTCCTAAGACTTGAATAGTCGAAGCAGGATACTCAGCCAATCGTTCTAAGCTGCCGGCGTGCTGCAAAAACTTCGCCACCACACGGCCGCCTATAAGAGCAGTAGCATTGGGAGAAACATCCTTGGAAACCTTCTCTATATATTCCTCATAATCGTCAATCATATCATACATGTGAATGAGAAGTTTGGCCAAATCTCTAATTCTCTTAAGCTTCTCTTCTGAAAACGCAGCACCTTTGCTGTGTTTAGCCCTTTCTATAACCTTCTCCGAAACGTCCATATCTCTTAAAAGCGTCTCGAGGTCATCTCGATTCTTCAACTTTACGACGAGCTCTGCATAGCTTCTCCTATCTTTCAGCTTAACTTCAGGCAAATACAAGCCATACCACATATCCAAGCTCTCATGGAGCCTGTTCGTTATATCCATTAATTCATCTAAAACACGGTTAAGCTGTATCAAGTAGAGGTCATCCCTCTGTTTAAAGGCAGCTGTTTTCTCCTTAGCAATTTTCATGAATTTTTCCCTAAGCCTCTGACGAGCATCCATAATTTCACCTCATTTTGGCAGCCTACCCCTCGGCTTTTTAGGCTTCAAATCAGGATAGGCCTTAACCAAACCATCTAAGTAAGGATATGGTCTAAAGGCTTTATAAGCCAATGCCTCTTTCACAACATCCTCAACATCCTTACCCTCAAAACCTTCCAAGAGCTTCGATGGAGCTGATTTAGAGGAGAGCTTCGGTGTAACCTCCCCGTTAGCGAGAACATACCATTTTTCAAAGAGCTTTTCAATGCATGCAGACAATAAACCAGCAACCTCATAAGGTTCAGCTTTAGACGATAATTTCCGTATAGCAACAAAATCGCCATAGCGGAAGGCATATCCTAAACCATTGCCCTTAAATTCCTCACTCTTAGGCACTTCTACTGTTAAAGAGGACAAAATAGATTTAAGGCTAAGAAAAAGGTAAGCACTCTTGGCAAAGGGAAGAAGCTCCTTCTTATCAATAGAAGCGTCAATCTTGGCTTTCCCTTCAATAGCATCCTTGACTTTCCCCAATGAAACGCCTGCCAGCTCATAGGCTTTTTCGGCATGTTCAAGACAGCCCTTCAACATATATGCAATGTGCTCTCTTTTATTCCAAAAATACTTCTTGTTAGGAAAGGCGACGCCGTGGAGCTCGCCATACAAAATAGCAAAATCTTCCATAGGTTGATATGGCAGAGGAGGTTTTAAAATGCTAACGCACGCCTAAAAAAAGAGTAGGTTTATATTGGCTTTGCCAAAAAGAAAAGCATGGCTTCTACACCCCTTGATGACATTACTGCAAAGGTGCGAGAACGAATAAAGAATGTGGTTAAACCCGGGGCTAAGCTCATTGATATAGCAGAGAATGTTGAGGGTTATATTTATGAGTTGGGCGCTCGACCAGCTTTCCCCTTAAATCTAAGCACAAACGAGATTGCTGCTCATTATACGCCGTCTGTTAATGACGAAAAGGTGTTAGGCGAGAAGGACCTCATAAAAGCGGATTTCGGCATAGCCTACGACGGCAAGATTAGCGATAACTCCATAACCTTTGACTTCAGCGGCGAGTATGGTGATTTGGTGGAGGCAACGGAGATGGCTTTGAGGCGAGCCATAGAGGAGATAAAGCCTGGAAAGACAGTTGGAGAAGTGAGTAAGGTAATCGAGGCTGAAATAAGAGGGAGAGGCTTTAAACCCATTGAGAACCTCACAGGACATAAGATAGAGGGGCTGATTCTTCATGCAGGCGTTTCTCTACCCAACGTCGCCGTTAACGACCATTACACTTTCAAAGTAGGTGATCGCTTCGCCATAGAGCCCTTTGCTACTCTACCAGAAGGAGGTGGCCGCGTGGTTGATTTGAACGAAGTGGAAATTTACAGTTACATAGGCGACGCTCCATTGAGAAGCAGAGAAGCGAAGCTTTTGGCGAAGGCAGTTAAGGAAAAATACGGGCCGTTGCCCTTTGCTGAGAGATGGATAGCAAAACTCGTTCCCTCGAAGCTGCTCTTCCGCGCGGCTTTGAAGGAGCTTCTCCAAAAGCATGTTTTTTCCGCCTATCCCGTCCTTCGCGAAGTTAAGGGTAAGGTGGTTGCTCAAACGGAGCTTACGGTGGTCGTGGAAGAAGACGGCGCTACGGTTGTCGGCGAGG
>JALWQW010000013.1 GCA_026982895.1 Microcaldota archaeon | reverse complement strand
GTATAAGGATACATATACTCCAAAAGCCATGACTCAAACGCCCCAAAGTCACCAAGCTCCTTCCCAAAAATGAGTGAAGAGGTTTTCTTAAACGCATCATTTAAAACATCGTACAATTCAGATTCCATATAATCACCTGTAACCATTCAGCAGCATTTCGTATGTCGTTGAAAATAAACATTTAAAAAATAATGGCCAACAGGCCTTAACACAGAGCTTTTTTAAGCTTCTTCCTATGCACTTCATTAATCTGTTAAAATAATGCACATCTTCAAACTCAACTTTGAAGTTTTACGCATTTCTTTAAAGTGGAGTTTGGGGTTTTGCAGTATAGAATGAGATTGTCTCCAAACGGAGGAGCTTGCCCCTCGTACT
This sequence comes from Microcaldota archaeon, assembly GCA_026982895.1. Taxonomy (GTDB): domain Archaea; phylum Micrarchaeota; class Micrarchaeia; order Anstonellales; family J096; genus J096. Next base: position 19,245 of record JALWQW010000013.1, on the reverse strand, counting down.
TCTGGGCTAAGCCTGCAAGTTTTTAAATCACTTCTACCAAATTTCTCCATGCAGACCTTAGTCATCGACACCTACCCAACAAACAAAGAACATTACCTTAAACTACTCGCTTTCGCCAAAGAAGTTGTAGAGAAGCTGCGAGCAGAGGGTATAGGGCCCGTTTTATGGGGAGGGCTCGCTTATTTTGCCTACAGCCGCGACGAATCCTACAATGTTTCAGACATGGATTTGCTCATTCCGGAGAAGCAGCTTAGCCTCGCCCTAAGAACGCTCAAAGAGAGCCCTTGGACTGTTGATTACATCGACGGCTGGGACTCCATCGTTGTAAGGAAGAGCCAGCTAAGAGTGGAGCTCGACCCTTTAGAGCGCTACTGCAAAAGCAGGGACTTTGCTCTCGCCAGTTTTCCCAGCTTATCCCTCTCCATCCCCATCGTCAGCTTAGATGAGTTAGTAGCTATATACAAGCGAGCAGCCGAAAGGAGCGAAGACAAGCCAGAAGCACACAGAGCCAAATGGGAGCGGCTGAAACGAAAGGTATCCTAGCTGATAAGGGCTGGAAGGTATAATTATAAAGGAGTGTATTCAGTAAGCTCATTTTGTTAAATGCTCTATAAGCTCACCCAGCGCCTCTAGAACTTCCCTAATGATCCATACAATCCAACTTATAACTAACCCCAAGCTCTCCTTCCGCTTTTCTAAGCCAAAAGCAGAAGTTACTTCCACTTTGTCAGGCTAAAAACGGAAGCGGATGCATATTTAAAGCCTTTAACTCCTAAGCCCCTGGGCGAGAACATGAAAATCCTCATCATTGGCTTTGGGAGAATGGGCGGATGGTTTGCCAAAGAGCTGAGTAAAGAACATGATATAGCAGTTTATACGCGAAGAATAGAAAAGCTCGAAGGCACCCCATATTATAAAGCGAAAAAGCCAGAAGATATTAAAAGCTTCAAGCCCGAGCTGGTTATTAATGCCGCTTCATTAGAAAACACCATCAAAGCTTTCGAAACGGTGCTGCCCTATTTGGAGAAGGATACAATATTGGCTGATATAGCATCGGTGAAAACGGGGCTAAAAGCCTTTTACGAGACTGCGGGCTTTCCGTTCGTTTCCACACATCCCATGTTTGGGCCAACCTTCGCCAACATGGAAAGGCTGAGGGAAGAGAACGCCGTTATTATGAAGGAGAGCTGCGAAGAAGGTGAAGCCTTTTTCAAGCGCTTCTACAGCTCCTTTGGCCTGCACATCTATGAATACAGCTTCGAAGAGCATGACAGAATGATGGCCTATTCGCTGTCGCTGCCCTTTGCTCTAACGCTGAGCTTTGCTGCAGCTGTGGATAGGGAAGTGGTGCCGGGCACGACCTTCAAGAAGCATTTGGCCATTGCCAAAGGCCTCATATCAGAAGACACCTCCCTGCTTACAGAAATACTTCTCAACCCTTACAGCTTGGAAGAGATAGATAAAGCAATTGCCAATTTAAAAAAATTAAGGCAGCTCATTTCAGAGAAGGACAAAGCGGGATTAAGCGAGTATATAGAGGAGTTGAAGAAACAGAAAAATGAATAAGAATTATATATTATGTAACTATATTTGTATATGTGATTACCTTTATAAACCCTTCCAACAACAAACTAAAGTGGTGAAATTATGGGGCAAGCCATTGATAGGCAGGCAAAAAAGAATAGAAAGCACAAATTGAGAGAAAACCCTTGGGCCATTAAGGAGCCTTTATTGAGCGTGGGAAGAAAGCTCAAAAAAGGTATAAAAGCAGGACTAATGACAGTGACAATGATAAGTGCATTAACATTCCCATATTATGATGCATATGCTCGGCAACACACTCCTAAAAAAACAACACAGCAAGCTCAAATAGAGAAAGAGTTAGAGAAAGGTAAGAGATTCAATACATTTAGACACACTGTAGCATACAACATTTACAAAATTTTAAAGGATAAAACTATATCTCAGATTATGTTAGACCTCCTTTTAATGGAAAGTACCAAAGAAATCAATGTAGCAATGAACCCTGATGAAGCCATTAACAAAGCCATAAATGCGTATTTATCAGGCAAGATTAAATTAGACGAACTCATTCATCAGACCACCAATTACTTAGAAATGGCTCTGATACTCAATTTCAATCATTGGATATCTACCAAAAAGAGTTTGACCAACCCCATTACAAAAAACATTCGAAATAGCAATAATCCACAATGGGCTAAAAGATTCAAAGCAGCAGTTCAAGAGTTGTATGAAAGAACTAGAAAAAGTCTAATGAATAAGTATATTACTGAAAAAATCAAAAGGACTCAAAACAATGTGGACCAATTAAATACAGAAACTACAAATAAGGGACTTACTCTCGACCCTAACATCTTCGATGACGCTAAAGTGAATCCTGACAATCATTAAAATTTTTTATTTACAACATAGTTTTAAATACTCTTTATTTTATCTCATTATATGAATTCCAGCGTATCTTCTCTTAACCACAAGCCAAGCCTCTTCAAGCAAATACAAGCAGAAATAGGCGCGCTTAAGAAAGGCAAAGTGGAGAAGCTAACTTTAATCTTCATTGACGGGCTGGGCACAACTCCACTAAATATCAACGCAAAGAAAGAGGTGTATGAGACAGTTTTTCCACCATCAACAGTGCCCTTCTTCTACAGCTTCTTTTCTCAGTTATTACCAGGCGAGCATGCTTTCCTAGAGTGGTTTGCTTGCATCGATGGAGAAATTACTATCCCTATTACATGGACAGATGTTTATGGAAAAGCAGTGGAACCACATATAGAACATCTACCAGCATCGTTGATGACGAGGTTAGAGGAAGCAGGTATAAGCACTGCTTATTTAAGTCCCTTCATAGACAGCGCTTTTTCAGCATGGGCTTCTGAGGGCAGCGAAAAGCGGAAGATGAGCAGCTTAGAAGACATTTTCCCCTTACCAAAAGCAGATTTCACTTTCATCTACTGGCCAAATGTTGATACACTAAAACATGAGGGCAAAGACAAAGAGCTACAGGAAGAGTTGTTAGGAATAAGCGGCACGTTGAAGCGCATACAGAAGGAAAAGGGCAAAGATGAGCGCATCTTAGTTCTTTCAACCACGGCGAAATGAAAGCGAATAATTATATGGAAGCGCCGATTATTGAAGGATTTAAGCCCCGCGGGGCAAGTAGGTTACTCTTTTATCCTCTCAATGAAGAGGAAGTAATAACAGGTTTAGAAATGGCAGAACTCTCGTCTCTGCATATTATCCCACAAGAAGAGCTGGAGAGATGGACAGGGAAGCTCTCCAAACGAGCTTTGGAATGGTATGGGCAGACAGCTGTAGCAGCGCCTCCTAAAACAGCATTCACATTCCCTTGGAATAAAGAACGCCATCCAGGACATCACGGCGGACTGAGCGAAGAGGAGCGGTTCGTGGATGTGTATGAGCTGTAAAGGGGTATGAGCCTATCGTACTTTCCCTTAATACTTCCTCATATACAGTGAGCGACGTCTAGCTTTTTAGGATTTGTTGGTTCATCCTAAGAGATAAGAAATCATATAGTGAAAAGTGACCTCTTTCAGTATCTTTACGCACCCTTTTAATTAAAAGCGTTTCTTCTTTAAGCACATTAGAAGAATCGGGTGGAAAAATGGAAAAGCAGCTAAAGCAAGGGGAAGTAACGCCCATAACAAAACAACATCCGTCTTATGAGGTGTTCAACCGTTCGTGGAAATCCACATTAAAAATACTATTGGGCGACGACGACATGGAGCTGGAAGATGCCTATTCCTTCCTCACGCGCGTGTTTAAGCCAGCGGCCCGCGTTGGAGCAGAGGGCAGTGAAGCCATTTATCTGCCAGAGCGCTACTCTGAAGATGCACCAGCTGTTAAAGCGGAAGACGTAAGCAAAGCAACGCCGAAGCTCTCCCTAGATGAAATAAAGGATGTTGAGAGACTCTATGAATACGCAGCCGAATTCTTCCATGTTGTGGGAAGCCGCGTGCTGGGAAGGAGCTTAGCCGTGTATGAATCCACAGGCGTAGTGAGCAGCCAGAATGTGTGGAACTCTAATGCTGTGTTTAACTCCAAAGACGTTGTTTATTCGTCGTACATAAAGGAGTCAAAGTATATATTCGGCACGCACGATGTGGTTGGCGTTAGATTTCTCGTGAACTCGGCGGCAGCTGGCGGAGGCATGGAGAGCACGCGTCTCTTTGAGTCCTTCTACGTGGTGGGGGGCTCAGCTGATATTTATTACTCGCACAATATTGAGGGCTGCCAAGAGATGATGTTCTCCTTCTTCCAAAAAGGAAAGCGTTACATGATAGGCAATGTGCAGCTCAGCAAGGAGAAATACCTCTCCATAAAGAGTGCGTTGCTTGAGCAGATTATGGACGAGTTGAAAGGGGGAAAGCTGCCTCACCTCTATGACCTCCTTACCGAGGGAAGCGAAAAGGCCTTCGAGACCTTACCCACAGAGAAAGGCAAAGTCATGCCGCGCGTTGAACAAGCTTATACATCTGTAACAAAAGCGCTGTTTGGAAAGAGTAGAAGCCTAGAGAGGGATGAAATGTTCCTAACGAAAAACCTTCCTTATTACGATCTGGCTCACATAAAAAACGCATACGGCGATCTCTATGTAGGAGCGCATATGTGGTACTTTAACACAGATGAAGTGTTGAGCAGAGTTATTCCTCTTTCGCTCTTCTCTGAATTCAGTAAGCCCATCAAAGACAGTGTTGACGAGCAAACAACGCTAGAAGACATGAAAACCGCCGTGAGAGAAAATGCGCGTTTGAACTTCACAAAAGGCGTCGCCTCTGTCCGCGTAGAACCATCCATCATAGCATTTTACTCCTCCGACGTGTGGATGACGGTTATGCCCGTTAAAGCAAAGCTCTCTGCCTACAGCTTCTTTCCCAGAGAGAGTGCTATGGTCTTCGGCTCGAATACAGTCTATAATGCTTCAAGCGTCATAAGGAGCTATGCTTCCAAGGACATAAGCAGAGTCTTTGAAGTGGATGACTCGAGCAAGGTATTCGACGCATATTACTGCTTTGCTTGCGAGGCTTTAAATCACGCCATGTTCAGTTTCGGCGTTTCTGGAAAGAGTTACTCAATCCTCAACAACGTCGTCTCCAGCACTGAATACAAGAGAGTAGAGGCTTACTTAAAAGAATACTTAGCCGCAGCAGAATACCCACCCAGGATATTCGAGGTTTGGGGTAATATAACACACAAAGAGTAACTTTTTAGCGAGAAAATAGGCCAAAATGTCAAAAAAATGCGACTAAATTATTAAAAGTGCAGCCTGCGCCATGCCTTTGGTGATACTATGCAGATGTACAACGTTCCACCCCAAGGAGGGGCTGAGGAGAAGGGCAAATTGAAGATAAAGGATAAAGCCCTAAAGGAGTTTAGAGACAGATATCAAAAAATTCTCGCAAAAAGAGAAAATGGAACGGCAAAGATACTTTATGATGAGATAAAAGAATCATATGGCATAGATGAGCAAGTGGTGCGTAAAGTAGTTAAACACTTAGACCCTGCATTCTTCCCGTCATTCTATCCCATAGAAACTGATGGCAACATACTCCTATACGGACCGCCAGGCACAGGCAAGAGCTATCTTGTGGCGCAGTTGGCAAAGAAGAGCGGAGCCATCTTGTTAATGGGTGGCAACCACTTCGATGCTGGCAATCCCAAAGGCATCGAGATGGCATTCGAACAGGCAAGAAAGCTGAGGAGAAGGGCTGTAGAGATGGACATAGATCAAGCAATAGACGACGTGGGAAAGGATGAGCTAGTTAGAAAAATAGCTGACATCATCGAAGAGAATGTTAAGATAAAAAGCAGGGAGGTTGTTGAAATGGTTGTGAAAGATCATCTTAAAGAACTTCCCGTATTGCTCCAACCCATAGACCCCGCAGAAGTCGTAGTGATGGAAAACTTCATAGAGCAGCTCAACAGGGGTTTGGAGAAAAAACTTGAAGCAAACGACTTCCAAAGTTTTCTGAACATACTCCTTCCAGGCGTACCAATACTCATATTCATTGACGAAATTGATGCAGTGGGCGAGAGAGAATTGGGTGCGAACCCCATATTAAACACATTATTAAGGGAGATGGACAATGGCAACCCCGAAATAAATAATGGCATAACACTAATAGGCGCGACCAACAGAATCGAGTATGTCGATGAAGCTCTCACACGTCCGGGAAGACTTGTAAAAGTCTTGTTACCCTATCCAACTCCGAAGGGAAGAAAAGCTATAGCAGAGGTCATATTCACAAAAACCAAAGCATCAAAGATACACATGGAAGATGAAGAGTTGATAAAGGAGCTGATAGGCAATATACCTCTATTAACCGGTAGTGACATAATGGGCATCATAAACAATATTATAAAAGCGAAGAGGAGTGAAACAATAGGCAGAGACACAACAGTCATTAACGAAGGAGTTGTCCGGGAATATTTGGTGGCTAACAGAGATGAACTTGGTAAAGCATTCAGACAGGATGCAGCACAAGTAGGCAACTACGACATGCTCCTCAAATTGATTTTAGGCGAAGATATAGATGAGCCTCTGCTGAAAAAATTCCTGGTGGTTATGGAGAATGTATTGGCTGATGAGGAGATTGTGAAGCTTTTGAAGGAGAAGGGCGACGAGGAAAAGGCCGCCCGGCTCGTGGCTCCTGGAAGAGAGCTTCTGCAAAATTTAGAAGTGCTCCTTCTAGCAAACTACATAGAAGGAAAAGGTATGCTCATCGCCGTTAGAGACCAAGAAGTAGCCGAAGAAATAAGTAAGGAGCTTTCATTGAGGAGTGCCCGTGCAGGATTGGCCGCCGGCGTAGAACCTCTCGTTAAGATAGAAGCGGATGCATCCCGTCTCCTTGGAGGTATTGTAGGAAGTACAGTCAAATCTGTGAAGCACCTCTTTGAGCATATGGAAATGCTGCCGCCAACAATCATAGTGATAAAAAATCACGAAGCCCTCTATTCTGTTGGGGAGTATACTCACGAACACGCAGGAGTCTACGAAGACTACTTAAGAAAACTCAAGGACAAAGGGCATGTCATACTCTATGTTGACGGCATAAAGGCACCGTTAGTCCATCTTCAGCCAGATATAATCCTAGAGCCGTTAGTTAATGATATTGAGGCGCGTGTTATGGAGATGGTAGCGGCTGTTGATAACATGGAGGAGATTGTTGAGAAGATTAAGCCCATCATAGAGATCAAAATCAACGAAGACAAAGAAAAATTGGCTCCGAAGATTCCTTTGAAGGCCGCTATAGAAGCTGCCAAATATGAAGAAGAATTAGAGGGTCTAGCTACACCTGAAATGATAGAGCGCTTCAAGGATGCCAGCAGAAAGCTTCGCCTGAAAGCCAAAGAAAAGAAGGCTATACTCATCAAAGCGATGGGCGGCAAAGCTCCAGATAGGCATAAGGAGAAGGAGGTGAAATAATGGCTGATGAAATAATGAAAGGGAAAAAGGTTAGAGACAAAGGAGAAGCGCTTAAACGCTATAACTCCTTCCTTTTCGAAGAAGAGCAAGTGGAGAGGAAAGCCAAGCACACCGTAGTGTTGGAGCTAGAGGATGCTGTTAAGGGCAGAGACGGAAAGGCGCGTATAAGTAAGGTAGAGATACCTGCAGATATGCTTCTAGCCATGAAATATGCAGGAGAGCATGCCAACGCCGATTACGATGCCGTCAAAGATGAAATAGAGAAGCTCGATGAAGGCCTGGAGATGTTGAAAGGCCAGTTAGGCAAAGACCTATTGGAAGGGGAGGTAATCAACAACCAAATAGATGCATTCGTAGGTGTCGTCGAGAGGACAAAGGAACAGATGTACTTGAATATGGCTCTTGAATGGAGAGGCAAGGATGAGTTCGCCCTAAGGGAAAAGTTCAAAGAAGAATTTAACTTCGAAGAGATAAAGCCAATCGTAAAAAAGCTCGTAGCAATGGAAGTGGGTAAGGAGGTGCGCTTAGAGGATATCGAGTTGGGAAAGGCCCTCGTCCATAAAAATGAAGTTCTCCTAGATGTCGAAGGTTTGGGTTTAGGCAAGATTTCAACAGAAACCGATGAGGAAATACTTTACAGAATCAGAGAAAGAGATATGGGCTCACATATCGAGTTCAGAGTAGAAGCCACCAAAGTAAAGAGAGGCGAGAGGCGTGTAATGGATCTTATAAGCGAGGGTGGTGTAAGTATAAGAGGTAAAAATAAGCTGTATAAGGATGCTATAGATAAAGTGCCTGCCGAGGTCAAAAAGCGTCTAGGAGAGGAAAAGGTAGAAGGTGTCTTGAAAGCTGTCGTAAAAGCCTATGCAGAAGCTGCCAAAGGTGGCGAAGATGGATGATAAGAAGCCCAAAGCAGTTATAGAGCTGGAAGATTATAGGCTAAGATTAGGGGCTAAGCTAAAAATGATGAAGGGAAAGGAGGGTAGAGAAGAATTGAAGAGCAAAGTCAAGCAGTACATTGAGTTTATACAAAAAGAAAATGTCATGCCGCTTATGGAAAAAAATTTAGAGAATTATGAGCCAAGTAAAGAATTTGATGAGCTTAACAAAGCCAACATATTATTGGATATGCTTCTCATGGATATATACAGAGAGGAACCTGCTCGCATAGACTTAGAAGTAAAAGTGAGGCTAGCGGAGGCACTTTTAGGCGAGGATTTGGCGAAGAAGCCAGTAGTAGTAAAAGCAAAGCACATCTTTCCTTTAATAGAGGAGTTAACAGACCTTTACTTAGACGGAGTCTATGAAGCAATCGTAAAGAATGAGGAAGCGCTGGCGGAGATTAAAGCCCTCAAAGAGATCGAAGGTGTTTTGAAGATGGGCAGAGGTATAGATTACTTTCTACACATCATCAAGGACTTGGACGAAGTTGAAAAGGGGCTTCTCATAAAAATAGGAGGGGTTGTGGACAATGAAAAGTGTCTTCATATGACAGCCAATATATGCCAAGATTTAAAGCGAATGGATAAATATGTATTCACTCTTGATGACGGAAAGCTTTTTGAAATCAAGAATTCCGATGAGCATATAAATGAGCTTTGGGAAGCCGTCATGGAGGCTGTCTCTGATGAAGAAAGGCGTTAATCTCATAGTAGAGATAAACAGGCAGTGCAATGCTAACTGTATATACTGCCCAGTCCCAAAAGACAAACGATATCTTAAAGTAGAGCGCTTCAAGGCTCTCCTGGAGGAGCATGCGCCAATAAAGTATTTAGGGTTAAGCGGCGGAGAGCCCTTTTTACATCCACATGTAGATGAGATACTTCGCGTAGGAAGAGATATTGTGAAGGATGGAATGGTGGTAATAGCTTCCAATTTAGCAGTGGCGATTGACAACAATATGTTGAAAACGCTGAAAGACAATAGGATTATAGTTCAGATAAGCCTACCTACATTAGATGCCGAGCTTTACGAGAAAATTATGGGCTTGCCGCGGAGATACGGTATTAAAGCACTCTACAATGTTAAAGCGTTGGATGATGCCGAAGTGCCCTTCGCTGTAAATGTCGTGCTAACAAAGTTAAACGCTGACATGAAAGGCATGGAGCAAATAGTTAAGCTATGCTTAGCTCATAAACACTGCCTGGGCGTGCGCTTCCATCCTATGATAGCGGTAAGGGAAGAGCATGCTGAGATAGCTCCGCCTTTGGATTGGGAGGAGCGCCTCCTCTTATTACAGGCTATGTACGGTGAGATCGTGAATTTTCCCTCCAAGGAAGGGCTCAGAGAGTTTATCACCGAAGGCGACGGCGAGCTCTACATCACAGAAGACTTAGCAGTAGAGAAGAGCCTCTTTCATGCTTATGCCAAGTAATGTCGAGTTAGTATATTGCTCAGGATTTGCTCTCACTTTCCTGAGGTAAATGTCTAATAAAGTATCCTCTGATCTCGTCGGGAATCCTTTCTATATTATCCCTTACGACATGGAGGAATGCTTCATTCAACTTGGGGTTGGCCTTGAGTATTCTATATATACCTATATTGTCGCCCTTGTTCACTACTAACCCATCGAAGACAATGAGCTGGGCAATAGGGTCCATCTCAGGAAAGCGCTCTATGAGAGGGGATAGGACATGCTCAACAGCTATGTAAGCAGCGATATGCATATCTGCATGAAGCATGAGAGAAGCGTTAGCAGCCTCTTTAACGAGCGCTACAAAGAAAGGGCTTAGTTTATGATCAAGGAAATTTGATATGATGTACTTTTTTACTTCTGGAGATTCCTCTGGATCATAAAAAATATTGAGGCCATCAGGCACATAGGACTTCTTCATTATATGGACCAGTCTCGCTGTGTTAATACTATTTATTTTGGCCTTAACAAACAACTTCTCCACGTTTATATATCTATTATCCAACGCCATAAGTCTGATAATCTTAACCTCTTGGAGGAGCCACTTTTTATAGTCCTTCCATAATCGCCTCTCAGCCTCAACCAACTCTTCTAATCCCAATAGCTTCCCTAAGGCAGGCGCGACGTCTAAGCCCTCTTCGTGGTACTTGTATATGCTCATCTGAAGGAGCCTGGCTTTGTACTCTGTCAAAGCGGCTTTGGCCTTGTATTTAAGGAGCTTCCCTCTCATCTTCTCTGCCTCTTCTTTGAGCTAAATCTCTCCGGATAAGGTTGAGCCAGCGGGCACCCCATTCAACTGCGCCTATGATAGGTAGAAGAGCAAAGAAGCTGCCCCTAAAGTAGTATGTGAACAGCAATAAAGATGTGGCTATAGACGCAGCTCGAGCTTTCTCTGCTCTTTCATCGTAGAAAGCAAGGCGGAAAAAGTCAACGATACGGGCCTTTATTCCTCTTGCTCTTCTTACAGCATCTATTTCATTATCCTTGTCTAATGAGCCAGCTAACCTTGTTTTATTGTCGTTAGCGTGGGCTTTATCATCCTCCACCGCTGATTTATAAGCTTGCAGCTCCCTCTGCAATTGTGCCTCCTTGGCTTTACGCGCCTCATGTCGAGCTCTTTGCCTCTTTTTGAAGAGCTTAAACCTCATGATTCCACCCAAAAGGAAGGCCCTTTATGAGCATATAAAAATTATGGGAGCGTTTTTTGACAACCTGCCCTTCAACAACGCTTGCACTCACAGGGGTCATGTCTGCACACTGCGTCTGCGGGTAGATATAAGCTGCCAATAAAGAGAGAAAACAGGCTTCCAGCAAATATAAAGACCTTCAACACCTCAGGAATGCTGGTAGAATTATAAAGGAATTGGAATAATTTTGCCAAAAGATATATTCCCCACACAGGTGTAGTTATCTCGACTAAGAAAAACAGTGGCTCCAGCATAGCTATGGCAGGCTTCATCTTTTCCTTCACTATCTGCCATACCTTATTGAGCTTTTCTTTTATCTTTTGCATCATCTTCTCGCGCTTCCCCCTCTTTATCCTTTCATACTCATCGACAGCCTCGTTTACATAGTTATCTAAGAGATGGTCGTAAACGGTCTTCTGGGTATAGAGAAGGCCGTAAGGGTTAAAGGGATTCTGAGGATTCTTTACTTGTAGAGGTAGGCTCTCGTTTATCAGGACGTTGTAGTAAAACACTGTAAAATTCTTGCCAAATTCCCCAAGAGTGTCGAGGGCAGAATGCAGCTCTTTGATAAGAGCTTTTGCTAAGGGCTCTTGCCACTCTTCCTTTCTCTCAACCTTCATCTCCTCCTTCATCCTCTTCAAACGTCTAACCCTTCTATCCACTCTGTTAAGCACATACTCCTCTTCCAGCTTTATCGCCGCATCTATAACCGGAAGGATGGAGGGATCTAACTGGATAAAGCTCTCGGGAAAATTGCCAAACAGGTCTAATCTAATAACTATGTTTTTGAGAGGTGCCTCACAACACACTTTTGAGCGCACCCCTTCTAAAAGCTCTTTAACTGCCCAATGCTTCCTCAGCTTTTGCCATTCTTGTGGATCTGGCTTCTTCTTGAATAGCCTAAGCTTTGCCGCCATAACCTCACCTCTTTAGTTCTCTAAACACGGGCTTCAATCTCTCGACAACGGCATTTAGGAAGCCTCTCACTTTATCGATCAAGAGAGCCTCTAAAACATCTTCTTTCAGCTCATCGGCAGCTAAGAAAGCCTTGTAGATGAGGATTTCGTTGAGCTCTTCTTTTGCTTGCTCATCGCCATTCAAGGCTTTATCGAGGGATGCAAAATGAGGACCTAAAGGAACGCCTTTCTCTTTCAATGCATTGAGGGCTTTCCTCACCTCCCTCTTATCGCCATTGTAGAGGCCATCCAGAAGTTCTATCAAGGTAGTATTTAACCCTGTATTATTGGCAAAAATCAAACAGTCATAAGGATTTTCTCCTATTTCTATAGCAGCTTCCAGAGCTATGGCTGCAGTGCCCTTCTTTATTAGGCCTTTCTCAAAGGCAGGTTTGCCCTCTACTTTAAAGTAAAGCTTCATTGCAGCAGCAGGATCCTTTGTATTGGGATGGGCACTGATGAGTGTTAAAGCCATGGGCACGTCTTTAAAGCCTTCAAGCGCTTCCTTATCGCCTTTGATGGCATTCATTATATAGGTATACGGTGCTCCAAACTCCTCAACATGCTCGTCTATAATCTTAACGGCTGCCTCCCACTCCTTGTTGACTAGATGTTTGGCTAGCTGGACGGCGGGAGTGGCTAAAACTTTGTCTCCGTAGGAAGCTAAGCCCTCCTTCAAGGCAGAGAGGTTTCCATGGAGAATGAAATACCAGATGGCTCTTGCCTTCACTTCTTCACTTTTAGCATTCAAAGCCACATAGCTCAATAAGTCCCATGCATACCTGTTCTGCAATGCCCTTGCAGCCTTTATGGCAACCTTGTCCTTTCTATGCACTGCCAACGCAGCCAATTTATAGTCGTCGTAATTGTTTATGTTGCCCTCTAGCTCTCCACCTCTCAACTCATTGAGGAATTGCTGAAGGGCTTGTGGCAACTCTTTGGCTTCCTCGAGGACATCCAGCAAAGCTAAAGGCTCATATGCTAGAGCTTTGGCTAATCGACGGACATAGGCATTCTTGGCTTCATGGGCGATGACTAATCTTATATCTTGTGGACTTTGTTTCAATATCAGAGGAAAGAGGAATATAGCTGCATCATCCTCCCTATTCAGAAGGGCAGAGACAAGCTCCTCGTCATAACCATAGTTGTTATAATAAGCGTTGCATGCGCGGACAAAGAGCTCTTTGTCGTAAGGTCTCATTAACACTTCCCCGGGTTGGCTAGAGTGGGCTATTAATAAGTCTATTGCTTTTAGAGCCACCTCCTTAGGCGCTAGGTCGACGATAACTTTCAAATAATCAACTTTATCGTCAATTGCCCAAATATCCCCTTCATTGCCCTCGATGGCTTTGAGCACATGCTCCAAATAGCCAGGCAACTCTCCTTCGTGCTTCTTTAAAAGGGCATAAAAGGCTTTGCTATCGTTGAGATTAGTTAATTTAAGCATATCCTCAGCATACTCTCTCAACGTATCCTTTCTGTGCTCGATGATGCTCTGGAGTAAGGGAATGAAATCTTCTCCCTTTGAATATTTTATAGTTATGTATTCGATGAGGGCTTTCTTAGCCCTCTCTAAATCTCTGCCCATAGTTGCTCCTATTATAAGAACAAGCTCATCTCCAAGTGGAATATCTATATGAGAGTACTTGGCCCATATTTTCTCCTTGATTTCTTTAGGGAGGGCCTCTTCGAAGTATCTGAGAGTTAAAGCCACATGATTGGGATTCCTATTCCTCTCAGCTAGCTCCACGAGAAAAGCCTTCACCATCTCCTGATTGGCCAACACAAAGCTTTCCAACTCAGTGAACCACTCTTCGATGGGATAAGTTAGTAAGAGGTTTTTGAAGAAATGTTCCTGCATGTAAGGGGGCACCTCATCCATCTCTTTGGCAACGATGGCTGGCAAGTCCTGGACAGGCTCTTCTTCACCATAGCCCCTCAAATATCTCCATCTGTAGTCTATTAAGGCATTGAATGCGATGAGCTTGTTTAGGGCAGGCATTCCGGCGAACTTATTCCTAAAGAGAGACAAGATGTCTGCGGCTAACTCTTCTTCTCCCCTGCTGATGAGCTCACCTACAACTTCTCTAACCATAAGAGCACGTAGAGGGTTGTAATTTTCAATGCAAAAGTGCTTTGTAAAGCAGTTATTCACGAGGCCATATTTTACATCATTTTTCTCTTTGGGGTTGAAGAGGATATGCAAGCTCATGAGCTCCTCGTCCTTAGCTGCGTAATCCTCTATGTAATCGGAGAGCAGTCTTAACTTTGCCCTCTTTACAGCTGTTAGGGCATCATCACTTCTGCGTCCTACTTTGGACTCTTTTACATAAGCTGGAAGACGCGCGTTGTAATACTTCTCTAGCTCCTTCTCTGCCTTCAACCACCTCTCCACGCCCAAGAGCTTACCTATTGCTGGCATAACGTCTATAGCATCCTTATTATCGTAATACTTGGACATGCCCTTGCGGATGAGCCTCGCTTTGTATTCGAGGATGGCAAGCTTTGCTTTGTCTTTGATGGCTTTGGCTTTCATGGTTTGTCCCTCATTTGTCTTCCTCTAATAGCATATACAGCCAACCTAAACCCAAGCCAAGACCTATCATTAAGGAGATAAGTCCAACACCAAAGGGACCTCTATCGAGACCTTCGGGTAATAATGTGCCTATATTAAGTTCTACAACGCCTAAAGTAAGAGCGGCTGTACTTATGATAAATAGGGCTATTCTCTTAAGAGTTTCGCTTACCCTCTTTTTCTTTTCCTGTTCATTCATTAGATTATTATTTACTTCTTTTTTTATCTCCTTCTCCACCTCAGCCTTCTCTATCTCCACTGCTTTTTCAACCACCGGCTGGACTGATTTATCTATGAAGATTTTGCCTTCTGGCTTCTCAAGCTCAACGACGACCTTTCCCTTTATGTCTTGATGACATTCCATTAACTCTTCTACCTCAGACAAAAGCTTGTAAGCCATCAGCTTCTTCGGTAGCTGCTTTTCCTTCTTGGCTTTCGCCTCCTTCTTCCTCCTGAAGAGTTTAATCCTCATAGCATCACCCAAAGAGGAGGCTCCAGGAGGATATATAAAAATTACGAAAGGGTTTTTTGACATTATACCCTTTAATTAGAGAATTACATAGTGAAAAACTGTCCCTCCACACCACTATATATAGAGAACCCTAAGAAAAGCTTTAGAAGGCCTGAAATATGCTGTCTTAACCACTCTGCAATAGCATTATTAATAATTCCTGCAGATAGCCGCCTAGATATATTTGGCTAAAGACAAAGGCTCATAGAAGCAGCAGGCGCAGGGGGATGCTAAAAATCTGCACTTCCTATATCCTTCCACGAAGTTAAAGTGGGATTTAAGCTTATCTATTCGAGAAACATCCATAAAGACTTGCTTCTCGAAGGCCAAAAAGTTAGAGGAAAGATAATGATAAGGTTATATGTGACATAATTAAAGCTTATCCCCGAGGCAAGATAAAGTTTGAGGTCCTTCAAAAAGAAGTAGCAGAATATCTTGAGGAGGCTCTAGTTTTACACTTTACACACTCATCGAAGAAGGAAATGATATGGCAAGGAGTTGGTAAAGGCAAGTATTCATAGGAACATAGCCCATGGGGGAGCTAAAAGGTATAAAAAACAATTTACAACATCAAGGAGACTCAAATAAAAAACAAATTAATAATTACATAATCAGCAAGTTAGTTGCACTCCCTATTAAGACACTTTACATATAACTCCACTAGATTATCTACATTAGAAAGCTTATGAACTCCATGTCTAAGTTGAGTTGCCAAATTATCTAATAGTTTATCTAAAGTCACAATAAATGTTAGTAAATAATTTGGGTAAACAGGATACTGCAATTCATTTACTTGACTATGTTGCTCTTCACAATCATCAGAAATGATCCCCAGAGCCTCTAATATTATTTTATCCATTTTCCATGTTTTAGGCATCATATCGTTAGTATCTCCATTATTCAAAAGCGTAATTCTATCTAAATGTGATTCAGCATATTCTTCTTTTAATCTCTCAAATATCTCATTGGATCTATTATTTATATTTATCGTGTAACCATCCAAGAGCAGCTCTTCGTTATTTAAAACATGGAGAAAGATGTCTTGTTCAGGAGCATGGATGAGTGAAATTTCTCGTGTCTGTTGCATAACATATAAATCACCAACTTCTCCAAATAGATCCACAATAAGTTTTTTGAAGACAGCACCATCCCCCTTATTTAGAATTTTTCCCTTGAACTTCTCATCTTTATCTTGGAGAGATTTGGCCAGCTCTATTACATTATTTTCAGCCGTAAAGAGTATAAAATTATTCTTCACAGCCTCATTTTCGAGAAGCTTTGCAGAAAATTCTCCATTGCCCAAATCAACATCTAAAATATAGAGTGCATCACCAAATTTTTTGACTTGTTTTTGGGCTTCTTTTAGATTCCTGGCTAAACCTATTTCTATATCATTGCCTTTCGATTTAGCTTTGAATGCAGCCGCTGCAAAAACATTCCTAACACCTGCTTTATCATCCACTACCACTATCTTTTTCGGTTTTTCATTTACGATTTTTTCCATATAATCACCGAATTACAAGCTCGGGGTTAGCATTTAAATATTGTGCAAATAATTTTTGACATTATACCCTTTAATTAGAGAATTACATGCACTAATTAATCTCAACCAGCCACAAATAAAGAAGTTTAGAATAAAACTAAGTGCTTACGAATAAAAAATTAAAGAAGGGGCTTAGGGTCTCTTCCGCCATCGCCGCCTACTGTTACATATTTTTCAACGATGGGCAGGTGTGTAACAAGGATGTTTACTGCAGGCGGCTCAGCTAACTCTATGACATCTATATTGCCTCTCGCCCTTGTATAATCGAGCTCCACTTCCTCTCTCAACTCCACTTTCGCACCTTCTTCTCTTAAGCCCTCAACAAAGGCCTCTGCAGTTTCTCTAGCTCTTGTTATGGGGGAGTGATGCACAACAACTTTCACATCGTCACCTAAACGCTGCTTTAAGCCTCTAGCCATCGCTACTCCTCTTAACTTGGCCCTTTCACGGCCATCAGCCGTTATATGAGAACCCTCGTAAACTTCATGCCTCATAATGTAGACATAAACATTGTCTCCGCCAATCATTCTTTGGATATGTGAAAAATCATCCTCACTTCTCTTTACATTATGTGAGTTTTCATCAGGTACTTTTTCATCATGTGTTTTCCTTTGAGCCCTTTCTATGGCGCGATATTCTCTTGCTTCAGCGATTTCTCTCAATATTTGAGGTGCGCCATAAAGACCTACTGCTATAAAACCAACTATACCCATAGCAGCTATACTCCCACCCACAAAGGCAGCAAAACCACCTACAAGTTTAAGGACTTCTCCAGCTAATCCTGTTAAATTGGATCCAGCAATATATAGTAAAGCACCAGCTCCAGCAACAACAGCATCAGCTAGAATACCTTTACCAAGATACTTAAAGTCCTCAATGTCAACTTCATCTATATGGAGAGCTCCGAGCTCTTTTCTCTTTATCTCCTTTTTATCTTCCTTATCTACTAAAATACCAACAATGGGCGTCTTTAACAGCACTTGTGGAGGCGAAGCTTTTGCCTCTTTATCTTTTCCATCTACGAGCGGCGCTTCTTTCTTTAGCTTGTCCGCTTTCTTTTCCTTTTGAATTTTTCTCTTTTTCCCAAAGAGTTTCTTCAACATATAATCACCAAAAGGTCAGCGGATTGAGGGTATTTAAATGTTTATTCGCCGATTTTTGACATTTTACTCTTTCTTCTTGGATGAGGCTGTTGCCATGAATAAACCAGTAGCCATGCCCGCTAGATTCACACCTATTGTAAAGATAAGTGTGCCGCCCCATTGGAGAATCGAATGCAATGTGCTCGAAATAAGATGAGCATTTTCCTCTCCTAACACAAACATAGTGCCTCCAACAAGAATAGAGAGAGCGCCTGTCTTAAAGAGCTGCTTAGCAATGGTTCTGTCGTCAGCAATCTTAAACTTCTTCGACGCTTCCGCTATCTGCTCTTCCACAGGGAGCTCCTCAAACCGTTTCTTTTTGGGCCTCTTCTCAATGAAAACACGGCCACCCGTGTCTCTTAACCTGTCTGCAAATAGCGATAATCTACTAAAGAATTTCTCCTTTTGGGCTTTATGATTAACTCCAACATTTCCACCCTTCCTAAATTTTGTTCCTACCATACTTATATTATATGGGGAGAAATATTTAAAAAGCTTATAGTTAGTGGTTATTTGTGAAATAAATTATAGATGAAAGGGATGAAAGGTTAAATTTAAGGCCCATAAACTGCCGGCAGCGCCTAACAAAAGATACTTCAAAGGCTTATTTTTAACAGACATGGCCAATACAATAAGCGCTTCCACACTGAGCATAGCAACAACATCGGAGAGCTTGCTAATTTCGTAAGCAAGAGGATTAACCATAGCTACGACGCCCATGAATGCCATATTCACGATGTTACTTTTAATAATAGTGTCCATGGCAGCTAAGCCCAGACCTCTTTTCAACCCGGCATCATCCGCCTTGTCCATGCGCTTCTTTGTAGAGAGCGTCACGCTTAATTCTGGCAGGGAAGTGGCTCCTGCCAAAAAAAGTGCTCCGGCTATGGTTCCAGAGAAGCTCACAGCAGTTATAGTAGAGCCTAAAGCTCCAACAACGACATAGCTTGTAGCCGCTAAAGCCGCTCCGCCCAAAATCATGCCTGTTAAATGCTTAATGAGATGGTTTTTGGAGGGTTTATCGTTAGTATCATAGGCATCCTTGCCTCTGAAGAATTGATAGGCCAAATAAAGTCCGCCAACGCCTGCTAATGCAGCTCCTTCTGCAAACGTGAGAACAGAACCAGTAGCTAAAAACAGAGCGCCTAATCCACTTGTTATAAACATTGCCATGATATCTGCTTTTCTAGCCTTCACAAGTTCCTTAGCTTCTTTACTGACTGCTAAAGGCCCAAGGATAAGCGGATTAAACATGTTGCTGCCGATAAAATTAGAGGCTGCCATACGAGCTGCCTCTCCATGCTGAAAGGAAGAAAACAATGAAGAGATAAATTCAGGCAAGGAAGTACTCATAGAGCTGAGCACACCTGCTTTATGAGAGCTGAGCCCCGCATGTTTAAGCCCGCCTTCTATATGCTCAGCAGCATAATCGCCAAAGAAATTGATGCCCTTA
>JALWQW010000012.1 GCA_026982895.1 Microcaldota archaeon | reverse complement strand
GATTATAGGAGAGCTCTTTTTTAGATTCATCGTCCAATTTATGTAACAACACAGCCCAGTATAACTCACGCATTTCCAATTTCTTTAAAATGCTTAAGATTTTAGATAATCCCTTCTTCTGCCTAGCCATCTGAATTAAAACATCGCTGGGAACTTCACCACTTATGATCAATTCCTCAAGCTCATTGGCAGGAATTCTAACTAGACTATTTATGAATACATCTGCAGCAGCTTTTTTAGCGAAGGATGCTTTGAACAAGTCTTCCTCTTTTCCGCTTATCTGGAAAGATGTTAATTTCCTTTCCAAAGTTGTCATAAGCTTAACATCGGAAATATGTTCTTCTAATATTGCTTTGAAGACCTCTCTTGCTTCTTCATCATGCGGAGTTCGGCTCAACATATAAAAGAGCTTATCCTTAAAGCGCGCGGTTTTTATTAGATAATAAACCTTTCGCTTGGCCTCTTCATCGAAACTCGTTAAACCCATTGCGAGGATATTATTTAAAAAAGCACGATTTTCTTTATTCAATTTTAAGAGCGTTTCCTTATCCAGTTTAAAGAAAAGATCATCAACCTCCTTCCTATCCTGCGGATCAAAAGAAAATGCCTTCCTTATAATATAAGTAGCGGCTTTGATGGGATCTTTATCCAAGGAGAGCTCTGTCAGCGTATCGGCCTTAACGGCGTTCTGCCTATCATTAACGCTATTCTTCTGCGAATTAAGTCTAGACTTGCTTGCCATGGGCATATATATTTATGAAAATGTTTTTAAATAAGTTGGATAACACACATATATTGCTAATATTTAGCACAAATTATTCAAGCCACAAAACCCCTATCAGTGTATAAAAAGGGAAAAGAGGTTACTGCCCCTTAAAATACTCGTCCAGAGGTGGAACGAGCTGCTTCTTCCTCGACATGACGCCCTTTAAATAGGCTATGCCTTTCTCGTCGAGCTTTGTGTTGAAGGCCTTTTCAAAGGCTTCTCTGTTGCCAACGACGAGCACCTTGCTCCCTTTATTTAAAACATCTGTTATGGCGAATACGATAAGCTCATATCCCTCTTTCTCTTGCTTCTCTTTCATGATTCTTAACAAATCGTCAATCTTTGGCTCGACTTCGCTTAAATCCACGATTTCTATTTGGCCAATGCCCACTTTTCTGCCGTTGAAATCGAACTCTTTATAGTCGGCGGTTAGCATTTTTTCTGGCGGCTCTCTGGCTATGACGGCCTTTGCCTTTAACAATTCCTTACCAAAAGCTTCAATATCTTCAATGCCCGCTATTTTCGCAAGCTTCTCAGCCATCTCTTTATCTAATTCAGTCGTCGTGGGAGAACGAAATAGGACCGTATCAGATAGAATAGCAGACAATAAAAGGCCTGCCATTTGAGGCGTCAATTCTTTGTTTTTAGCTCCTAAAAGATGCATGCCGTTGTTGAAGTAAAATTCAGCTATAACTGTAGCTGTTGAGCCGAGTGGCTTGGCTATGTGGAGTATTGGCTTCGATGTTGTTAAGCCATTCTTATGGTGGTCTATGATGCATACAAGCTCTCCTTCCTCTAAGTCGTCAAGCGTTTGTTTTGGTTCTGCATGGTCTACTAAAACGATTTCTCTTCCTTTGGCCGAATCGACATATTGAGGCTCCGGCACGCCGAATTTCTCCAGCACATATTTTGTTTCAGGGTTGAGCTCTCCTTGCCTTCCAGGTGTCCCGTCTAAGAAATAGGCCATCACTATTGCCGAACAGATACTATCCGTATCTGGATTCTTATGCCCTATTACACATACCATGGCTGGGATATGAAGGAAAAAGCTTAAAATGTTAATTAGAATATTAATGTCTTTGGAACCGCGCAGATAAAGAATAAAAAAAGATTATATGAAGAGCTATTGAAATTGCGCAAACACCTCCTCTTTAATCACATGCTTTGTCGTTTTAGGAGGGAATAGCCTTCCCTCCAGGGCAGCTTCCACAACATCACGCTTAGATGGTCTCATTTTTCCCCAGTAAGCAAGCTCCACTTCATCGTAATCAACAAAGATGGCTTTAAGAGGCAGCCCGAAGAGTTTGGCCACCGTCACTCTGTGATGTCCATCTAATATGACAAAGTGGTTCTTCTCGACTAGAATGGGTTTTTCTATTATACCTCTTCTCACAATCATCTCCAAGCCCACTTTTGCAAGGTTGGAAAGCCGGATTCTCTCATGAGGGCGCAAAATAAAAATTTCACTGCCCTTTAGCATAGCTACTCTCATGCTCTCCCTCATAAAATGAAAGGTCCAATAGGCCATGGCCGGAGAGGTTTACGACGATTACACCACCGCCATCCTCTTCCCTTTCTCTTGCCCTCTCTATAGTAGCTGCAATGGCATGGGCAGTTTCAGGAGCGATGATCAAGCCCTCTGTGTGAGCCATGAGGAACGCTGCCTTCCTAGCTTCAGCTTCACTATAACTTCTAGGCTCCACTATGCCGTGCTTCACCAACAGAGATACAGCAGGAGAAGCGCCATGATATCTTAAGCCACCAGCGTATATGGGTGGCGGCATAAATGAAAAGCCCAACGAATACATCTTCATTTTTGGAGTCAATTTAGCGCTATCCCCATAGTCGTAGATATATCCTCCTTTCGTCAAGCTTGGTACTTCACTGGCCTCTGCTGCTATGAAGGTTATATCTTTTCCTCTTCTATAATACTGCCTGTAAAACGGAAAGACGATGCCTCCAAAGTTGCTTCCTCCGCCGAAGCATGCTATGACATCTGTTGCTTCCTCGCCATCTTCCTCTAACTGCCTAAGCACTTCTTCGCCTATCACTGTTTGATGCATAAGCACGGCATTCAAAACGCTGCCTAGCACGTACTTTCCTCCTGCTGAAACGGCTCTCTCAACAGCCTCAGCTATGGCTATGCCCAAAGAACCCTTCTTCTTGCCTTCTTCCAAGAAACGCTTTCCTACAGAAGTCATGTGAGAGGGCGAAGGATACACCGATGCGTTGTAGATGTGCATGAGCGCTCTCCTAAAGGGCTTTTGATTGTAGCTTAATCCAACCATGAATATCTCTGCTCTTATGCCAACCAAAGCACTTGCCAAAGCTACGGCAGTACCCCACTGTCCAGCACCAGTTTCTGTAGTAACAAAATCCGTATCCTCTTTCGCGTAGTAGAGTTGGGCTAACGCAGTATTCAGCTTATGGCTTCCCGTAGGGCTCAAATCCTCTCTCTTCATATAGATCTTTGTCTTCTCTAGGCCAAGCTTTTTCTCCAGTCTTCTCGCCCTCTGAAGGGGTCTTGGCCTCTTTGCAACGTTTATGTATAGCTCTTCAAGCTCGTCGGGCACTTTTATGAACGGCTCTTCACTAAACTCCTGCCTAACTACCTCCTTGGGAAATAGCTTCTCAAAGGCCTTTCTCCCGAGAGGCTTGCCATCTTCATCAACATAAGGCGGCAGCTTTTCCGGGAGATGGGGCACAATATTGTAAAATTTCATTCTAACACCTCCATATTCCGCGAGTAGGGCTTACCCCTATCGTCGCTCTTCTCTATAGATAAAAAAAGCTTCCCGTTTGCAGCCTTAAGGCTAAGCTTTAGCCTTTCTTTGCCTTTTATGCCTAAGGCTCGCCTAAATTCTTCGGGAATAACGAGCCTATGCTTTCCGTCAAGTTTAGCGATATAATTAGTGCCAAAGCCAAGAAGAGAGGTTCTGCTTTGCTGCCTTCAAATCAACAGAGGCAGGCCCATCCTTTACATTCTGCCCATACATCCTACTTTCATGTTTTCCTTTGTATTCCTCTCCACTCATGGCATTCACCCCTACATTAACTTGTAACTTTCCCACTATTTAATATTTTCGTCGCATTTTTCGTCCATTTAAAAGCTTTTCTGTTGGTAAAAGGAGACTTTGAAAAGTGCGTTTTATAAACCTTTTTGTCATATAATCTGTTAGGTGATGTAATGGATTTAGAATTTTCTCTAACAGAAGGAAATGAGATTGTGAGTAAAAAAATGATAGAGATGGACCTCCTAGCAAAATTGGAAGAGTGGAGTTATATAGAGAATATGATGGTAAAAGCAATGGACCGAGCTGTAGGTATAAGGGCTATAGAAATATTGATGGGTGCTGGTGTTCTTACAAGTGGATACCACATGCTAAACAATCCTGTGGTGGAAGCCGTTTACCACATTTCATGTAAAAAGGATATAGACCGTTCAAAAACGTTCATCGAAGCCGACACAGAAACGCTAGATAGAATATATAATTATTTGAAAGGTATTATTAAATCGGACATTTATTCACATAACACATCCACATATCCTGAGGCAGAATATGAATATTATGAATATATCCTTGAAAGTAATTGCTGTGAATTGCCCTATTTTAAGATAGTCCACAGTTTATTAACCAACGAAAGGAATATAGATGATAAAAAAGATATTTTACTAAAGGCCCTCTCAAAATCAAAGAGCCCACTCTTTTTGAACATTATAATAAAGCACGGCGACGAAAAAACTGCCGATAAAGCGAAAAGAGTATTGAACAGTAAAGAGGATAAAGGTGAACTTTTAGACGGCAAAATAAAGGCCAAATCACAGAAAAGTGAAAATAAGAGAAAGCTTAAAGAATAATTGTGTTTTGTTTCTCTTTATTTTTTATTGAACATCAGTATAAATAATCATACATTTTTCTGCTTCTACGCAATAAACCATCAAAATGTAAAAAGTATTTCGGCAAAACCGCATTTAACTCGGCCTCTTCCACCTCTACTTCACCACTCCAGCCATAACCCTCTATCTCCTCGACGTAAATGGATGTGCCATCGATAAGCCACTCTTTTGCTCGCGGCTTCTTTATCATTACTCACTCTTCTAAGGGCAAATCATCAGCCAAATGTCAAGCTTCCCCTTCACACACCCTCAAAAAAGCACAAGCTTATCTACTATCTAAGAGAGGGAAGATTATATAATGCTAGTAATAAAATAACTCTGAATAAATGTGGGATAGGGAAAGATTTATAAATAGTTTCATATATAACATAATAATACCACAAAATAATATAATAGCAGGGTGATGAGAGATGAAGACATCTGTTAAAGAATTAAAGCAGAAAGGAAAATTTAAGAAAAAAGTGTATAAGTACATTGCCCCTCTAATTTCAACATTTATTATATCAGAACCTGTAGTATTTGCTCACAATAATGTTGGCATAAATCAAAATAAATCAAAAGCTACAATAAAAATTGAATCTTCTAATAGCAAGATAAAAAATAAGTTAATTACTTACAAGAGCAAAGATAGGAATATATTCTTAAAAACGTACTATAACTTTTTTAACAAAAATAGGGATCAAAAATGCTTAGATATGTATGAATTTATGATCAAAACTTTTTATATTTCCCTTGATAGACAAAAC
>JALWQW010000011.1 GCA_026982895.1 Microcaldota archaeon | reverse complement strand
AAGTTGAATTCTTAGTCAAAAACTGTAAGGGCTGCAGCGATGATGAAAAGGATGCTGTTGGAGATGTTATAGCTAGAGCTGATGATTTGGTTGATGAGACAGGCTTTAACATGCAGGATTCGAATGGCGGATGGAAGGAGTTGTTCCCATCTAGAGCTAGCGAAATGATGGAGTTGAAGAACCGTGTATTCGATGCTAAGGATAAATTTAGGGATATTGAATAATCTCTGAATTTACAAAATTTCCATCAATAAGCTTCAAATAAATCGCTGTACACTTGTTTATCGACGGTTATGTATGGTATAATACCCTCTCGCCTCTTTTCACTAGCGATCCTCACGACGAGGGGCAGATCATTCTCTAAGGCATAGTCTTGTGCTTCCATCGTTTTAGCTAAAAAATCTTTATGATTTATGTTTCCACCTACATTCACATGAAATCGCAAATTTTCAACATTTAGTTGAGAGCATAATTTTACCATATTCTTGCATTCGTCAATATTTTCTTTGCATACAACCATGTTTATAGCCACTCTATATGCTTCAACTTCTTTAGTCAGCTTTTTTATATTCTTTATTGCAACAGAGAATGTGTCCTTCCCGACGATTTTTTTGTATGTGCTTGGATTAGGGCTTGGTAAGTTTATTTGGATATAAATATTTTTGAGCTTCTTCAATGCATCTAAAATTTTCTCATTTAAGATAGTCAGATTCGTAGCCAATACAACTTCATCACTTTTTGTCGATAATAATTTGAGAATCCTCAGAATATCTGGATGGAGTAGAGGTTCTCCTCCTGATATGCCGAGGTATTTTATTTTTCCTTCTTTATATTCAACAACATCCTCCATTTCTTTATTCTCTAATAAACTTTCGAGCTCTTTAAACGCACGCCTTCTATTATCCTTCGGCACACGGCAGAATTTGCAATTTAAATTACATTCTCTATTTATCTCTATAATTAACCCCTTTGCTTTTTTCATTGCCATAAATATACCTCTTGCTCATCTTCGCTAATTTCATGAATTTTCTTCAGAGAGATGCCGTTGAAAAGTATATCCTTTCTCTCAAATCCACCATCTTTGATAAGATATTTGGCTTCTATATTATGGCCTATTTCAGTCATAACTTCTTTTCTTTTATATATTTCGTTTCTTGCCATATAAGTAGCTGCCCTTAGTCTAACTTTATCTTTACTTATGACGCTGACCAAGAGTGCCTTTCTTACTTTTTGATTTAAATTATAAACATCTAAAATTTCCTTCAATTCGTTGTTTTCCTCAATTTCAATGGAGCCAATCAATGCAGACATATCCTCCATTTTCAACTCCCTTATACCAAAAATATATATTCCATAAAGGAAATCATCATTTATGCCGACATCCCCCACCTCTAAACTAAGAGGTTCTTCCAATGAACCTCTATAGTATATTCGCGTATTCTCTAAATGATACTCTAAATCAAAACGCTTCTTTTTTATATCCATATCTGTTATGTGCAATTGCAATCTGCCATCTCTTTGCGTTATTTTTTTCAATTTCTCCAGAGCAACCCAGCTTTCTTCATAGGCGTCCAACGCATGTAAAATCTTTTCTATAAATGAGTTATATCTTTTTTCTATGTCAATGTATGCGCGCTTTCCCTTTGATAAGAGAAGACTTTCCAACAAAATCTTTTCAACAGATTTCAAAAAGACTTCTTCATCCTTGGATAGGGGAAGAGCTGATACATATGGATTTACCCTTACACTCTTGTAAAGCAAGCTATCCAACTCTTTAAGTTTATCTGTTTTTAACCTCAATTCTTCAAATAACACCTTCTTATTTTCAATATAGTTTAGTATAAGCTCCTTTAAGTATCTTGGCTCTTTATCTTCAATATGCCTTGCAATGGCTTTTCTATAATCACTCAATTCTATAAGCGTCTTAACTTTCTTCGCCATTATTCTCACCATAATCTTCTTTTTCGCCATCCTCATTGCTTTTTATAACTTCCCCTAGAATCGTTTTAACTGCTGCGTCTATGATTTTTTCACTGACTTCTCTTCCATATTTCTCTCTAACATCTGTTGGAAGAAGGCCTGCGATGTCTTCCAAAACTGAATGATATCTTTCATCGTCCAAGCTGTCTAAACTTATTGTGTCGCCGTACATTTTAGTTTCTAAACTCTCGACAACCTTCCTCTTGATTACAGGATTAATCTTTATATGCGAACCGCGGTCTTCTGTTTCTACGGCTTCCAAAACCTCTTTTTCTACACTTTCCCTACTTATAAATATATTCTTTACCTCGACGCCTTTCTTTTTCAATATATTGCTTACAGTCTCCACCGTCGTTATATGTTTAGCACTTTTCATCTCACCATGTTCCATATTCTCTATAGTTTTCATAACATCTTTTATGTCTCTTCCGCTAATCTCACTCACGAGCTCCGCTATGGGATTTTTTATCGTTTCCCAATCGAATTTTTCTGCGAATTCTTTTTTTATTTTTATACTATCGCCAGCAGGTTCTAAAAAGAGATTCACAAGTGCATCATCCAAGGCTTCCTCCAGACTCTCGACGACGGCTCCTAAAAGGCCGGCCTTTCCATTTTCGCCATCATCTTTATATTTTTCTATTTGCTCTTCTATATCTTCTCTTGCTTTTTTCATTTTGTCGATGGCATCTCTAACATCCTTTTCAGTGGGAACTCTGCCACCTGCGAAATACTCACCGCTATATCTCCATAAGTTGTATATGTCTTCTTTTAATTCCAGCTCAA
This sequence comes from Microcaldota archaeon, assembly GCA_026982895.1. GTDB lineage: Archaea > Micrarchaeota > Micrarchaeia > Anstonellales > J096 > J096. The sequence goes on along the minus strand of JALWQW010000011.1, from coordinate 3,086 downwards.
CTTCATTGCCTGCTTTATCAGATATTTCTAGTATTATTACTCGCTCTTTCTCTTTTTTCTTTTTAACATCGAGGTCTTTTTCTTCTATTCTGTCTTTTTCTCCTTCCAATAAGCGCCTCAGTGCTTTTATCTCAGCTGTGTCTCCCCTTTCGTATTCGTTTTCTTCAAAAGCACTCTCTTTTTTTATCTCCTTTTCATCACTCATTATTTCCACCATTTGTTTTTATAAGAGTATATATTTTTAAGCGTTACTACACAATTTATAACCTGTTATGGTGAAATCATGGTTAAGTTTGATGAAGAAGCTGATATTGAGGAAAAAATCCCCCTTATAGAGGAGGAATCTCCGAATTCTAAATCGCAGTCAAATGCAGATATTGAAGAGGCTGTAAAATTATATATAGAGAAAGGTAAAGAGCGCTCTGAAGTTGACGCCAAAACTTTTGTGGCACAGCTCCTGAAAAAGGATTATGGTCTTGATGAGGAAAGCCCTGCTTTTGAAACTTTGGCTGAGATGTTGGATGTTGTAGCTAATAAAGATTTGTATTCAGTCGCGCAGCCCAGGCATATCCTGCTGGTTGGTCCTCCTGGAACGGGTAAGAGCCTGCTCATGTCCAAATTGATAAGAGGTATCGGTGGCGTTCCTCTAAATATAGATCCTGCCAGCGCTAGGCAGCCAGGAAAAGTAGCAGAGTTTTTCGAATTGGCAAGGCAGCTCAAGGCGGCTTACATTGGCGCTTCTATAGATTTGTTAATAAACGGCTCTGACTCATTGGGTGTATCTCCTTCGAAGGTCGTTGCTGATAAATATGTTGAGTTATTAGTTGAGTTCTTGGAGGCTGAGCTTGCAAAAACTGAAGCTGCGCAGTCTGAGGATGAAAATAAGGATACTTCCAAAGATAAGAAAAAACCGAGGAATACTTCTACCGAATTGGCGAAGATGCAAGAGTTATTTTCCAATGCATTTGTTGAGAGATTTCCTAATAAGGAAGCTGTTGTTATGCTAGCCGCTCCTTCGTCTGTAACCGATGCGGAGACATCTTTGGTTAGGCTTCGTTCTGTCATTAAAGATGTTAAGATTATTTTAGGCAATAGTCCTCTCTCGCCTATATTAGATAACCTGAGCGACGAAAATCTCATTACTTTGCTTTCAAAGACGTTGCCCCATCCACCCATTCTTCTCTTTATAGATGAGGTTGATGCTATAAGCAATAGGGAGATAGGCGCTAATCCATCTTTAAACCAACTTCTGAGTGAGCTTGATGGAGCAGCACCACCCAATTATAGAGAGGGTATTGTCGTTATTGCAGCTACGAATAAACCTGAAAAAATAGATTCTGCTCTTCTTAGAGAGGGCAGAATGGAGAAGGTCTTTGTAGCATATCCCAACATAAAAGCTAGACTTTCAATAGCTAAGATAATGGCTCAAAATTATAGAACTACTAATGTTATTATTGATGATGAGGTCTTGAACCTCTTGGCTCTGCCACCTCTATCTACTGGTGCTGACATACTTGGCTTAACGAAGAAGCTTGTTAGGAAGAAGGTGGCTAAATTGAAGGGTTCTGACAAAGCCCACATAGATGTCGGTAGTGTGTGGGAAAATTTAGCAGATATATTTTCAGACGATGAACTCGTGGTTTCACCAGGCATTGTAGTCAGGGGAATTCGTTATTATATAAAGACCATGGCCAAAGCATTTTCTCATGAGATGAAAAATGGAGATTTTATGACAATGAAGAGAGGGTTGGCTTCTCTTTTGATAAGCAAACAACTCGACGATGCCATAGAGCCTTTTTATGACCTCTTTTACCAACATGCAGGGAATACCCTGTACAAGGAGTACGACGATAAAATATATGAAGAGGATAAAAAACGCGAATTTGATCGTCTGATATCAGAAAGCTTTCCCTTCATAAGTGCTTATAAACACACAATTGATCTTCTTTTTGGTCATATGTTGAGAGGTAAAGGATATTACATTCGCGTATTCAATGAAGATCTTATTGATGTTTTGGCAGAGGGTGTAATGTTGTCTTCTATAAACTTCGTTAGGGATCTAGCAAAGGACCGCGGCGTAATTTTACAAGATCCCTATCTTATAGCTGAGGTGGATGTTGGTTCAGTTGTTCGTGGCAGAGGTATTGTGGGGCAGATAGAGGAAGCCATTTCATCCATATTTGATCATTTGAAGATGGTTGGCAATACAGTAGTTGTGTTTAAGAATACAGCACCGATAACTCACCAGGTAAGCTTTGATACATCTGCTGCTTCCCATCTCTTGGCAGAAGGTATTGAAGATTTAGCCAAGCACGGCAAAATAATTTTGTATCCCTTCTCTACAGAATACCGCTCTGGCGGCAGATTGATGCCTCTATCCACACCTATTAATCCAAGGTCTCTCGTGAGCGACATATTCAGCGGCAGCCTTTTTACAAAAGAAGGTCATTATCTATCCGCTGTTGCTACTGATATGGAGGCGCGTGTGATAAAGAACCTTCTCATTGATAAGGACATCAATCCACTTTATGATGCTTTCAAACGCCATGTTGATGAGGGTAATTTAAAAGACTCTTTAAACTACTTGGGTGGTGAGGAATTTGTCAAGGAGGTTGATACGGATTTCAAGGCTCCCTTGTTGAATAGAGATGACATAAACGAGATAAGATCTGCATATGTGAATTTCTTAAAGAGGTTGAAGTCAAAGGCCGATACCCAAAGAGCACATACTAAAGAGATTTTGAGGAGGTTGAGAAAATGAATGACAAAATGAAAAATAAATTTAAGAGTATTAAGCGTAATCATGACGGAACGCGTCTAAGGGCAAAGAAATTTTTAAGAATTTTAGCTCCTCCTATTGTAGGCTTAACATTGCTTTTTGGTTGGCTGATAACATTTAACGGGGTGTCAAACATAATTTTTGCCTTACGAAATAAAGAGTATTTTGAAGCTTGGCAGTGGAACTTAATGATTGGTATTTTTGAGTTTGTTTTGGGTTTGATTTTAATTTTTGAGCCCGGTCTTTCAGCTCAAACCTTGGTGTTGTTTACCGGATTCTGGTTAATGTTTAGCGCTATATCCCGGAT
>JALWQW010000010.1 GCA_026982895.1 Microcaldota archaeon | reverse complement strand
CTTCTTCCAAGAGCTTTATGTTGAGGAAGCGCTCTAATTTTTTGGCTGTTTTTCCGTCGGGTATCATCTCGCCCCTCTCTATGTGCTTTAGGTAATTGAGACTTAAATTAAGCTTTTTCGCTAAATCCTCTTGGCTCAAACCCATTTTCTCACGAGCATTCTTTATAAGAGCGGCGAAATTCTCCACAATGTCCTTTTCTTTTATTTTTCCAACAGCTTTCACCCTCTCTTCTTTGGGCATGTTTTTGTAATCCATAGATGAGCTAGGCACACATACATAGCACGCCTCTATAATAGCTCCCTCCATCCTCACTTTTCGCGTTTTTGTTTTTCTTCCGCAGATGTCGCAAACACCCATCATTTCACTCCAACCCATTACACTCTGAAGGATTTAAAGGGTTATCTAGCCTATGCCTGGCAACCTTTATATATTTTAGGCTTTAATAAGCGTCCGTGGTTGCTAAAAAAATGGAATTAAGGGATTGGCTTGTTGCCATCGTATCATTCATACTATTTGCGGTTATCGTGAAATCGCAGAACATATCCTCGTTGGTAAAAATTGTATCAAGCTTATTCATAATGCTCCTCGTAAGCTTCTATTATGAGAAGCGCTTCAAATTGGAATCCTACTATGGTATGGTTCTGGTTAGGAGTAAAAAAGGCATATCGCTGTTAAGGAATATATCAAAGGCTCTTGGCGCTTATCAAGATATTCTAGCAGATGTTTCATTTTCACTGGCTTTTGGTCTTCTCTCCTTATATTTAATGAATTGGCAGCCAATGAAGAAAAGAGTTTATTCTCTCATTATAGCAGGCTTCCTATTTGTCACATTGTCTTTGCTTTACCCACTAGCTATTGATTATGTTGGCAATTTCTTTCCAACCCATACAGCTTCTAAAAACTCTAATAGCAATATCCTTCTACTTCTTATAACCTCTATAGGTGGTTTATTATCCTCTATGGTTTATTTGGCATATCTATCTGCCTTTCATGTATTGAGCCAGCTTTATGCCCATTTCTTCCTCGGTGCTGTAAAGGCTCAGCAGGCAGTAACACTTATTCTTCCGGGTATAAATATCCCTTTCTTTGAAGGTATTCTTGCTTTGGCTATAATCTTAATCATCCATGAAGGAGGACATGCCATACTTACTGTACGGCACAAAATTCCTCTTTTGAATACTGGCTTGGTTTTCTTTGGCTCTCTTCCTATGGGCGCGTTTGTTGAGCCTGATGAGCGACGGCTCTTCGCTAAACCTAGAAAGGTCGTTGCTCGCGTCTTGTCGGCAGGGCCTGGTTTCAACCTCTTTTCAGCAGTGCTCTTTGGCATGTTGTTTTTGGCCTTTTTGGTTTTCACGAAGCCCTTTGTTTTGCATGGCTGTTACATCACAGATGGTGTGTTAAAGGGCAGCATAATAACCTCTATAAACGGCGGCGATTGTTTTACTGTTTTACAACCAAATTCATCTGCTAATATCACTCTACTCAATGGCTCTACTGTGCAATTACCTGTCGATGAAAGGGGCAAGCTTTCTATAGAGGGTTATCTTCTAAGCGATTCAGCCAATAGGATATATACAAATGGTATCTTGGCGTTCTTCTATCATCTCTTGGGATTAACCTTTGCCCTAAGCTTGTTTATAGGTATAATTAATCTTCTTCCAGTTCCTCTCTTCGACGGCGACCATCTTCTAGCAAGTGTTATAGGGCGAGGATTAGCTCATAAGGTTATAACATACTCGCTTTTGATTGCCTTCTTTATATTGTTACTGCCAGGCATCTTCTGAAATCTTTTCAGAGCAGACAAGAGTTGTGTGTGTTGCATTATCAACAGTGCATCTAACCCACTTTCCCAGCAGTTTTTTGTTCTGAATGGGTAAGAAGGCTTGTTTATAACCTAATGTTCTTCCTTTAAAGCCGGCTTTTGCTCTCTCAGTTATTAACACTTTAATCTCCTTTCCAACCCAGTCTTCGTTCATTTTTTCGTGGAGTTCTCTCAATAGAGCGCTTGCAATAATACTTCTTTTCTTTATTGTCTCTGTGGGTAATTGCTTCAATTTAGCGGCCAGAGTTCCTTTTCTAGGTGTAAATTTTGATAGATTCACGACTTCTGGTTTTACCCTCTCTAAAAATTTAAGCGTGTCCTCGAAATCGTTTTCATCTTCTGTAGGATATCCTACAATAATGTCTGTTTCTATAGTTATGTCATTAAAGGCGCGCCTAAACAATCTCACAACATCTTCGAAATCTTTTACTGTGTGGTCTCGCCGCATGTCTTTGACAACTTTTTCGCTTCCACTTTGTACAGATGTGTGGAGGAATTTATAGATGTGCTTGCCTTTATAAGCATCGACGAGTTTATTGCTCAATCGTTTTATGTGATGGGGATTTGCCATCCCTACTCTTACCATAAATTTTCCATCTATATCATTTACCCTGTCTAAAAGTTCTGCCAAGTCGGTGCCTACATCCAAACCATATGCCCCTGTATCCGTGCCTGATAAATCCACCTCTACTGCGCCGTTCTCGACAGAATTTTCGACCTCCTCTAAAATAGTTTCTATTTTTTGGCTTTGAAGTTTTGGCCTTGCTAATTTCGTTTGGCAAAAGGCACAGAATGATGTACAACCGTCTTGAATGCCAATTGCAGCAATGGGGCCTTTTTGATGTGTTACTATATTCTTATCCTCGAAGTGAAATATAACTTTACTTTCTCTGTTAATCGCGGCTTTTATTCCCTCGTCTATATGCTTTATGCTGTATGGATTTAGGATTCCTGTTCTGTATTTTTCAGCTAGACTCTTATCGACAGCAGATAAACAGCCGGCAACCACAAAGGGCTTGTCATTTTTCTTCAATAATTCCAAATAATATCTTATTTTACTCTCCGTTGCTCCTTTCACAGTACATGTATTAACGACAACAACATCTGCTTCGTCTTCATTTTCAACGACAGCATGCCCTGCTTTTTCACTAATAACTTTCATCTTCTCGGTGTCTGCCTTATTTAGCGTGCAGCCATAGGTTTTGAAAAATATCTTCATGCCAACACTTCTCTTTTAACTACATCTCGTGCAAGATTAACATATCTTTCAATAGTTATACTTAACACATTGTAAAAGAAGATTATATGCTCGCCTTTATCCCACACCTTCTTTAATTCCTTCATACCATATTCTTTGTAGAAAACCTTTGCCCAATTAACCATGTGGTCGGGGTTTAATTTTCTGCTTCTATAAAAGATATCATGATAAACGCTTAAAACATATAAACCATCTGCAGCGCATTTCTCATATGTCCTTTCGCATTTCTGCGCCTCTATGAGCCACTCATAGGAGTAAGAGGCTTTCTCCATAACTTCTTCTGCAAATTTTGAGAATAACACCTTCCCAAAATATTTGGCAGCCACATAATTCCATTCGCTTGGGTCTATCTCCAAACCTTTCAGCGTTATATATATTTGCAAGTACTTTCTCACTTCCTCCATGTTGTTTATCACATGGATGGCTTCATTGCTTTCAAACATTTCTTTGAAATTTTTCTTCTTCTTCATTGCCTTAATTTTTGCCTGCAAGTTTTGCATGTTCTTTTTCATTATTTCTTTTCTGTCAGCCATGTTGTTATTTTAACGGAATGGGTTTAAATATTTTACCGCTTTTTCTGACCGCTAACCTGTAACTATTATTAGAATATTGCTTCTTAACCCTCTATTATCGACGAATTCACTACTGGCCTTATAAGGCACTCTTTTTTATATTTTACTCCTATTAATAGAAGGCAGGGCCCGTAGCTCAGCTTGGATAGAGCGGCAGCCTTCTAAGCCGATGGTCGAGGGTTCAAATCCCTCCGGGCCCGCTCTTCTCATTTTCTTCATTTTCGCCTTTTTCTAAATCAACATATTTCTTTATGCGCCTCTTTTGCTTCTTCTCTGCTTTAAACGGATTCATGGAAGATATGCTATCTTTGTAGAGATATGCCAATGCTAAAAGTCCGACGAGGGCTGCTCCTCCTAATAGAAGGGGGAATCCTGTTTCTCGCGTTTCTCTGAATTTATCCCTTGCCTTGTACTTTAACGCCGCATCCTTCATTTTCTTCGCCATACTTAATACATCTACATAGTCTCCTCTTGATAAGAGCTCTTTTGCTTTGCTGTAGCTTGCCTGGTATGCTTCTTCAGGTATCTGCCTACTCTTTATGACTCCAATAGCTGAGCTCAATTCGTCTTCGGCTAGCCGCTTCAAATCAGCCTTTGCCTCATCTATTTTATCAACCACTTTATTTATCTCTTGAGTTGCGTCTTTGTATTGGGCGATGGTCTTTGGCTTGCTGTATGGCTTTATGAGCTCATCAAAGTATCTCGCGCTATAAGACAGGTAATCATCAACACCCTCCTTTTCAGCTTTATCTTCCAATTCTTTAAACTCCGCTAATTTCTTCTTTGCCCTTTTATAAGCGGCTTCAAAAGCTTCCTTAGCCTTCTTCTTAGCCTCGCTCATGTTCTTTTCAACTTCTTTCAGCGTTTCCAATGTCTCGCTTGCCTTTGCTAAACTGCTTATCGATTTATCCACCTTTGCGCTGAATAGATATTTTTTATAATTTCTGTCGAGCTCTTTTACATTTTCATCGTCATCTAAACCTTCATTGACTATGCTTTTCATCACTGTTTTATATTCTCTATCTATGCTTTTCGTGTTCTCCAAGATATATTTTGATTTCCATTTATCGACGGCACGGACGCCTTCTTTTGCTAGCTCGCTGTCGTTTGCGTGCATTTTTGCCTCCACTTCATTTAATTCATAGACCAGCGAATCCTGCAAAGCGCCGCTATTATTTAAGCTGGCTTTTATCTCGTCCCATATTTTCTGCCATTCTGCTCTCGCTTCTTCTGCTTTTTTATGGGTCTCGCTGTTATTTGCTATGCGCTCCTCAACATCGTGCAGAAGGTTTTTCGCGTCTTCGAGAGCTTTATCTATATATCCATTGGCTAGCTCTTCTCGAATCTTTTGCAGTCTGCTCTCTTCTTCATATGTCAAGTTCATTGACGAGATGTTGTTTATCAATGCTTCGACGGCACCCCTTCCATCATCGACGAGCACTTTCATAACCAGTGTGTAATTAACGCCTTCCACCAGTCCGCCGATAACGACATAATTGCCCCTTACTTCTTCGCCATTCTGAGGTTCGCCTTTCTTGTATATGTATGCTTCGTCAATGTCCTGTTGAGGATATATATCTACATACTCATATACATAAGTTTTTCCGTCTTCTGTTTTCGTTTCACTGTAATATTTCAATTTAGCTAATTTCTCACTGCCTTTTATTTCCAATGTGTGTTCGCCTTTCTTAACATGGATGTTTTTAACGCCTTTCTCAACGCCATCTAAACTTACTGTGTAATTCTCTAAATCATCCTCAACATTTTCCACAGTTTTACCAACATCTATAATGAAGGGTTCATCCACTGAGAAACTTATATTTATATCGACGCTTCCCTGTCTATCTACGAGCGTCTTTACTTTCTTCACCCCTGTTATTGTCGATGGTTCAGCCTTGCCATAAACAACAGCACAGACTCTATTGTCGTAAGTGAAGTTATCGAAGGACCAGGTTAATTTATCTCCGTTTGTAGAGGTTATGCCTTCATCTGCCTTTACACTTGTTATATCAAATCCTACATCAAATGTTTTTTTGACATCTTCAAAATTCCAATTTTTGTACTTGTTTTCCAGGCAGATAGTCTTATTCACATCTATTTTTTCGCCAAGAGCAGCTACGCCGCTACTTTCTCCAAGAATATTAACATCAATATATTTGTATGCTAATTTATTTATTTTCTCATCAATCTCCTTTTTGTACTTGTAATAATCAGCTTCTAATTTTGAAAGCGAACCTACCTTCTC
>JALWQW010000009.1 GCA_026982895.1 Microcaldota archaeon | reverse complement strand
GAGTATTATGTTGATTTATTCGATTTTGAATCTATATATAATCCTGATGGTAGTGTTAGAGGCGTGTCAGAAGAAGCTGCTGAAGCGATTGACAGGATATTTGGTTTATTTGGTTCTTTTACTGATGATGCTACTGTTATTGATGCTGACTTTATACCTGTTTCTAATGGTCAACCTAGTAAAAAAGGTGCTGTTCCTCGTCTTGAAGGTCCACATAGGGATGCGGCCTAAATTTCAATTATATTGTTGCATTTTATGTCGCCCATTGTTGTGTTTTTGTATTACCCCTTTAACTCTTCAACCTGCTTTTTAAGCATGTCTAGTTGAAGGTTTCCCACTCCGCCTTGGTGTCTGGATTCCTTTAACATCTCTATTATATCCTCTTTTTCTATGCCTATGTCATCTAAATGTGATCCGACTTCTATATATGCATCTCTAAATGAAACACCCTTTTTTACCAATTCAAAGGCTTTGTGAGCGGCGAACATCTCTGGAGTCATGTCGTTTAGGAGAACGTCTTCGTTTGGAACTAGGTTTTGAATTACTATTGATGCGGCTATGATAGACATCTCTGTGTATCTAATTCCTAGGAAGAGTGGCCTTTTCATCTCCTGTCCGTCTCTGTGATAGCCTGAGACCTTGTTTAAAATATTCATGGTTATCTCGTTTCTACATGAGATAACTGTTGCCGTTCTGCCTCTTATAAGCTCTGCGACATCGAGGTTTTTCTTTTGTGGCATTATTGAAGAGCCTGTAGACACTTCATCTGTTATTGTGAAAAAATTAAATTCTTGAGTTGTATATAGCAATAAATCTGTAGCCAGCTTGTTTAATGTAAGCATGATTTGAGAACATGCTTCAAGCATCATCCCCTCTATTTTTCCACGTGAATTTTGGCAATAGATAACATTGTTCTGGGTTCTCTTAAAACCTAAATCCTCAGATAATTTATCTCTATCGAAATCGAAAGGGCTTCCATATCCTGCCCCACTACCTAGCGGGTTTTGATCTATAAGTTCGTCGCTTATCGCCTTTAAAAGCCGAACATCATCAAGTAGGCTCTCTGCGATTGCGCCATACCATGTTCCAACCGTTGTTGGCATTGCCTTTTGCATGTGTGTGTATCCCGGCATTGGGATGAATTCATACTTCTTTGCAACCTCTAATAGATCTTCAACTAGCTTAAGTGCCTCATCTTTAAGCATCTGTGCTTTATCCTTCATATAAAGCCTCATCGTAACCAATATTTGATCGTTTCTGGATCTGGCGGTGTGTATCTTCTTTCCTATCTCACCAAAGTTTTCTATTAGGTAGCTCTCTATTTTTGTATGACAATCTTCATCTTCAAGGGTAAGTGTGAATTCTCCTTTTTTGTATAGATCCATTATTTCGTCCAATCCCCTCTTTAAAGTTTTAAGCTCTGCATCTGTTAAAATTCCGTGTCTGTGAAGCATTTTTCCATATCCAAGAGTTCCCTGAACGTCATATGGAATTAGATCTTGATCGTAAATAACGTCGTCGCCTGCATTATATTCTTCTATTATAGGATGAAGTTTTAT
>JALWQW010000008.1 GCA_026982895.1 Microcaldota archaeon | reverse complement strand
AAGATACAGGTTCAAATACATGCGCTCTATAATGAGTAAACACGCGCTTATTCATCGTATGGATTTTGGTGAAGGTGCCAACAGAGCTTTCAGCAGCGACAGCCTCAGCCAAAATTTCGAAGGGTTTAGTGCCTTTCAGCCATGCTAAAACAACAAAGTCATCCTTGCCGGGCTTGTAGTTTTCGTCTATATAATTATAGCCACCATATGTGGTTTTCTTCTTCGTCTTTTTCAGAGCCATGCTCACACCAAAGAAGCTGGAATGGAAAGTTATAAAAAAGTAACCCCGGCACAAAGCCGAGGTGTGAAATATGGGCTAAAAATAGGGATAGAAGAATTTAAAATTAAAGCCCAAAATATGTTTAAAAGAATTTTCATTCCAAGCTTAGAGGGTTTTCGTGATTTTGACAATGGAAAAGGTCGGGGACAAAAAAGGCCTCAAAAGTAGAGAAGGCCTTAGAAAAGCGTTAGTGGCTTACTTTTATTGGATTGAAGGAAGGGAAGAAAGATTTAGGCAACGGTTATTTTTGAAGGGTAAAGAATGGCTAGGTGATGAAGACAAAAATATGTGGAAAGAGCTCTTCACGAAGAGAAATGAAGATATTATAGAGTTAAGATGGACATACACACTAAGCAATCTTAGATTAAGAGGAATAAACACGAGAGGGTTCCCACCAGCCTTTGAGCTTATTGAGTATTATTTGAGAGCGCCAAAGTTAGAAGTGGAAAATATGCTATCTAAAGAAATGGATATAAAACGAATGAGTGGAGAGTATATAGAAAGAAGGAACGAATTGGCGGTGTTGAAAGATAGGCTGAAGGACTATATAAAAGAAGTTGAAAGGATATATGTAGAACTCCTTATGCAGCGCGTGTGGCCCCACCAAATAAGAAGAGAGATACTCTCAACCATTTTAACAGAGGGTTCTTGGAGCAATTGGAGAAGGTAACGCCTTAAAACCCTTCGCAGGAAAAAAGCCTTGTGTATATTCATAGCGTAGACCTGTTAGGCTTTAAATCATTCAAAAAGGGCCATGTGGAATTTTCGCCAAAGGTTAATGCCATAATAGGGCCAAATGGCTCTGGGAAAAGTAATATATTAGACGGCATACTATTCGCCCTCGGAGAAAGTTCGCTGAAACGCCTTCGCGTAAATAATAGTAAAAAGTTCATACACCCCAACCATAATAAAGCAGAGGTTATCTTAACGCTTAGGGAGGAAACAAGCGAAGGGCCAAAGGACCACCACATAAAGAAAAGCGTTAATACAAAGGGCAAAGTAACATATGAACTTGATGGAAGAGTCGTTACGCTCAAAGACTTGAAGGATTTTTTAGCAAAGCGCGGGCTTGGCGATGTTAGGAATATATCCATACAACAGGGTGAAATTCTCCGCATTGTGCAGATGAAGCCAAAAGAAAGACGAAAGTACATAGATGAGCTCGCCCAAACGATAAACTTCGATATAAAGAGGGATGAGGCAATAAAAGAATTAGAAGCTGTTGGGCAAAGAATAGAGGAGGCAAACCTAAAACTCGGTGAGTGGAAGGTCATGTTAAAGCGCCTAGCCAACGAGAGAGAAGCTGCTGAAAAGTACAAAGAACTGTCAAAAAAGGTAAATAATCTTAAAGGC
>JALWQW010000007.1:8100-25394 GCA_026982895.1 Microcaldota archaeon | reverse complement strand
ATGCAGCTTATCCTATGACGCCGGCAAGCGCTGTTTTACATGTTCTTGTCGCTAAGATGGAGAAGGATGGACATAATGTTGCCGTTGTTCAGACAGAGGATGAAATAGCCGCCGCTCAGATGGCCATAGGCGCGAACTTCGCAGGTGTTAGGGCTATGGCAGGCACTAGTGGTGGTGGCTTCGCCTTGATGACGGAGAGCGTTGGCATGGCTGCTTTGGCTGAAACACCTATTGTCTTCTATGTAGCACAGCGTGTTGGGCCATCTACAGGCATGCCTACATGGACAGAGCAGGCAGATTTATTCCAAATGCTCGGAGCCAGCCAGGGCGAGTTTTTGCGCGTTATATTAGCTCCAGGCACATTGGAGCAGAATTATTATATGACTGCTGAAGCTTTGAATGTGGCTGAGAAATGGCAGCTTCCTGTTCTTCTACTTAGCGATAAATTCCTGGCAGAGAGCCACTTTTCAATGGACGAACCAAAGGAACAGCCGAAGATAGAGAGAGGTAAGCTTTTGTTAGATGACCAGCCTGAATTGCCCATGGGCAAAAGATATCATCGCTATGCTTTAACTGAGGATGGTGTTTCCCCTAGGACCGTGCCCGGCGTTAAGAACGGCATGCATGTAGGGACGAGCTATGAGCATATGGAGGATTCTTTCTCGACAGAGGACTTTGATATGCGTGTGAAGCAAGTCGATAAGCGAATGGCAAAATTGAAGGGCCTCTATGAAGAGCAGCCGAAGCCAACGGTTTATGGCGACGGCGATATAACTATTGCTGTATGGGGTTCTCAACTCGGCCCAGCATTGGATGCCCAAGCTATGCTTAAAGCTGAAGGTATTAAGGCAAGGGTCTTGCACTTCTCTTGGCTTTATCCTCTCAATCCTGAGAAGGTTAAGGCTGTGTGGAAGGACAAAACGATATTCTTCGAGAATAACAGCACAGGGCTCTTCACAAAACTTCTCTCCATGGAGACTGGGCTTAAACCAGAGGGCAAGGCTTTGAAGTACACAGGAAGACCATGGTTCCCCGAGGAAATCGCAGCTGTGGTTAGAGATGCTTTGAAGAGCGGTATAAAGGCTGAGATAAGGCAGGCGGAGAGCTTCGACAAGTATGAGTTCTACACGCCGTGGAGGTACTCTTTTTGAGGTGGAAACATGGCAGGATTAGCAGATTTTAATGTGGCTGAAAAGCCTCAATGGTGTCCTGGATGTGGCGATCACATCATCTTAATGGGCTTAAAGCAGGCATTGGCAGAGCTGGGCAAAGAGCCTCATGAGACGGTTGTGGTTAGCGGTATAGGCTGTGGCAGTAAATTGCCGCATTACATCCGTGCTTATGGTTATGAGGGAATACACGGCAGGCTCTTGCCTTTGGCAGAAGGTATAAAATTAGCCAACCATAAATTAACAGTTATCGGGATTGGCGGAGATGGTGATGGCCTTTCGGAGGGTACAAATCATTTTATCCACGCTGTTAGAAGAAACAACGATGTTAATTATTTTGTGCAGGACAACTACATTTACGGTTTGACGACGGGCCAAGTAAGTCCAACGACGCCGAAGGGCAGGAAGACGAAGACGACTCTCAATGGTTCTTATTTGGAGCCTCTTCACCCAACGGCCGTTGCCCTCGCAGCTGGCGCTACATTCGTCGCTGCGACATTCGCCGGCGATTTAATGCATATGAAAACAGTGATGAAGAAGGCCATAGAGCATAAGGGCTTTGCCTTCGTCGATATTTACCAGCCTTGTGTTACATGGAACAAGAAGTACAGCTACGATTGGTATAAAGAGCGCGTCTATGATTTGCAGAAGGAAAATCACGACACGAGCGATTGGAAGGCCGCGATGGATAAGGCAATGGAGCCTTACAGGACAAAGTATGAAAAGCTGCCCATTGGCATCTTCTACCAAACGGATAAAAACGCCGCTTTCTATGAAAACCTGCATCCCTTCGCCGATGGTCCATTGGTTAAGCAGAGCTTCAAGCGCGACTTAAGCAAGGATTTCGAGCAGCTTATGTGATTGTCGGCTAGCCCACTAACTCTGTTTTTATTTTTATTTTGTCTCTTTTCTTTCTGCTTTTTTGCTCTTTCATTGCTCGCCGCGGCTGTTTTTGGTTAATGATTAGAGGCAAAGGAGGGCCATCGCTAAAGTTAGCTCGTCGGTGAGCTTAACATCTTCGCTAAGGGTGAAGGGATTAGCTAAGGGATAATAGTTTTGGCGCATTTCTACGATTTCTTTTTTCATCAAGGGAATGAGCACTTCTAAAGCATACTTTCTAACATCTTTGCTCTTATTAGAGATGAGTTTCCAAATAGTGCCTTTAAACTCGTCTTGCAACCCTAATTTAATTATAAGGTTAAGCAGTCCATATAACCTCAGTACATCATTAGTCTCAGCTGTCTTGGCTATTAACACCTTTACATAATTTTGGTCCTCTTTGCTCATTTTCTCATACTCTTCCTTCACATCACCAAATCCAGCAGCTTCCCATGCCCCCTCTCCCATTCCACTGAGAGGAATGTTCCCATCTGACATTAACAGCATCAACTCAGCTTTGAACTCTCTTTGCGAGCCAAGCTCCCTGATGAAGTTAATTACTGTATATTGACTTTCTTGATGGTCGCTTCTAACCATTTTCTTTATTAACTCCTTAACTCTCATCTTCTCTTCTTTACTCATCTTTTCATATTCTCTTTTTACATCACCTAAGTTCGCTCTCTTCCATGCAGCCTTAGCTGCTTTTCTCACCTTCTTATTAATATCACTCATCAACAACATCAACTCAGGCTTAAGCTCTTTTTGCAATCTTAACTTACCGATGAGTTTAGCTGTTACTTGCCTTACTTCCGCACCTCCTTTCATTACCTTCTTTAAAACAATCCCAGCAAAACTTATGTTAAGTTCTCGTACAATGTTAGGATCTGAAACCATTACTGCTTCCCTCAACACAACAACAGCAAAGGCCTTCTTTACATCCTTTTCGTTTTTTATTTCATTTAAGCTAGAAAGAGCAGCTAAGCCCAACACCGCCTTAGCTCTTTCACCATTCTTTCCCTTCCCATCTATTGAGAACCTTAATCTCTTTGTGAATAGTAAGTTTAGGAATTCCTCAGCCTTTTTACCACCCACATTTATTTCTGTGTTTTTATTATTTCTTAGCTTTGCTATGATATTGATAAGCTCAAAGGCTTTGTTTTTATCACTTTTATAAATAGAGTAGAGGGCCTCACCCAGTTTCCTCCAATCTCCATTTGACTCTCTCATTAACTTAGCCGCTTCTCTCTTAAGTTTTGTTTGCCTCTCTTCTAAAGCTAAGCTACTCCCTCCTTCTAGAATTCTTCTCTCTCTTCCAATCATTTTTTGGAGGAGGTCTTTCAGCCTTTTCTCTCGCCGCTCTTCCATATTCATCCTCTCGCCTAATTATTTTTGGGAGAGTAACGCTTAAAAGCCGCTATGAGCAGAGCACAGCCATCGCTACAGTTAGCCCTTCGCTGAGCTTCTCTTGCGTGGAAAGGGCAAAGGGGTTGGCTAAGCGGGTTTTGCCTCCTCCACACAATCTCCTTTTGAAGGTTCTCCTATCAAATGACTTCAATAATCTCCTTAGCCTCTTCCCCTCTATCCTTCGCTTTCATTCCCATTCTTCAATATTCTTAATATTTGTGGCTTTCATCTTTCCTAATTTAAATAGCCCTATAATTCTCTCTATAGCTTTGCCAAGGCGAGTATCTTTGTCCATAATTATCGTGAAGGGTTTTCCCAAGACACTAATCACCTGTTCATAATAACCTGTATCGAGACCTTCCCTATCTGGAGCTGCAAAAGCTACTCCTACTACTGTGTCAACATAATTAACTTTCCTTTTTCCTTTCCCTTCGAAGCGCATACTGTCCTCTCTATAACTCATAGCCTCCTCCATCAATTCTTTGAATGGCCCTCGAATATCTGCAGAAAGGCCATTATGGCCGAAATCTGTAAGGAATAAGAAAAAGACATGAGGCTCTACTCTTTTCCAAGCTTCACCCCTTAGGCTATTCACCATCGTATCTTTTCGCTTTTCTTTAATGCGCTCAACACACTTTCCTATCATATTCTCTAAATCCGTGCCACCACTAAGTTTCCTTATGTCTGGCAGACTAACAGAATAAGTGCTTCCTACTTTTTTAATGTCAATATCATTTATATCGACTTCAATATAATCACCTGAATTAGCCACACCCATTAATTTCACTACAACATCTTTTATAGAACCCTCTTCAACCAACTCTTTATAAGCACTTATAATCGCAACTGCATTATAGATAGACCATCCAACTCTATCTCCCGTTAAGCCACTTCTTTCAACCAGTGCTTTAAAGGTCTCGCACATTTCTCCTTCACATTTTATTTCACCACCTTGCATACTGCCGCTAGTATCTATACCAATATATATCTCGATAGGCCTTTGCTTTATATCGTATCCTTCATAAGGTTCTAACACATCCACATTTTTTTCAAGGAATTCTTTATGTTTTCTTCCTCCGCTAGCCAAAAATTCACTGGCCTTGCGAACATTCAATTTACCTCTACGCTTAGAAGGTACCTCTTCAGTTTTAACAGTCCCAACTTTTACTTTTCGAAGGATATCCTTATAATACTTAACCATTTTACTGTCGACATGGACATTCAGAAGTTTTTCCACATTTACCTCTTCAGCTTTTCCATATGATGCATGGCCACCTTTACTGCCACCACCTTTTTGCTTTTCCTTTGTTCTTGCCAATTTACCTCTTTTCATATCATTTTTAGAAGGATCTGTATTTCCTTTATTTTTATTCATTTTTTCCAGTTCATCTTCTTCATCCCCTTCACTACTTCCCTTTTCTTTGTTCTTCTTTTCATCATTCTCTCCTTTTCCTCCACTCCCACTCTCCTTATTTTTCTCTTCATCACCTTTTTCCCCTTCTTTCCCATCTTTACCTTTCTTATCTGTCTTAGGTTGTTTTATAGGCAGAGGCATACCACTCCCTTGTTGGCCGCCACCTTGTTGATTTTTATTTCCACCTCCAGACGAATTACCTCCTTGACAATTTCCTCCACTCTTTCCATTATCATCATTAGATGGATTATTCTTCAAATTGTCCAGAATATCCTTTAACTTTTTCGAAAACTCTTCAGCTTCGTTGGTCATGATGGAAAAGAGCACCATTGTTTCTAAAGTAGCCTCAAATGTATCTTGAGTGTGGTGTTTGAATATGGGATTGCCTTCCTCATCCAAAGGAAGACTTCTTAATTTTATTTCATCAAAAACCCTTAAGATTTCTTTTTCACCTTCACCCCAAGAATCTGTGGATGAAAGCTCATTGAAGGCATCACCCATTTTAGAGTAGGCGAGTAAGAGATTCGTTAAAAAGTCTATTTTTCCCTTCATGTCTTTGACATCTTTAATCTTCATGAGCCATTCCCATCCATCCTTTAAAATCAGCACCCGTGTAATATCATATGCCATGCGAAGAGCCGCTAATCTTTTCTCATCTTCTTTATGATTACCACTCTTCAAATTCAAATAAGGGTCGTCTATGCCATCGCGGTCTATGTGAAATAGATTATCTATTCTATAATCCTCAAGAATGTTCCATATCTCAGGCAATTGTGAGAATAGCATTCTAAATGTATCCACCTCTTCCTTCAATACTTTAAATTCCACAGTCTCAAATTTATCAGCAAGTTTCTCCACAAATTTATTTATGAATTCTTCTCTATCAAGAGTTTTTTCTTTCTCCTCATCTCTCTCGCCTCTGACAACACTTGTTTCTTCTTTCAGGTAATTATAAGCATAACTTAAACCATCTCTAACGATTTCTGTTAATCTTTCCAATTCTTTAATAATTACTTCTTGTTTAACGCCCTTACTCTTCGCTAATCTCTCTATATATGGTTGAATACTTTTATATCTTCCTATCACATCGAATTCAGAAACTGGATATTCAGGGAAGAGAAAACTTCCATACTTTATATGGCGGGTCTCGTGAGTAAATACACTTAACATAATCCATTTATTGAGATTATATGTAGGGTAAATCATGTAAAAAGGTGTAAGATTCACCATATATCCATCAGTAAAAGCTTCAAAAGCCTTATCTCTTTCGAGTCCTGTTAAAAGTATATGCACCCTACCTCTATTCTTCAACATCTCCATTACATTCCTAACAGCCCATAAACTATTCTGAAGATTCTCAGCATGCTCGCTGAACAGCGAGAATACTCTAACATCCTTGTCTGACAACAGCTCTTCATTTAGAGTCCTCACATCTTCTATTTCTTGAGGGAAGAAATGGATAACTTCTCCTTCAGATATGTCTCTTATGAAATCGCCTACAAAGGAGAGAATGGCTATTCTAACATCTTCATCAGCAGCCAGAGTTTCCCATGTCTTGCTTGCTTTTTCTTTTACAGCATCCAATGCTGCTTTAGTATATACTCCCTTCGTGCTCAATGCTTTTTTTGGTGAAATGCCAATTTGCTCATCAGCTATAAACTCCTCTTTTAGAGTAGGGAAGTCTACACCTCTCTGTAATAACTTGATATAATTAAGAAGCCATTGATTCTTGATAGGGCCTTTTTCTATTTCGCGCAAGTATTTTTTTAGGGAGATGCTTCCTCTAACAAATGTAGGTATGGCCAATACTTCTGGGTAATGATTAAATATTGATTCGACAAACTCCTCACCACTCTCCTTCCAAACTTCCTCCAATCTTTCCTTTAATTCGTTATCCTCTATATCTTTTTTGGACATAAGCTCTCTGCTTAATTGTTCTAATACAAGACCAGCAATTCTATATATCTGGCCAGGTATACGACTTTCACGGGTCCCTTTTACATATTCTCTTGAAGAAGGATAATTGAGTATGTTAAACACGCCTAAATAAATATTATCTCTTATAGTTGGGAGTACATTCTCAATGACAAAATCTTTGTACGTATTTTCATGGTTTCTGAAAAATTGCTCAAAGTTCTTAGCAAGGCTTTCTTCTGTGAGGCCGCGCTCAATATCTGCTCTAGCTGTAACTGCAGAGATGATTTCTCCAAAAGCCCTTTCATTATCTCTTAATAGCAAATAATCGCTAAGGGCTGCTTCGTAACTTTTTACAGCCTTTCTAATTCCTGCATCTATTTCATTGTAAACAATGGCGCTCCCGTCTTTTCCAAGATACTTATCGTACTTTCCCTCTATATTATTTTTTCGCATGACTTCTTTTACTATATACATGAATCGACTGTCGTTAATTAGCTTAGCCAAGCCTTTTTGAAATTCTTTGGCAGTAGATTTGGATATTTTTTCTTCTTGGACTATCTCTTCTAAGATTCTCTTTGCTTCTTTATATATCTCCAGTGTAGCAGGGCGGATGCGCTTATCCTCCCATTTGCTTGGGTCTGTTAGTTTGTCCAATACACTTTTCAGCTGCACAAAACGAGGAGGGAGCTTTTCTACATCTAAAGTCGTGCTTTGTGCCGTCTTCTTCTGCAAAGACCTCTCATTAAAAATTTTCTTTAATGAAATAGGCATGTCTATCCCATATAATAGAATTTATAACCATCTTCCCTCTTAATTTCTATTAATTCCATTTCTTTTTCCCAATAAGCCTTGAATTCCCATTCGTAATTTCTTTCTACCATATCTTTTAGACTGGGCGCTCTGAGAGTATTTGCAAGAGCTTCAACTAAAATGAACTTTGGCTTGTTCTTCATATTTTTATCATAATAATATTCCTTTACCCATTTCAAAATTTTTCCCTGACTCTTCTCGTCTAAGGAGGAAATATACTTTTCTACTTCCTTCCAACCCCTTTTACCTAAAACAATTTCCCATTCATTCATTCTTCCACCTCCTCATCGGCCTCGTAAGGTATCGAATCCTTTTCATAGGTGTATAATTTATCTAATACTTTGTCAACATCTTCCTCTATGAAATCTTTAACATCCTCTCCATTATCGTTGGGAGATATATCCCTATTTCTGACATCCTTGGAGACTTCTCCAATGGCCCTTATTATATCGTGCATCCTCGCGTTAGCTAAAAGCTTAAATCCATCTTCTCTTTCAGATACTACCTCGTTAATGAGCTGAATCGTCCTTTTCAAGAATTCTTTATCCACTTCTACATCTTTGCCTATGGCTTTGTAATATCCTTGCCATATTTCTGCCATTTTCAACACTAGTGACAGGAAGACTCTACCTTCTATATCCTCCTCTTTAGATTTTATAGCGCTTATTGTTGGGCTATAATAATACACCAATATACCCCTGCTTATAAAATTGTCGAGATATGTGGCGGATACATTACTAGTTCCCATAACAATTAAGTTATCTGTCTTATAAACTTTGTCGCCTAGATGTAATATATCAGAAGTTAAGAGTTCATTGAGATGCTGCGTGAAAGGCAGCTGGTCTATCTCATTTATAATTATTATGTGAAGCCTATCAGGATGCTTTTGAGCTTCTTTTATCACTGTTAGGAGTTGTGGCTCACCAGTAATGCTCTTTTCTCCCTGTTTTATTGCTGAGGAAGATAGTTGAGCATTCTCTGGCGGATTATGAATATTCACAACAGTTACATCTTTGTAAGGCAGAAATTCATCGACAATTTTCTTTACACTCTCGTCACTTTCTTTATTCTTTATGAGCGTCTTAACGAAAGCAGGAAATAAATCTTCTACCATCGTTGTTTTTCCCTCCTGAGTTATACCTGTGTGAAAGAAGAACTTCTGGCCGCCCATGAGACCTTCAAGCATTGATGTGAGGTATATATAATAAATGGGTGAGAGGTAATAACTGCTAATCTTAGCTTCGCCTTCTTCTGTGTCAAACTTTTTTATATCTATTTTCACTACTCCTGATGTGATGGTGGAGTAACCTTTACTAGTCAATAATCTCAATACTTCGTTATTGTAGGAACCGTTTAGTCTTTCTTCAGCGGATTCGTTTCCCTTTGTTTCGCTTACTTCTTTAACGCTGCCAGTAGGTATATATCCCTGAGCCTTCATCATACCTGTGATGAATTCCTGGAGAAGATAAAAATCCACATTTAGAGAGGTATTGCCTTCTATATCTGGTAAGTTTCCACTAGTGTCGAAATTTATTTGATCTATTTCCATATTCAAGATAGTCCCATTCTCCGCATTCCTGGGATTTTCAAGTTTACCCTCTACAGCTTTATCCAAGACTTCACTTAATGTTGCCCTCCCACCTAATAATGAAGATGTCATAAGATGGGTTAATAGGATTTTCGCTGCTCCATGAATGGTTCTTAAGGAGGGTAACGAAATAACGCCTTCGCGTTTTTGCCATTTTTCATACATCTCTTTATATGTGGACAATAAACGCTCCTTTATCTCGTCCAACGCCTCTTCAGGTATTCTAATCTTTTTTTCTTGGCTCATCTCCTGATTTAATTCATATAATGTATTTTTCCATTTTCCAAATAAGTTGTTTAGATAAGTTTCCATTCCTTTTGGAGGAATATATGTAACTGGATAAGTTACAACACGCTCCTCAGTAGATTCTAGAAGACCTATAAGTGCATCTTTTCCTCTTTCATTTCCTGTGGCTGCAAGGACAAATGTAGGAGGTATATTTATTACCATACTATCATTTTCATCCCATTTTAGGAATCCCTTTGCCTCCAGTATTTCAGCAGCCTTTTCGCCTTCTTTGGTTAATTCATCCCTCTTAATTCCTGTCATATAAGGCTTGCCCTTTAAATAAGCGTCGAGGAAATCATGAAGATTTTTTGCGCTTTTATCTGCCCTCTCTTTAGACAGCTCAGAGAGCTCATCTAAAACAAAAATCACCACCTTTCCTTCAGATGCTTGGGATAAAACAGAAAGAAGTTTAGAACTTATTCGCCTCGTAAGTAATTCTTTGCTCTCAAAATCCACATAATATTCAGGCATCTCTATAAAATCTAGTGTTTGCTCTTGGGCTGGTAACACAACTTTATCGACTAGAATTTCAGGGTCGAGCTTTCTAGCCCACTCTAAGTTTCTCTTACTGCTGTATATATCTCTTGTTAAGGTTAGGATGTCGTAAATAGAGGTGCTCAGACGCTTTTTTCCTTTTGCGTCTAAAAATTCGCTGCGCTTCATAGTTATATTGAGGATTTCTTTTAATTCCTTATTAAAAGGTATCTTTTCATTTTTAATAATTTTCTGAATAGCTTTATACTTTGTTGAACCTTCTCCAAAAAAGTATTCAGCAAATTCTTCTAATGTTTCCTTGGCTTCTTCGTCCTTCTGATCATCTTTCACTAATTTTAAGACCCTCTCCATCCAATTCTTCACAATGAACTCTGCTGTAAATGTCTTACCAGTGCCTGGTGGACCTTCCAAGAAAACAACTCTTGGCTTGCCTGCAGGTTTTCCTTCTCTATAAAAGTAAAGCATGTCTCTGAGCAGCGTACTCACTACATTCACAGCAGATTCCACAGAGGCATTCTCCTCAGCAATCTGCGTTTTTCTGAGGGTTTGATTGAGAGTAAGGAAATGCTGCTTCTCCTCTAATTTTCGAGTTAATCTATCTTGCCCATCTCCTTGCCTTTGGACAGACTCTTCTTTGGAGAGTAATCTATTTACCATTCTCTCCCTTTTAAGCAGCTTTCTTGAGCGAATCTAATGAGAAGAGCCTATCCAGCTTGTTCTTGGGCAGTTCATTCTTTATCACTAAACCCAAGAGATGGTCGAAATCGTCTTTAGCTACAGGTCTTAATTCCACATCTTCGCCATTTAAAGCTTTTAAAATGACCTCTACCCCTGCTTTAGTGATGGGTTCTTTCTTGGACCTTGATTCTTCGGCGGTGTTGTAAAGCGTTTGTCCAAAATTAGTAAGTACCTTTGGCCCATTTTCATCCAACCAATTCTCAGCTAACAATTGAGCAACCTCCTCATCAGATAAATTTTTATTTTTTTGGTAGATGTTCTTGACAAAGGCCATTAACACAGCTAAAGAGCCCACTTGTTTTATATCAGCTCCATTATCTTTTGCTGTTTTTGCATAATGCACCATATCTTCTATAACATCAGATAGAGATTTACTTACTAATGCCGCTGCTATGATTTTATCGTCTTCGGTTTTAGCTTTAAGTACTTGTTGTATGCCTTCCTCACCTAGTTTCATAGCCACCAATGTGCGGAGGATGTCCTTCATGACAGGGTCGTTAAAGCGTACAAAGGTCTTTGCTTCTTTGAGTAAGCTGTCATCTGCCCTTAACATAGCATTCAATCCCATCTTAGGGTCGTCGAAAAAGTTGTCGCACAAAATGTCTTCGAGATTTGCCATTTTTCCACCATATGAATTTAAGTACGCAAAGTTTAAAAAGCTACACTAATTGTACATACAGACACACTATATTCGAAATGAGCGATCTAATCATGGGATTCATTGCAACATGGGATTCATGGCAAGCTTTTGAAAAGCGAGCATATTAATGAACGCTAACCATAACCTTTTTAATCAAACCCATTCAAGAATAAGCGATGTCTCGTGTAGAAAAAGGCAGGAAGGAGAAGGGCAGGCGTACTATAAGCGCATTCTTCAGAGGCATAAGCAATTTTTTCTCTAAGGAGCCTTTTGTTGAGAGGTGGAGCATCCACACAAGCAGCCAAAATGCGGACGAGAAACAAGTACTTGCCCTCCTCAAAAAGGCCCTCAACGGCAATGAGGCTGAAAAATATATTGCTTTGAAAAAACTCCTCACTTTGCCTCTCAATTCTTTAGACGATAAATTCCTGCGCTTCAAGCTTAAAAACCGGCTTAAAGCAGCATTAAAGGCAGGGCGCTGGGAGAAGCTGATTGTGCTTATACTCGCAGACCATTGGTCTTTTCACGAAGATATTCCCGATTTAAAAGGCCTGCCTCACGAAAAGAGGAGAAGTGTAATCTCAAATTACATCGAAAAAACGCCGTGGAGCTTTGTCGATAAGATATACATCGCTAAACTCATAGAAGATATGCGCTTAATAGAGCTTGTCCCCTTTTTGAAAATGTACTTTGATGTGCCTACACCTCTAGAGGCTCAAAAAGCCGCCAACAAAGCTATACGGCACTTATTACTCGCCAAAAGCCAAGAAGTTAAGAAGCTTTCAGGAAAACATATAAACATCTTCAACGAAACCGAAGGGCAGCTCCCCGATAAACTTCTCTTCCTTCTTATTGAGCTTTGTGTATAACTGGGCTAAGCGTATCCCTTAAAATAGTTTCCTTCATAAAGCGGCTATGGCAGCGAATATCTTTGAAGCAGAGCCTATAGAAGGCAAGAAGAAGCGATTTCTGACTGCTGCATTTCCCTATCCAAACAGCCCGCAGCACATAGGCCATGCAAGGACCTACAGCGTTACAGATGCTTATGCCAGGTACTTGCGTCATCTCGGCTACAACGTCTTGTTTCCAATGGCCTTTCATGTGACAGGCACGCCTATAATAGCAATGGCCCAACGTATAGCCGAAGGCGATAAAAGCGTCATAGATGTTTTGATGAATATATATGGCATTCCGAAGGAGAAGCTGCCTGAATTGACAGACCCGAAGAAGCTCGTCATGTACTTCAGCCAAGAGGTTGAGCAGGGCATGAAGGAGATGGGCTTCAGCATAGATTGGAGAAGGAAGTTTTACACCTTCGACCCTCATTTCAACAAGTTCATCGAATGGCAGTTTCACAAATTGAAAGAAGCTGGCTTACTCGTAAAGGGCAGCCACCCCGTTGCTTGGAGCTTGAAGCTAAACTCTGCTATGGGAAGCCATGATACAAAGGGCGATGTCGACCCCGAAATAGAAGAGGTCGTTGCCATAAAGTTTCCCTATAAAGATGGCTTCTTATTAGCCACCACTTACAGGCCCGAAACGCTCTTCGGCTTAACAAACATGTGGATTAATCCAGAAGGCAAATATCTAAAGATTCGCGATAAGGAAAGTGGAGAAATTTATTACATAAGCAAGGGCACGCTCGACAATTTCTCTGCTCAAAGAGATGTCGATGTCTTGGAAGAATTGGACGGCAATGCGATTATAGAAGGAGGGCAGTGCAAGAACCCTGCCAATGGAGAGGAAGTGCCCATTTTCCCAGCAACATTTGTCGATGTAGAGAGTGGAACAGGTGTAGTCATGTCTGTGCCTGCTCATGCGCCCTTTGATTATGTAGCCCTTCGAGACCTCGGCAAAGAGGGCCTTGCAAAGAAGATTATAAATGTGCCTGGCTACGATATCCCAGCAAAGGACATCGTCGAGAAGATGCATATAACCAATCAGCAAGACCCCAAATTAGAGCAGGCGACGAAGCGCGTCTACAAAGACGAGAACATGAAGGGCAAGATGCTTGTATGGAAGGAGGGTATGCCCGTAAAAGAGGCGAAGGAAGCCGTCAAAGAATGGCTAATCAACGACGGCAAAGCCCTTCGCTACTACATCATAGCCAACGGCCCGGTTTACAGCAGAGCCGGCGATAAAATCGTCGTAAAGCTTGTCAAAGACCAATGGTTTATAACCTATGGCAATAAAGAGTGGAAGGAGAAGGCCTATCAATGCTTAGAAGGTATGAAAACAATACCTCCTGAAATAAAGCAGGAACTCAAAAACACAGTGGATTGGCTCGACAGGAAGGCATGCACGCGTAGTAGGGGTTTAGGCACGAAGTTCCCCTTTGATGAAGGGCAGATGATAGAGAGTTTAAGCGATTCGACTATATATCCAGCCTTTTATACAATTAGCCACCTCATCAAAGACTTCAGCCCAGAGGAGTTAACCGTGGAGTTCTTCGACTATGTCCTATTAGGAAAGGGCGAGCCCATTAACGACAAGCATGCCGTGCTCAGGAAGAGTTTTGATTATTGGTATCCTGTCGATAGCAGGCACAGCGGCCCCGACTTGATAAGGAACCACTTAACCTTCTACATAATGAATCATGTCGCTATATTCCCAAGAGAAAAGTGGCCGAGGCAGATTGTCATAAACGGCTTCGTCTTAATGGATGGCAAGAAGATGAGCAAGAGCTTGGGCAATATTCTGCCGTTGAGAAAGGCTATAAAGGAGCACGGAGCAGATATAATAAGGTTTAGCGTCGTTAGCGGCAGCGATTTGCTGCAGGATACGAACTTCAACAGGCCGCTCGTAGAGGGTATAAAGCAGCGCTTGGCTTTCTTCGACGACATGCTGAAGAAGAGCTCTGGCAACGGCGACAGCTTTGCCGATAAATGGATAAGAGAGAGTGTAAAGGCCAAGCTCTCCACTCTCCGCGATGAAATTGAGAGGCTTGATTTGAGGGAAATTAGCAAGAAGTGGTTCTATGATTTTTATTATGAGCTGAAATGGTATAATGATGTTAAAAATGGCAAAATTGAGCTCGACGATGTGTTTGATAAGTGGCTTATAGTTTTGGAGCCTCTCTTACCTTTCTTTGTAGCCGATAAAAAAGGAGAGAACGCTGTTTTTGAGCCCCTGCCAGAAGCAGACACCTATGATGAAGCCACTATAGCTGCCATGGGGGTTGTTAGGGATTTGTATTCGGATATTGCGAATTTGCAGCGCATGGTCGAGCAGAAGAGCGGCAAAAAGCCATCTAATATAAAAATAATTGTGCCTGCTGCTTGGAAGTATAGGCTCTTCGAGAGGCTTAAAGCAGAGAAAGGCAACTTGAAGGCCGTTTACACCGACGAAAGCTTAGCTCAGCACAAAGAAGAAATCATGAGAATAACAAAGGCATTGAAGAACAAGCTTTACAGCATCCCATCCCTTCCGACAAGAGATTTGTTTGAAAAGGCGCTGGAGGAATCCAAGGCTGTTTTAGCCACTCTTGGCAGTGTTTCTGTAATCAGCGAAGAGGAATGCCAACACGAGAAGGCTAAAGCCTCCTTACCACTAAAACCTGCTGTGGTGTTGGAATAATTTTTTACTTTTTTATTCATGTAATAAGGGCATTTCGACGACCTTTTAAAGAAGGTGTTATTGCTTAACCTCGCCATTTGAAAGGCTTTTAAACATATCTATTCATAGGCATCTATGTTCGATAATTTGCACAGCTATTTTGTTGCAGATGCTCATTCTGCCAAGTTTTTCTCTAAACAGTCATGGCTCGTTCCATCCATACTATTCATGATAGCCATTGTCCTAACTTTCATTATGAATATGCTTGCAGTGAATCTGATGAGCCAACAATATTTTGGAGTGCAGTATAACCTCCCCTTAGACGCTGTTATTAAACAAGCTCTCGTTCCGTTCATTATTAACCTCATTGCTATGGTTATATTTTTGGCTGTTATAAGCGGAAGCCTTCATTTCTTCGTTCATTCAGAGGATGTGGATTGGTTTAAGTTGACAGCCCTCTACTATTTCGCCCCTCTTATAGTGGCGGAGTTGCTCTCTTTAATATCGCCGGCCTTGTCGGGTCCGCTTTCATTATTTGTGGTTTTATTGTTATTTTACAATTTATATAAAGTTACGACTGAGCTTGTCTTACCCAAGAATAAGCTTAAAGCATTTCTTTATCTGTTTGCGATATTCATAGGAGCATATATTGTGTCAGGTATTATAGCAGCCATCCTCTTCTTCACCCTAATGGGCTTTCAATTGTCTAATTTGGCGAGCAACTTGAATGGTGTGTAGAGTGCTAATGTTTTAAAAAGTGTTTTATCATATATTTTATCATGAGGATATTCAAAAAGAGGCGCTTTTTCCGGCGATTCTCAAAGAAAGCCGAGCCGTACTTCAATTTGCCATCGAATATAGACAACTTGCCAGAATTTAAGCACTTCTTCTTATTGCTCGGCCCTTCCAATATAAGTTACGACAACAAAAATGTTGTACATATTTCTATAGAAGGCAGCAAGCGCTTCCTTTACAATCTAATAATCAACCCTTCGCTGACGATGAATCTTTTCAATGATTTTGCCTCAATAATCCCACCATCCAATATACTCTTTTCAGTTGACGAAACCGAGGAGCGTTTCACATACATCTCTTCAATCCCCTTTTTATCTACTGTAAATAAGCAACTGCCTAAATGGAACAAGTTATCCCTTCTGAATCCTTATGCATCATTAAAAAAGTCTGTGAAGTCTGCACTTCTTTTCCTGAACAAGGAGGGTTTGATAGACGACACATATCAATATGTTGAAATCATAACCTTCAATTTAACCTATTTGCTGAAGCAGCTGGCAGAACTTGAGAAGGACAGCAAGCTCACATTGGGTTGATTTTGTTTTAAGGGTTATGTCCCCTCTCTGTTGAACATCTCTTCAATTTCTTTAACAGTTGTAGCTTCATATATGTCCTTATCGCTTCTAAGCCTCAAAAATCGTGGAAAGCGCAGGGCGAAGCCCCTGCCATTAACTTCACCAGCCGTGTGCTGCTTACTCCTCGTTATATTGTCGAACATCACTTCAACAACATATTTTGGCTCCACCCATACATCCGCCTCCATTTTATACCTTAAACGCTTGTCAGGTTTATCAATTTTTATGGCCGATAGCATCTCCTCTAAATTTGCCATTTCCTCTTCGCTGAATCCCGAGCCGACTTTGGCTATTGTTTCAAAGATATCTTCTTCGTCGTTGTAGATTGCTATGAGCATCCCGCCGAAGCCGAATTTTGCTCTCTGCCCTGTGCCGTGATAATAACCGAATACAACACCGTCGATAGTATCTACTGCCTTTCCATAACTCTTCTTCAGCTTTATCCATTGGAAGCCTCTCTTGCCTGCTGTATACGGGGAAGATAAATCTTTTGCCATTATGCCCTCGAGCTTTTTTGCCATGGCTTCGTCGAATTGTTTTTGTATTTCTTCAGCGTTTTTCGCTACTATGTAATGGCTCTTTTTCAAGTTGTTGCCGAAGGGAAAGAGCTTCTCCAATGTTTTTCTCCGTGTTTTTAGGGGTTTTACTGTGAGGTCTTTGCCGTCTAAATACATTATGTCGAATACATGAACATGGAGAGGCCATTTTTCCTGCGCCTTGTCAATTCCATATTTTCTTCTCCTATGCATTGTCTCCTGAAATGAATAAAAGCGGTCTTCTTTTTCGTTGTAGGCAAGGGCTTCTCCCTCGAATATAACTTCCTTTACAGGCAGGGCTTTCACACTCTCGACTATGTCTGGAAACATCTCTTCCATTGGCTCTAATCTACGGGAGAATATTTTAACTTCGTCTTCTTTTTTGTGTATCTGCATGCGGAAGCCATCATATTTATACTCGACAGCACATTTTCCCAGCCTCTCGAAGATGTCTCTTGCGCTTGGCAGTCTCTCCGCTAGAGCCGGCCTTATTG
>JALWQW010000007.1:0-8090 GCA_026982895.1 Microcaldota archaeon | reverse complement strand
ATTGGTATGAGAGGTTTTATCTTGAAGTTCTCCATGCTTTCTGGATTTTTAAGAAACTCTTCTGCTACTAAACCTATATCAGAGCATAGATTGTAAGCCCTCTCTATCTTTTCCCTTAATTCCTTGCCGCCGCTCTCTGCCCAGCTAAGGGCATCCAAGATTGTTGGTTCACCTATACCCGCTCTTAATTTATTCACGACGATTCTTGCTATATATCTTCCTTCTAAGGGTGTTGCTTGGCTAAACAAGTCTGCTAAATATTTTATCTTCATAGATGCGCTGCCTTCTCCTGAGAGATTTGCTATTTTATATAAACTCCTATATATATCTTCAATTTGCAGCTGCTTTGTAAAGAGCGTCTTCTGCTTCTTTTTGTTGATATACTCTTCTGCTAACCTTCCAATTTCACCGATTTTCACATGTGCCTTTTCGATTTCTTCTCTCGAATAGCCCGTTGCTAAACTTAATGCTTCATACACCATTTTTTCTCCGACGCCGAGGT
Source organism: Microcaldota archaeon (assembly GCA_026982895.1). Lineage (GTDB taxonomy): Archaea > Micrarchaeota > Micrarchaeia > Anstonellales > J096 > J096. The sequence goes on along the minus strand of JALWQW010000007.1, from coordinate 7,588 downwards.
CTATGCCATAATAGTCTGGCACGAGTTTTCCTGTGAGTAGGTAAGAGAGCTCTTTGGCTTCTTTTGGAGTAGTTTTTTTATATAGCTTTGCCAAGAGCTCAGTTATCTCCAAGCGGGAGGTTATTTGCTCGATTCTATTCAGAAATTCAGCAGCCTCTTTGAAAAGCATGCTTCCTTTTGAGGGAAAAGATTTAAAGCTATGGCTAACTCACTTTTTTGCAAATATTTATAAATATGTACAATCTTTATGTAGGAATATAAAGGTGATGTTATCCTTAAACAAGACTTGTCTATGTTTCCTAACGTCATTGCTGTTGCCATTTTCTTAGCTCTATTCATGCAACAGGCTTACGCTCAAGTTTTTTTCTACGATGATTTCAACGATAATTCGCTGAATGCAAGCAAATGGATTGCCATCGTGGAAGATTCGTCATCTTTTGCTGAAACTAATCAAGAGGCATCATTCACTGTCAATACACAACATGCTGTTTTACACTCTAAAAATTTTAGCATTTATGATTGGACATACATCAACATAAGTGGTGCGTGGAAGTTTACAAATCCAAATACTGCAGAGATGCGCTGCCGCTTAATTAATTCTACAAATAACTTATACATTGCCGTTTATTATGCGACGTGGTGGGTTAATCATGCAGAACAACATATACGCTACTATTGGAACTCAGGTTCAAATACTGTTTATGAGTCAAGAGATGTCCCTACAAGTTATGTCAACTTTTCTATAGTTCTAAACAAGAGCGCAATGCGCTACTATGAAAATGGTGTGCTGATTAGAGAGGTGAATTCAACAATTCTAGCTAATACAACTACTTTTTATTTAGAGATTGGTGGTTATGATGCATCTTCAGGCAATCAGTATATGTACTACGATTGGATAAATGTAAGTTCAGATGGCTCAACTGAGCCGTATAATGAATCTAATGCTACACAGCTCGTGCTCAATATAACAAATCCTAATGAGACGCTTGCTTTGCTGAAAGTGGATCATGTAAATATAACCCTTCATGCTAACAATCCTCTGGAAAATGCGACGCTCGAATGGAACGGCATCAACGAAACGATGGATGGCAGCGGCAAGGATTGGTATAAGAACAAATCAGAGTTAGCAGATGGCATTTATACTTACAAAGTTTATGGCGACGATATCTATAATAATACAAACAGCACAGAGAGACGCAAAATTATTGTTGACACACACTCACCATCATTTTCAAATGAGTCTGAGAGCACAAATACTTTGCTGTCTGGTGAAGATGTTCATATCGTGGCGAGATGGCATGACAATATGAACCTAACAAGGGCTGTGCTTGAAATCGGGGAGGTTGTCGAAGGAACTGTTTCGTATGATGATTATCAACTACAAGTAGAGCTCAGTGGAAGCGATGCTTGGAGCAACTTCACTTTTACACCAACTCAAGATGATGAAGGAAAGGCATTTTGCTGGCGCATCACTGCTTATGATGAAGTGGGAAATGAAAATACAACACCCTCTACTGTGGGTGAGGACTATTGTTTTGAAGTGAGGCAGCGTCTTCACATAACAGCTCATGAACCTGAATCTTCTAATGTTACTAGCGAGGCTGGTGAGGGGAGAGTGTTTAATGTAACACTCAATCAAAACGCTAATCTCTCCTGGCTTCTCAACGGTAGTGTAGTCAAGGTAGAAAACTTTACATCTTCATCCAATTTTAGCAGCAACGACACAGCAGAAGGCCTATGGAACATCACTGTCTTAGCTGAAAATGAGAATGGCTCTGCTTCATTTACTTGGAGCTGGCGTGTTTACGGTCCGCTCTCAGCTAACTTCATCTCGCCAACGCCTGCTAATGGCGCAACGCTTAGCTACACAACCACAGAAGTCACGATTAAAATTAAAGCCAATAGGCCCATAAACTCATGCACACTGGAATGGAACGGCGTAAATGAAAGTGTTGAGGCAAGTGGAGATGAATGCAGTTTTACAAAAAATGTGAGTATGGGTGAAAGCTACACTATTAAGGGTTATGTAAGCAACTCTTCGGTGACTGCTTCAACAGAGGAGAGGCATTTTAGCATAGCCAATAAACCTGAGAAGAAAAAGAGGCGTTGTTTTGAGAGAGGTAAAGCTCCTTTCATCATGAAGTCACCTGGGAGTAAAGAGGATTATTATCAAGAAGCAGTTCCTTTAATCATTGCGTTTGGGAAGTATGATTTTGGCGAAACATATTATGAGATTTGTTATAGTGTAGAGGAGTATTCAGCAAAGAATGCCTATGAGGCCAAGAAAATTATTGAAAAAGAGGGGGATTTTGAGTGTAAGCGCGATAAGGAATGGATAAAAGCAAAGGCTGGCAAAACCCTTACCGAGAAATTAAACTTGGAGAAACACAAGCTTATGCTTCTAACTATTACTGCCCATGATAAATGTGGCAGAGATTATTCTAAGAACATTTATTTAACCTCCTGCGTTTTCAATGCAGCTCCTAAACTTAGCATAACTTCTCCTATATGGGGTGCCGAATACAATTATTCTAAAGATTTGCAAATTCCTGTTAGAATAAGCACGAAGGATGATGACAAGATCACGCAGATTTATTACTTTGTAAATGGCAAAAAGTATAGACAATCAAAGACGCTTAGTGCTTCGCAGTTAAGAGTTGGTGAGAACATATTGGAAGTCTTTGTAGTAGATTCATGTGGCAATACTGCTAAGGTTAGGATAACTTTCTTTGCATTAAATCAAACACATAGTGAAGACTGGATTATTAACGATAGTGAGCAGTGTGTGGATAGCAAAAAGATTGTAAATGGCAGTGTCTTCATAACAAAAACGGGTAAGCTCTACATGAAAAATTGTAAGCTTTATCTGAATAAGACCAATGCAAAGTTTGTAAACAATGGCACTTTGATTAGTGAGAAGAGTTCAATATCGTCAAATGACAGAAGTTTAGCATTTATAAGCAATCCTTCTAGCACATTAAAGCTCAGCGAGAGCTCGGTGGATTATGGAGCATTCGCAACCCTTGGCAAAGCGGAGATTGTTGGGAATGAACTTGCTTCATCAAAAGGAGATAGCTCAACACCACTAGTGTTAAGTGGCAGAAATGTTGTATTCCATAAAAATGTGGTCAAGGGTGCAGTCTTTTTGTACGATGCCAAAAACTTCTCGCTTATGAATAGTGAGATAAACAGCAACGATGTAGCTCTTGAGGTAGTTACAGAGGGCGATTTTGGTGGAGCACTTAGCATTGTGCCCTATAAAGAGGTTGCTTTTTCTTATGGTGTTGTTGAGAATAATCTGATAAGTGGTAAACCTGCGTTTAAATATGATATAATTAATGAGCCTATCAATGATAAGCAGGACATTTCTCTTAGGGGCAATACACTGGATGCCGGCGGCGAAAATACAGCAGTTCTTCTGGGCTATTCTCAGCCAATAACAACATGGGGATACTTACCTAGAACGTATATAATGGATTTGTCATTTATAGGCAACAAAATCTATGGTCGTGTAATAGATTATTCAGAAGGCACAGTATATAAAGGAAATAAGTTTTATGGTATGAGGGGTATATGGCTCATAAGCCCCTATTCGTACAAAACGCTTATAGAAGGCAACTCCTTCCATAATAGCATCTATGCAATAGATTTTACGGCCCAGCACTTCTCTGAAAAAACACCTGGTAAACTTCTAATCATATCAAACAACAGCTTTTATAATGTGCCAAGCGTATTCAATTATATTAATGAAGGTATAGATTTCCAAGATCCTCAGCCATATTACAGACTTGTCTTAATAAACAATAATTTCTATTCATCAAACGCTCACATCAATCTCATAAGTTATGGGGGAGAAAATGCTTGGCATATTACTAACAGTGTTATGGAGAACAGTTATGTAGTCGTAAACCCAATGGCAAAGGTTTTGTTGAACGGAAAGTTCTATTTGGAAAACAGCTCATTAACAAGTGATAGCTTCTCACCCGTATATCCCAATAGCCCTTTCTATGTAATTTTGTACGCTGATGCCGCAAACATAACATTGAAGAATTCAGTATTGGGTTTTGGGACAAGCAAATTAACCAATAGTGTATTTGCATTCAAAAAAAGCTATCTACCACCGTTAATTGTAAACCATTCTGTGGGTATAATAGATGAAGCAAATTTTACCCACACAAATATAGCCCTCCTCTTTGCTAATAGCTCAAAGGCAAATGTAACCAATTCAGTGTTTAGCAACAATGGTGTTGGGGTAAAGATGGGCTCGCATGATGCCGTTTACATTTTCAACACGACATTTACTCAGAATGATAAGGGTGTGGAAGTTGAAGGCAGAGATGCACTTTATATAATGGAGCAATCGCGCTTTGTTAAAAACGGCGAGGCCATACATCTTGAGAATATCTACAATACCAACAGCTACACAAAATCCATACATTTAGCAGACTCAGAAACCTTCTCATACAACCCCAATGAAGGGCAGACGTATGTGCATAAGTATTATACCTTTAATTTAGAAAGAGAAGTCAACACAGCAACCCTTAGCTTCACATATGACCATGAAATTTCTATAATGGTCAATAACAAGCTCATATTTTCAAATTTCTATAAAGAGGGGATAGCTACTAAAACACTCAATTTAGACATAACACCTTATCTTCATAAAGGGTGGAACACCATACGATATTCGCAGAGGGTTTGGCAATCGGATGCTCATCATGAAAACATAAGCATAAATGTTGATTACGCTATCTCTGCCATTGCTGATAGTAATTTCACACTTAACAGCTTAGCAATCAATTCAAAAAACTCGTCGCTCTTTGCCGTTCGCAACCATTTCTTTGGTACTCCAAGCGCGAACACCATAATCAAACAAACTGCCGGCCACATTTATCTACGCCAGAATACATTTACAAATAGCTTGTGGGCTTTGAGTACAACGTTGGCAGGCGGCACAATAACTCACAATACCTTCGTGAACCTTTCAGGTTTATCTGCTCTAAATTGGGGAACTCCTTTAACTATATCCTTTAATAAGTTCATAAATAGCAGCTCTGCCATACAAATCACACCTAGAACTTCATACTCTGCAATTGTAACCTATAATCTATTTGATGGTGGCCAACATGGTATAGATGTATATGATTACAATTCTATTGGCCATTGCACAATAAAAGGCAATTATTTCAAAGACCAATTCCAAGCCCTTCGCTTATACAAGACAACTACTCATACAAATGTTTTTGGCAACACATTCGACAATGTGTATGAAGGTATTTACTATTATCAGGCGAATAGCCCTTCTACGAACAATCGTTTTATCCACAATGAAAGAGCCATATACTTTGCTACGGACCTTGCTTCAACGACAATCAACCTCAGCAAAAACACATTCTTTGACAACAATTATGATGTATTTGCTGAGGGTGCTGTGCCTGAAAGCGCTATTGTATTGCACGATACACATGCAGCGGGCTTTCTATTGAAAACGAATAACGATGATGCAGTTGCGCACACAACCTATGCTAAATACGATAAGAAAGAGAGGGGTAGTGGGTTGTTAAAGGTAGCTATTCTCTCTATAAATAGCACAAAGGTTGCTGATAGTGAAAACAAAACTGTACCTGTCGTTGGCGGATTAATGACTGTTAAGACATATGCAGCTGGAAATGGTGGGGGTATAATTGGAATAAGCCTAAACATATACGCATCTAATGGCTCTCGTGTCTTTGGTGGGCCTGGTGGTTGGATATGGCCTGGTGAAAGAACTTATGCATTGAATATTCATGATTTGAAAGATGGTGTCTACACATTAGTTTATAATGTGACAGACAATGCAGGAAGAAGCACATACGCCAAACAGCTTATACGCGTCGAAAACTCTTGGTTTAAGATACTGTCTGTCAGTACGACAAAGGCGGAGGACATCTATACTTATTTCAATAATCCCAACAAATTTTCGAGAGTAACTATTAAAATTAAAAACACGGGAGAAACAGGTGGCTTTGCCCACATTCATATTACTCTACCAGATTACCTCAAAGAGGTCAATAATGATTTAGGGACTACTGTTTGGATGGATAAAGGAGAGGTGCGCAACCTCACATTCCTTGTAAAATTGGCAGATTTTAGCTTTAAGGATGGTTGGAAGCCTCTTAATTATTCAGTATTTCCCTCCAACAAAATTATCCCAATTCACATAGAAGTTAATTCATATCCTGCGTATCTGCAAACAGATGCAAAAAATAGTTCGATACCTTTCTCACTTGGCCCAATAATTAAGATTCATTATCTCCGTCCAGACTCATGGATAAATACTGGCACAGGGCAATATCCTTATGATGGAGATGGCGATGGCCTATTAGAGGCAGGCGAAGAATTCCATTACAATTTGTCGTTCGTAAATGTTGGCGATAAGCCCATAAACATAACACGCGTTGTTGTTCAGGAGTTTATATTCACGAAGACGCAAAATTACTGGAAAAATTTCAAAGATGATTTTGGCTATATTATCAACTATTATGACTATGCAAACTACATGTCTTACAACACTAATTGTATAAAAACACAGGGAGTATTGTACAACTGCGACCCGACCAAACTATTTGTGGTGCTTAAGCCTCTTTCTGAATACAGTAACGATACAGGCGACTCCAACAGTATGTACATAAGTCTTTTGCCACCCGGTTATTTACATTTAGAAGAAGGTTATATGGACCCTTGGCCAAGCGACCTATCAAAGGGGATATACTCACCAAAGGATTATTCTGGCCCGGTAACCATGGCAATAATGATAGAAGGCAACATTCCTGGCGAAGCTGATAGAGATGTCACAATACCATCGATAAACCGTAAGAATATTTATGTCCAAGCATTCAGTAAAACCTTTTATCCGATAACGAATAGATTTAAGCAAGGCAACGTTAAGATTGTGGCGAATTCTGTAGATATCAACAAGTCACTCGTCAATTTTGACATATACAATAAGCATGACAATGTTTATTTCGTCTATAAATTAGATGGTGCATGGGATAATAATCCAAAGGGCTATGCGTGGAGTAACATTATCCCACCGAATATGCATTTCAAAGCCACTGCCTACAATGCAAAGGATCCTAACAAAGATTGGCCAAGCTTCAAAGTCAATGCAGGTGTTAAATGGAGCCAAAGCATGAATTTACTCGTTCTTGGCCTAAAAGGGGCTGAGCAAATAATCAATGCTGTATTGGATGCAGCCACAGATGGTGCTGCCGCAGAAGCTGGTATACAAATTACATTTGAGGAAAAAATTATGAGCCTTGTGAAGGCGTCTATGGCTCTATATAATGCTTGGGATACTGTTGGGAGACAGGATGCTACGATGAATGAGATTACTGTTATGGGTGTTACATTTACACACAGCGACTTCGAGAGAATGGCAAATGAAGGCTTAGACCAGCAGTTCTTTACAGAGCTGAAGAGCGATGGCTTAAACGGAAGAAGGGCAGGCATTTTCATTAAAGTCTTAGCAACAGATAATAAACTTTTGTGGCTTTACTACAACACACTTGTAACTATAAGCACGATGGGTGTGATTAATCCCCAGGAG
>JALWQW010000006.1 GCA_026982895.1 Microcaldota archaeon | reverse complement strand
AACCTATTGTAACCATGCAGAAGTAGCTTCGGAGGGAAGCTCTCATTTTGAGCCCGGCAGGTTCGTTACACCAGCCCCTATTTATAAGGTGGAGAATGTGATTCCTAGGGTCTATTTTGCCCCTTTACATATAAACAAATCTGCTAATATAACTATAAAGCGATCGAAAGTTCTTATTTATAATAATTTTTATAGTATTACCTCTTTTATATCTTCCCCTAAGAGTTATAAATATTTAAGTGGGTTTAATTCAACACCTTCAAATGTTGTAGTTTTTACCCCTATTTTTACTAATACTGTCTCTTTTACTACTGCTCAATCTAAGTTCTTTTTTGAGCATGCTAATTATACTTGTACAGGTTCTAGTGGGAATGAGCTCAATCATATTATTGATTGTCCTAGAGCATATAGCCTTACCTCCAAACCTTTGGATAATCCAGATCCTAACATGAAAAATTCTTTATTTTATGGTTTGCATATTATGTTTAATCCAAGTGGCTCATATAATGATGTTGGTGGAATAAGTTATTATAAATTGTCTAAGGCAAGTGTTAATAAAAGATATATGCTAGAGATGAATACTACATTACCTGGTGTTTATGTTTATAATCCTTCTGGGTGTCATATCTCTTCCTTTTTAAGTACACTTCCTATACATTCTAATGGAGTTACTTGTGATAAATGGTATGTCACAGGTGATCTTGTATATCGCCCTATAATTGCTCCAATAAATTTGGACAGTTCCGGCGTAAGACCTCTACTCCTTCCCTCCTCTCGGAAGGAAGGTTGTGAATTTAATGGAGTTAAGTCGAATTATTGGAAGCGTGTCCCTGATGAAATCAAGTATTCTAAATATGGAGTTGATCTCGAGAATGATGGTTTTAAATATTGGTTGATAAATGGAAATTACCTTAATTATTACATTGTGGATGAAGATTGCTGTGGTGGTCAAGCGGATATTGGTGAAGAAGATGAAGCAGTTCCTAATATTGGATTTTTTTGGAGGTGGCAAAATGGGGATGATAATGCTTGGCAGGCAGGTAATATAGTTAATCCATTGTATGCTTACGCTTATGCTATGGGAAATAGTGTTGATACTAAAGTATTTACTTTGTGTGATAATGAAAGTGTATATTTTGATACAACTGAATTAAACCCTTACCTCCCTCCATATTTTATTTCTTATAATCTTGGAGCGGATGCATCCTATTGTAATAGAACGCTAACTGTTGGCATTTCAAACGGACAATATTTATTTGTGCCAATGTATTTTACTACATATAATGAACATATCCAAAATAGACCTCTCAAAGGAATTGTGGAAGATGTTGTAAATTCCTCCGATTGGAATACATTTACAACTTGCTCTAACGAATGGATTGAGAATGCATATAATAAGTGCGTGCATGAAACACTCTCCAAAGCTGTGGCTGATTATTCTTGTGATGAAAGTACATTAAACAATCTTGCTTCTATAGCTAAGGCTTCTATGTACTCAAGTGTAGATGGTTGTAGGGATGATGGAGGTGATTATTGCTTTAATATAACCACCTTCAAAAATAACACTATAGCTAAATTTTGTAATGAAAGTGGTTATACAAGTTCTCCACCCATTCACTGCAGCTCTAGCCCATCTTGTGATCCTGAGAGAGGCGAGAATTGCCCTTACTCCCCAAATGTTACAGGTATTTGTAATGACATGGAGAATAATTTGTCCAATATTATTACATGCCTACAAGATGAAGCGAAGACTAATACTAGAGGTTCTAATTGTGATGCGACGTTAACACCTTCAACACACGAAGATATAATTGATTTAGGCTTATATGCAATTTATATGCTCAATCAAACTAAAGCAGATGAATATTATGTAACTGAGCCACAGACAGCTGTCGGTGTACCTCTATTGCCTTTGTCCGATGATGTTTCTTTCTTAAATGTATTTACAGGGTATAAAAATGGTACTGGGACTGATATTCCTGAAGATGAAAGAGATAAATGGTGGCGATGGGTACTTGAGGGATCACAAGAGGCTAGCACCAACTATGGATTTAGGCTTTTGAAAAATTGTCATGTCTTAAACTATACACCCTCTTTAAAAAATGGTGAGGAGGGAAGTGCTATCTATTTCTCACCTGATGATATGCCTGAAGAGCTCCAAAAATACATTGCGTTCAATGGAAGTGATGATAACTTACAATATGATCCACCAAATCCTTCCTGGAGACCAAATGATGCTGATTATACAATACATTTAGCTTATTGCCTTAATCCTATAATTGATAATCCAGAGCTTAGATCATTATATGTTTTGGATAATGACTATGAAATGCCCGAAGCATGTAAGAATTTAACATTTGATGATTTTTGCATAAGACATGCCTCTGATGACAATAATATCTGCGATATCTACGCGCCTGCTGTGTGGGTTGTGAAGTATGATTATGATAGTGCAAAACTCACCACGCCGTATGGAAACTTCTCGACTTTAGGTGATTGTCTTGTTGATGATGAGGGCAAGCCTGTAACAACGAAAATAGGTGCGTGTGAAGGCTGTTCGTACCTTAATTTGGATTTCACGAATAGCTCGTTATCTGAAATTGTAACTTCTAAAACGACTGTTGAAAACGATGAAGAAGAAACAGAAGAATTTTACACATATCTTGGCGGAAAGAATCGTTTCTTGTACGAGCTCGATAGTGGCATTTTGCCCCTAACATTCCCTGATTCGACAGATATGGCTAGTATATCCTCAAGTATCCTTTCACCAAGTTCTGCTGACGATATCTCATTATCTATAAGAGGAGGTCCTACTGGTGTTTATGTTGAAGATGCAGAGACCGCTAAAAGTATATCAAAATGGTGTCCTGAATGTTTGCTTGTCACGGCACCTAGCCTCTATACCAATGTCCTCAACGCATTAACCCCTAACGATTTAAACACGCGCCCAATCCCTCAGCTTTTGTTGGGAGAAAATACCGTAACTTTATCATCTCAATCTTTAGCAGATTCTGTTAACGATCCTCGTAGGCTTAAAGGTGTTCTCTATACATTATTCAACGACTCTATAAATAAATCAGCAGATGCTATATCTTCTAGAAATATTGGTGTTCCTGTTATATTAAAGGTTGCCTTCAACGCTTCAAATTCTTCAGACCTTTTACATTATCCTGATTTAGCACAGCTTTTCTTCATGGATTATAGAGGGGATATTGCTAATGTTGGTGTTGCTGGCCTGTTATTGCTCCCCTCAAAGGGTTCAATAAATGAAATAGTGGATAATTTCTGTCATTATTCAAAGGTTGTTAAGGCGCTTACAGGCAGGAGCGATAGCAGAATCGTTGTAAAGAAAGCTGTTGTTAATATGACATTACCAGAGAGCATTAGAGGTTTATTGGAAGCCCATGTTTATGATACGCGTGCAGGAATGTCTATCCCAACAAAGTATTGTATAAACAACACATGGTTTGAAAACAGCAATCACACAATTGTGTGTTATCTCCAAAATCCTGATGCAACGAAGCCATATCCTTTAATGAAGGTCTTCTCACAAAAAGAGTTAGCAGATAAACTCAATACATCGACATATGATTTATTAGCTCCTGTCATTGCAACAGCTGGAAGGAATTCTGGTTTATATGTGTGTGCCGGCAATTACACCGGGACTAATATATCCTCTTATACTTACGATGTCCTAACCACAAGCGCTTTTATGGGTGAGGTTCCAATAGCCATGAATAATGGTTCAAGGCCGTGGAGTGAGCCATGTTATAATAACATTTTGACACCACAAGAGGTTTCCAAAGTTACTGGAAAAGATATCTCAAGCATGGATTGTTATATAAGAAAAGGTGATTGTTGTCCATCATATTATACTGGTGCTATGCTTTGCGCTAAGTATGCTTACTATCATGCTAAAAACTTATCGAGATATGATAAACATGGAAATTTAATATGGGGCTATTACTATGATGGCGCTACTTGTTTCTATGAGCCTGTCAATACTAGTTGTGATTATACATCTGATCCAAGCTGCTTCTACCAAACATATAATTTAGAAGGTAGTGGTATATCAAAGAGTGGCTGTACTGAAGGTGATTTGAGTAATAGTGGCTTTGCTGATAAAAGTATTCTTGATGAGGTCTGCAATACAACAGAGGACTTTTCTAGAGCTGTCCTTAATCCTGATACTGGTGAACTGTATCTTCCTGACGATACCAAACATAGTACTGGTCTTATGGCAGGCACTGGTGTTTGTGAAAAAGGTTGCAGTGGAAAAGAATACTGTGACAACGAAACAGATCCCTACCTTAATTGTACTGAATATGCTGAATGTTTAACAACAACTGCTAACTCATGTACTGATACACAAATGTCAGATAAAGGCCCCTCAGTCCCAGGTTGTATCGCTAAAGGTACACCTAAATGTGAAAATGATGGTTTTTACTATGCCAATGATCCTGTTGAATGTGGCGAAAGAGTATGTAAGCCGCGCGATAGTGCTAATGAGTTTTTCACTAGCCATCTTTACCCTGACTTAAGCAAATTGGAGTGCTTCCCAAAGAGTCCTTATAGTGGTGGCATTTACCATGCTGAAGTTTGTCAAAATACTTCAAACTTGGTGCCACCAAATAATAGTTCTGATCCAAGCTGGACAAACTCAAAGTTCAATAGTCTTAAAGGATATAGTATAGCAGTCGTTAATCCTCTTCTTGATTCAAATGGCTTGTATTCTCTAACCCCTGCTTTATCTTCAGCAATACGCAATGTTTGCGATGTCTTTGGTGGCGGTTATAGTTATTTCTTTAAATATGGAGATTCTACAACCACAGATCCAACTTGTGAAGTTTTTATGTCTAAAGATACTTCTCAAAGTTTCTGGAGTGATGTTAATATCTTACATAACTGTGAAGAGGATAAAGGATCTATGATTGATAATTATAATAGACCTTATAGCACAGATAATCATATTTATGGCGTCTGTGCTAAGCGCATATCTTATGGAAGTTCGCCTTACTCGGTGTGTTATAATCTTCCTAGAAAGTACGTTGCTAAATACGCCACATCAGGAAGTCTTTTAGGTTTGCCTGTTGGTTATGAGGATAGTTTTGTTTGTAAGCTTGGAGGAAGCAAGTATACCTATAAAAATGATGGGAAATGTTATATAAAAAGTTGTTGGTATGAACAGCCTTTTAATCTCATCTCACATGCTGTAAATGTTGGTACTCTGAAATCAGCAGTGTCCATAACTGGACTTGAGGCTCGTACTTTTACCCATAGCGTTTCAATAACTTTATCTTGTTGTGGAGTTAAACGGCACATTTCTGAAATAAAATTCAATATACCTTATAATTCTCCACTAAATACCTTTAGAGTGGTTCATGATGGTTGGAGTTATAGTGGGCACACATGCAAATATTATAGTTCTAATTGTGGTTTAAAATTGCGTTATCCAACGATAAAATTTGTTAGAAAGAAATTCCCTGACCCGCCGTGGAAAATATTTGGACATAATGTATGGACTTATATACCTGTTCCCAAATCAGTAGTATCTAAACAAGCTTATATTGGTTTCCAAGAACATCATGATTTCTCTTATAGTGACATGACGAGGTTTATAATGTCCGATTATGTCCTCTCTTCGAATAAAAATGGCGACAATCCATTAGTTCATGCTGAGGTGGATAGAAGTGGAAACTTTAAAGTGTATGAGTATGGAGGGGATACCAGATATTATTGTATAGGTTCTCCTGGAGGCTATAACTATGGTTGGGAGAAGGGAACGAACTATTGTCGTAAATTATGCAAATCAGCAATAATGGATTCAAGAGATACAGGATTAGTGCCACCCAACCTAACGAGTTTCTCCTATGCTTGTAAAGAGTTTAAGAAGACCACTAATGTGGAGATGGGTAATGAACATGGAAGATTATGTGGAATTAAAGATATACCTGGCTTGCCTCTACCTCTGAATGAGCCAATTTATGTGAAAAGTTGCCATTATGGTGCTAAGAACTTCTCAACAATATGTGCTGGTAGGGGTGGATTTTTATCACCAAAGGTATTTGATGAAGCTGAAAATATTGATTGGTCTAATGAACAAATTGAGTTGAATGAGACTGCTTGGGCATATGTTGTTGGAGATGAATCACCACCACCCCATTCTACAGCCAATGCTACTGATGGCGGCACATTATATATTGTTACTTATATGGACTTTAGTGATGCACAAGCAAAGAGGGTGAGAGAACTCATGCCTTGGGTTGGAGCGAAGTTTAATTATACTTGTTTCAACAAGAATAAATTCTTAACGGTTGAGGATTTGTTATGTGGTGAAGGTCCTAAAATGGGATTGTGTGGCGCAAGCAAACCAACAGAACACTTCAAACTACCAGAAGGCAATAATAGCTTACACTCTCCAGATGCAGATATAATTAATCTAAATCTCACAGAAATAAATCAAATATCCATAGATGGAGGTTGCCAATCAACTAGTGGAACAGAAGAGGAGACAACCTCTGAGTCCTCTACTTCACTTCCTATTGATATGCCCATAGTTCATGTAAAATCCTTTACTTCTGATTTAGATGTGACAACTTTTGTTCTAGACAATCTGCATAGAAATACACCATTATTATCTTTAATTATCCTGACATTTATATTTGCCTTCAAGAGGAGGAGGGGTTTAAATGAAAAATAAAACTATTCTATTTGTCTTATTATTCCTTTCTTTATTGGCGATTTCATGGGTTATTAGCGCTGATGATGGCAACAATGGCGAAACGCCCATATCTTTAAAGGAATATAATTTCACAGCATATGTCAATGCAACAGATCTTGACAATAATCTTAAGGAGCTCACATATTTCCTTTATTATAAAAATCCTGTTCAGATGGAGCTTCAACTCAAAGAACAGTACAAAACAAGCTTACTTGGTTTATCTACTGAGGATTTTCCTGTTAATCATACTTTCAAAGATCCTCTCCTTCAGTATTCAATATACTTTTTGAAGACGGTTGTTGAAGATACTACTGGCTTGAAGGGCTTTGATACGCGTTTATTATATATCGATTTAGATTGTGATGTACCTTTCTTTTTAGTTGCTGCTCCTCATCTTATAGTCGTCCCGCCACCTGTTTATATAAATAATACATTCATTGAACCTTATCTAAGCCCAATCAATCTTACAGGTCTTCGCATGAACTTTACACTCAAAACTCGTCAAGGCACAATGATAGCCCCAGGAGCTACTGTTCGAATAACTTGGAATAACTCCGCTGAGCCAAAAGTTAATAGCTTGGATGATTGTAAGGCTTTGGGCGGTTACCTTGATGAGGAGAATAATTTATGCTATTATTTGAGAATAAATACAAGCTGTAATTATGACACGAATATTAGCTGTTATGAATGGAATACTTCTTATAATTTTGCTGATTGGAATGAAGTAATCTCAGCCTTAAATGGCAATATTACACTATCTCTTGAGGATAATCCACAAATCCAACCTTCAGATGTTCTTGACAGAATAGATAATGTTTTTTATGTTGTTCCTGCTTATATTCACAATCCATATTTTGTTAGGAAAGGCAGAGGGAGTAAATTTACATTCCATGGTGCCTCTACTCCATATATTTATGAATATGGGCCTTTCTATATAAACTTTATAGGTAATCTCTCTAATAATATAGATAGCCCTTGGTTGAATGTTGGGAGTAATGATGTGTCTGAATATCTTATCGATGAAGTTGTAAAGACGGATGCTTCGCATAATTACCAACGCATTGATCATAACCATGAATATTTTGAATTGAACTCTCCTTCTTTCACACATATTTATCCATTATCATATAGAAAGGCCTCTGGAAGCACAAATGGTATACGAAAATGGTGTATAGGTAATGGATATGGTGAGGAAGAGTGTGCGGAGCATGGCGGTTATTTTGATTCTTCACGTGGGGTCTGTACATTTGAGACGCTTGATACAAGTTGTGACTATGAAAATAATATAAGCTGTTATAAAAATACAGGAAGTTTAAATACATTACAAAGTAAAGTGAGAGATTTTCATACTAATCCAACGGTTAGTACCTATGATGCTGTTGTGAACTATGCTGATTCTATTGGTATTGTACCTGCTGTTTTAGATGATAGTTATGATACTGCTTTATTCTGTAGAACAAAGGGTCGTATAGCTAAGGGTGGTTTAGTTCCATCCTATGCAAATCTTAAATTTTATAATGTGACTGATCTTTGGGAAGATGATAGGGAAAAATATAATGGCAATGAATTATTGAAAGATTATATAGCTTACGATGATTATGATTCATCATACCATGCTTCTTGTTATGCTGGTTGGAGAGGTGCTACAGATGCTATTCAGAAGATATGTGATTCAGACAAAAGTGGTAATGGATTGAGGGAGGATTGTGAGAAACAGTTCTCTAACAGTAGTTCTGAAGCATATAAAGATAGGATATGGGTTAGGACATATGGTGATGGCGGATGGTTCTATTTACACAATGGTAAATATTTACCTGGTGATGAAGAGATAGTTTGTAGAAATTTTTTCCAAACGGAAGTTATTATTGGAAATGCTAATGGTGAAAAAGCGAACTCTCCTCAAAATATATCTCATGTTCTCACAGTCGATGGTAAAAAATACTGCTTCTATCAACCAAAATCATTTTATGATCTTTGTACTGAAAGAGGTGGTGTTGTTAAAACAGTGAATGGTGTTGAAAAGTGTTTTAAGTATGATACTACTCTCGCTGGCGAACAATTGGCTCAGGCGTGTGTTGATCATTTTGATAATCCTTCTTTCGCTGTTTATCAAGGAGCCCTTTTACACACTCAATGTTTATATGGTGGTTCTTATTGTTTTACTCTCTATTGGGATCCATTAAACGAAACTGATGTTCCTAATATTTGTAAGGGCTATGCCTTCACTATAAAAAGAGGTAATGAAACTGGAGATATTATTAACTATACATATAATGCATCTGCACTTCTTGATCCATCCAGTCCTGTGGGTGTCGCAACAACTTATTGTACTCAAACAGATGGTAGTTCTGATGAGAGATGTATAATAATAGGCGATTGCTTCTTCAAAGGAAAGAGCTTTGAGCAATTATGTCGAGAAAGGCATGGTTTTGTAGCCGTTAGTCAGGCGGATAATAAAGAGCATTGTTACTTAAACAGCTCTTTGTTGGCTATAAAAGTCGGTGTGGGTCATGAAGCTGTTGTCACTACAGATGAAAACGCTAGAGCATCCTTCAACTTGACAGATGCTTTAAATTACACGCCTGCAGGCATATTTAATTTCACCTTTGAAGTCTTGCCATGGCGAAGATTACCTCATAATCTCTACAACACTACACTGGAATTAGCACAACCTTCCCAAAGGGTTTGTAATTACAATCGCTGTTGGGGTTCTGATGATTCTAATTGTAAATGCTATAGTTCTTCTTCTGTTACATCATATATTGATATTGGTGAACCCCTTTATCTGCTTCATCGTATGGCTCCATACCTTTTCATGAATCTAACAGCCACATATGTTACTACTGGAAGTACAGAGGTTGTTACAGGTGAAGGTGTGCCTGCCATTACATATGAACAGGCTATCACTGATGTTACATTGCCAGAAGATCCCATCCCGCTCTTTGAAGCAACAGAGAATGCCACCCCAATTACTGCTGAATGGGAAACTGCCCCTCCAGTGGCAGGTATTCCTGGTTATACTATTTTATTTAACAACACAGAGTATGAAGGTTACATGCCTATTGATAAAGATTATAAGGAGCATCTTCTTATAGAAGACCTCTATGGGCAACCATGTAAATTGTACAACATCTCTCTGAAGATTGCAAGAGAGGGAGCCCCAGGAACACAAATGGATGTTTATTTTAATGTTTTTAATCCTGAGGGTGGCGATACATGCGGATTATATCCAAACATAACTATAGTTCAAGTCATTGGCCCAACTCTTATAGGTCTCCCTACAGGTGAGGTCTGTGGTGGATTTGTTAATGGTCAACCTTTGGACTTATGTCCTTACCATCTAGACACCAATCTTTATTTCATTTGGGAGAATGTATCCACTTCTAATTCTGAAAATTATGATTATACTCTGAATGTTACCTCTTCATATATTGAGGATCAATCCATTCCTTCTGGAGCAGATATTTCCTTAAAGATTGGTTTTAATGATAATACTGAGAAGTCCTTTTCAGGCACTCTTTCAGAGAGCGGGTCTTTCTCTGTTAATATTGACGATGCTCTATCTAATTATGGTTTGGATAATATAACCTATATAAAAGTCTCAATACTCGATGATTCCAATAAGGAAATTCCGACAGGTCAGCAAGCACTATTCAATTTCCCATTCAAACCTATAGGCTATGTGAACAAGACTACTGGTGAATATGTGGTCGTTACCGATCCAAATATAAATATCGATTATTCAGAGGTAAAGAAATTAGATTCCATCCTTACTTTATTAGGTCAACAAACTTACTGTGGAGATGATGCTTATCTTGTAATGTTAGATAGAGCGTCCATTAAAATAACTCAACCACTCCCAGGCACGGTTAAAGGCGATACTCTCGATGTTGAAGTGGATGTAGATCCTCCTGAATTAGCCAGTAAAATAACACCTATTATAACTCTTTTAGATACTAATGGAAACCAAATTGATCAAAAAACAGGCACATCTGTCTCTTTTGCCGATGTTCTCCCAGGCCATTATAAAATTATAGCAACGCTTGGCTCTACTCTAAATGCTCCCAGGGATTCTGTATCTATATGTTACTACTCTGATGATTCAGACAATCCATGTGGTGTTCCTTCAAGCCTCTCTTCTGTTGATTTCCGTTTCGTTCCACCGACGCCTGATGCAGGTTCAGCTCTTCAAACATCGCTTCCTGTGAACATAAGCATATCAAACCCTGATAATGTTCCTTTGGATAGTCTTACTGTTAGTATAAGCGGGACCTCCATAAGTGAGGATGTCACACCATCTTCAACAAATTACCTAACCTTTGATATAAGTAGTTTATCTAGTGGTGATTATATATTAAATGCTACACTTAAATCCACTACAAATGGTGTAGAAACCTCAAAGACAATCCTCAGGCCTTTTTGTATAAGTTCTTTAAGCACATGTGTTGAGGATGCTGAGGAATTGCTTTCGACAGTATCTTTAAATTTTGTCCCACCAACACCAGGTGATAGAAGCCTTAATCATGCCACCTCTTTCATAGCCAATCTAACCATATCAAATCCAAATAGATTACCTCTAATTGCTCATATTGATTTATACAATAGCAATGGTAATAAAGTTGCATCCTCTTCTGATGTGGCATTCACTTCTACAACAAAGCAGATTACGCATACTTTTTCTTCCTTACAACCAGATACATATAAACTTGTTGGTGTTGTTGAGTATGCCAACGCTGATAAGAATACAACTCGCTACTTATGTATGTACAATCAAGATACCTCCTTGTGTAAATTTTTAGAGCAAACACCAAATACGTGCGGTTCTTCTGCTGTTTTCGTTCCGCCGACGCCACAAGGTGAGGTTCTTCAAACAGTACTTCCAGTAAATTTAACATTATCTCATATATCTGACGATATGTGTGTTACAGATTCTAGATTTACTATATTAGCCTCAGGTGAAAATCCTCTAAATGACCAAGAAGTAATAGGTCCATCTATTCCATTAGAACATACTTTTGAGGATGTTCATTCAGATATCTACAAATTAATTGGAGAGATTAGTGCTGAGGGTTGTGATATCCCAAAAGCTATTAGACGCATCGTATTTACTAATCCTAATGATCCTAAAATGTATGTAAATATTTACTATTGTATTGACGATACTGACGATGATTCTATTGCTAAGCTGAGACTGCAGTTTTTCAATGATTCCACCAAGCAAAATTATCTCTATCCTGTTGATGTAAATGTAAGCAAGGGATCAACATCCCAGCATAAGATAGCTAGAAGTGGTACAGTTACATTCACCTTAGATGAAGGTGGTCTCTATTCTCTTTTAGCTAGAAAATATGGATATCAAATTTATAGTAAAAAATTGAATCTTATATTCCCCTGTTCTCTTTATAAACAAATGAATATATCCTACACACCTATATGTCCTGGTGATTCCTATTTCATCAAAGTTAAAGACCCTAACGATGTTTTAGCAGATGCTGATCCTCAATTGAGTATTGGTGGAACCATCTTAAAGTTGAATAAGATAGGAAACAAAAAAGAGTATAGCGCAACGCTTAAACTCGACTCCTCGTTCACATCAGATGTCTTTATTCAAGTCTTTAATGGTGAAGTATATCAAAATGTGTATAAAGATGCGGATATTTCTTTCCTAACTTGTGATGATGCCTTTAGGAGATGTTTAAACAATACATATAATGCATTATCTAGCTCCGACGATTCCGTCTGTTCACCTTGTGAATCTGCTGATCCCGATTCAGTTTGTCCAGGATCTTGCAATGCATATTCTACATGCATCAATGACGAAGATCCTAAATCCTGTGCTGAAACATTTTATTCAACATATTGTAATCCGCCTAGTGATGATGTATCCAAAGCAGTTTGTAGTGCTGCGAAAGTCTGTTTGTCTAGCATATTCTTATCTGAATCCGCAACAGAAAACTCCAATCCATTCACAGTTGATCTGGCTTCACCAAACACATGGTGGTGGGCATTGCTTTTAATACTCATTGCTATTGCATTATTTTCACTAGGTCGTAAGATGGCTAAGGAATATTGGGGTTGATAATATGGATAAAAATATGGTATATATCCTTGTAGGAATCGCTGCTGTTTTAATTATTGGTGGATTTATTTTAAATGGCTCACAAAAATGGAATGTTGTTTCTTCTAATAACATATCTTCAAATGTTTCTTCTGTTAATAAGCAGGTTAATATTACTTCAAATGAAACATGTGAAGAAGCAGAACAGCAAGTAACAACTTTAGCATCATTAGCAAAGGAGAATAAAGAAGTCTTTTGCCCTATTAAAGGAAGTAATGGTGAATATGGTGTGTGGTTTGCATATAATATCGATGAAAATGCGTTATATGCTGCCTTCCCTTCTACCAATATGTCTCAAGATGTATTTATATTTACTTATTACCCTTCTATTGAACCCGATGTTGATGTAATTGGTGCTATGTTATATGGCAATCCATATAACCTCTCCGATCCTACTTGTGGATGGCAAACAATTTATCCTGCCAACAATTTAATACATGATTGGCAGAGTTTCTATCATCTTATAAATTCAACAGATGTCTCATTATTATCCACCTATGCTCAAAATATATTATGTAATAATGATTCATCATGTAACATCTCCTTTGCACCATGTTATATTGAGCCTTTAAATACGACGCATTTCATGGCAGGGTGTCAGCGCTCTATTGAAGAGGCTCTTGCATCTATAAATTCTACTCTATCTAATGCAACCCTTTCATCCCTGAAAGATAATGAGGTTTATTTTTGTGAAAGCACTCCTTTTACAGATCCTTCTGCATTAGGTGAGAATATTAGTTCTGTTAAAATTTGGATAAAA
The DNA here is from genome assembly GCA_026982895.1 of Microcaldota archaeon. GTDB lineage: Archaea > Micrarchaeota > Micrarchaeia > Anstonellales > J096 > J096. Next base: position 13,140 of record JALWQW010000006.1, on the reverse strand, counting down.
TACCTTAATGGAATTATCTTTATATATTCTGAGGAAACCATCAATAAATCGACATATACCACTCTTGATAGTTCTCTCTTTGGCATAAATGGGACAGATTGGCTAGTTTTTAGTCCGTACAGATCTGTCCATGTTGAGCCAATTAACTCATCTGAGCCTACTATATCCTTCAATAATGAATTATCGCAAAAATGTCCGTGGCTATTTATGTATAAAACTCCATCGCAATTAACATTTAACTCCTCACAATTAGCCCAGTCTTTACCTGGATATACCCTTGCTTTATATTATTTGGGATTGATCCCTTTAGATTCATTATCTCAGCCATCTATGGAACAATATGATGCTGCTAAAATGGTGCTTTCATGTAAAGTTGTAAATGATTCAGTGCATTTACACATATTTAAGCATTATTGTGATACAACCAAAGATGAATTTTGGGAGGAGTACTTTGGAGTTTCGAAGAATCTAAGCAATTTGTCTACCCTCAACACATCTTAATCTTTCCATTAAAACAATAATTATTTAACCTCTTCCCTTCTTTTTATGCCGTGGATTATACTGTTTATGCAAAGGATGTTGTTATCGAGAGAGGGAAGGATCTTTTCACCATAAAGCGCTTTTACGCCAAGCCAGGCGAATTTATATCAGTTATAGGCCCTAATGGCGGTGGTAAAACATCCTTCATGAAAGCTATTCTTGGTTTGGTCTCATATAAAGGCGAGCTAAGAGTTTTTGGGAAGCCGAGCAGGGCTTTGACTGAAAAAGAAAGGATTCGTATAGGTTATCTTCCTCAATTTTCCTTCCAAAAAGCTCTCTTCCCCATAACGCTGAGAGAAGTGGCTGAGATGGGCGGACCAAAAGCTGAACATTATTTAGAAAAGCTTGGCTTGAAAGGGCTGGAGGATAAGCTCATATCTGAGGTTTCTGGAGGGCAGAGACAACGAGCCCTCATAGCTAGAGCTCTAGCTTCCGACGGCGACTTAATCATTTTAGATGAGCCCGAGGCTAGCTTGGATAGCAGGTGGCGCGACAAGGTTATGAAGCTTCTCTATGATGAGATGAAAAAAGGAAAGACCATCATTACAGTTACCCATGACCTCTCCATTGCTTTGCCGTTTACTTCTCGTCTTGCGTGTATAAATAAAGGCCTTTATATTCATGGCAAACCAGATAGGGTAGTAAAAAACATGGGCAAAGTCTATGGCTGCGACCTTTTAGCTCTTCTACATGGCAAGCATGCTCATCTTGCCAAGGATCACTGGGTGGTGAAAAAGCATGATTGAAGTATTTATATTAGCCCTTGTCGTAAGCATCTTCTTTGCCATCCTTGGCTTATTCGTCGTGCTAAGAGGAGAGAGTTTCCTTGGCGCTGGGCTAAGCCACGCAGCCTTTGGAGGGGCTGGATTGGGCATTTTCTTGAATATAGATCCCATAGCTTCAGCTTTGGCCTATACATTAGCTGTAGCTGCCTTTATAGAGCGCGTCGCTTCTTCTTTGTCTAGGGATGCTGTTATAGGCGTCGTCTTTGCCTTTTCAATGGCTGTCGGCGTTTTGGCAGTTTCTGCTTCAACGACTTATGGCGATGCATTGTCATTGCTTTTTGGCAGTATATTGGCAGCGACAAATTTGAAGATTGTAATGGTTTCTGCCTTCTTCGCTTTTATTCTTGCATGGCTTTATCTGAATTGGAAGCCTTTGTATTATACAAGCTTTGATCCTGAGTTTTGTAGAGCTAGAGGAACAAATGTTGAAGCTCTCGACATGCAGTTTCTTCTGATTTTAGCAGCCGCCATTGTTTTGGGCATGCCTCTCGTCGGTGTTTTACTTATATCTGCTTTCCTTGTTATCCCCGCTTCTACTGCTTTGCTGTTCAAGAGAGGTTTTAAGACTACTATCGCTTTATCTCTCCTCTTTGCTGTTGTTAGTTCTCTTTTGGGCGTTGCTCTTGCTTATATATACGACCTTCCAGCTGGCGCCCTTATAGTTATAATCTTATCGCTTCTATTCGTTGCAGTTTATCTATGGAGGCGATATTATGAATAGTGCCTTGCGCATCTATTTCCTTCCTTTGCTTTTCTTGGCGTTTGTTTTCGTCAGCGGCTGTCTGTCGCCCACCGTTGAAAATAACACATTTGCTGTAGCCTCTATTCATCCTTTGGCTTTGATTGGTTCTGCCTTTGTCAACACGAGCGAGCTTATTCCAGCTTCGACGAATCCACATCTTTGGGAGCCGAAGCCATCTTCTATTGAAAGGTTGAAGGAAGCAAAATTTTACCTTCGCGTTGGTATGGGTTTTGAAGGGTGGGAAAGGACTCTCCCATTACCTTCTAACCTAACATTAGCAGATTACGAGGATGAGCCCATTCCTGCTAATCCTCATATTTGGTTGGATCCTGTTGCTGTTAGAGCCTATGCCGAAGCGCTGTCGAAGAAATTAGAGATCCTACATATTCTTTCATCTAATGAGTCACAATCTAAATTGAATATCTTCGAAGCTGAACTTAGCAATATTGATGAAGAAATTAAAAAGCAGGCAGCAGGTTGCAATATTACCTATGTAGCTTATGTGCCCATCCTCTCATATTTCTCGCGCCACTATGGTTTAAACGAGGCTGCTGTTGTCGTCAGGCAGGGAGAACCACCACTCAAACACTATGAGGAGGTTAAGGAGCTTATGTTGAAAAAACACATAAAATTTATTGTAACGAGCAAATTAGTTAATAACGATGTGACGAAGAAATTAGCCTATGAAACTAACGCAACAATCATATACATTGATCCACTTGGCGCTAATGTAACTTCCTACCCACAGCTTATAAAGAATGTATGGGAGGACATTTATACAAAAGTATGTTTAAGGCGATAGTATGGACTATGCAGCTCTCCTTCCTTACATCAACACATATGGTTATCTGGCCATTTTCTTCTTCATGGCATTGGAGAGTTCTTTCTTTCCCTTTCCGTCAGAGCTTGTTATGATTCCTGCGGGTTATCTCTCTGCTCTTGGACATATGAGCTTAATCATAGCGCTCATCGTTGGGACCCTTGGCAATCTTGTCGGCGCTTACATAAATTATTGGCTTGCCGCCAGATTTGGCGAGGCGTTTCTTCTTAAGCATAAGAATATCCTCTTCATAGACGAGCGTGTTTTGAAGAAGACCGAAAAACTGTTTCAAAAGCATGGTGCTGCCATTACATTCACAGGCAGATTAATCCCTGTCGTTAGGCAGTATATCTCATTTCCAGCGGGTTTGGCTAAAATGGACTTGAGGATATTTTTCCTTTACACCTTTGCCGGCTCGTTTATATGGGATATTTTTCTATTGGCCATAGGCTACTTCGTGGGCTTGAATCAAACCCTTATATCAAAATACACTACAGAGGTTACGCTTTTCCTTCTAATTCTAATCTTTATTGTGTTTGGCGCCTATTGGTATAAGGAGAAGTTTAGTGCAAGAGTTTAGAGTAGATGCTCACGGCTACGGCTTTCCCTTTCCACCATCTCCTTTTTAGTTTCGCTTCTTCTTCGTAGCCCATCTTCTCCAAGAAGGTTTTACAAGAGCAATCCTCGGCGATGTGGACCTCTATTTTTGTAGCAGCATACTCCTCTTTTAGGAGAGACTCTATCTCCTCTAACAGTGCTTTTCCAAAACCCATCTCTCTATGGTTGTTATCGACGCAAAATTTTATTTTATAATTGCCTGTCCTTTGACATATAATTTCAATTTCAGTGAAGCCTATATACTCCTCTTCGTGAGCTATCCACACATCTTTCTTCTGCACTCTGCTCTGCACATCCTCCCTGTTCATCGCCGAGAGGAGACACTCCTTTCTACATTCATTATAAAGACGGAGGAGAGCATTAACATCTTCTAATCCTGCTTTTCTCAGCTCAACCATTTTATCACAAAGAGTAGCGGGGGGTGGATTTGAACCACCGATTTCCGGGTTATGAGCCCGGCGGGCACTCCAGGCTACCCTACCCCGCTGTTAGCTCTTTATATAGAGGAAAGGCTTTTAAAACACTCCTTCCCTAAGTTGAAGTCTGCCTATACCGAGATAGACGTAATCATAGATGAGAGGGATGTGCAGAGGGCTATAGATGCTTACACTCTATTGAAGGCTGGCTTAAGTAATGTGAAATCTTATTGATTATATTAATTCAAACCATAATCCTATAAAAACTTTCTTCCCATAGCCATTATGCGTGTTATTCAACAGGCTAAGAGCTTACCAGCTCCATTTAGGCAAGTAGAGATTGTCGAGAGAAAGGGCTTGGGGCATCCAGACACTCTCATAGACCACATTATGGAAGGGATAAGCAGAAGGCTCTGCGATGAGTATTTGAATAAGTTTGGCAAGATAGCTCATCACAACGTCGATAAAGGTCTTATTGTTGGTGGAGAGTCCTCTCCTGAGTATGGCGGAGGTGAAGTTTTAAGCCCTGTTCATGTGTTTTTAACGGGAAGAGCTACTCATGAATATGATGGCATAGAAATTCCTGTCGATGAATTGGCTATTGAAGTTGCCCAAGAGGAGCTTAGCAAGATAAGGAATTTCGATGCACGCATACACGCCACTTATGAGTCAAAGATACGGCCTGGCAGTAAAGACCTCGTAGAAATTTTCATGCGAAGTGATAAACATCTAGCAAACGACACGAGCTTTGGCGTAGGCTTTGCCCCCTTCAGTAAAGTCGAGAAGGTTGCTTTGCATATAGAAGCTGTGTTGAACAGCGATGACTTCAAAGCTAAATATCCTTTTGTTGGTGAGGATATAAAAGTCATGGCGACGAGGGAAGGTAGCAAAGCTAGGATTACTGTTGCCGTTGCTTTCGTCTCAAAGTTTGTGAGCGACGGTGACGATTACTTTGCCAAAAAGGATGCTTTGAAAGCAGAGGTGGAGAAATTAGCAAGCGAGTTCTTCGATGAGCCGGAAATTTTCATAAATACAGGCGATAGTAAGGAAGCGCCTTATTTGACAGTTACAGGCACGAGTATCGAAGCCGGCGATGATGGTAGTGTGGGCAGAGGGAACCGCATCAACGGCTTGATAACGCCTATGCGGCCTATGACGCTTGAAGCTGCTGCTGGAAAAAATCCCGTGACACACACAGGCAAGATTTATTCAGCTTTGGCTTTCCGCATGGCTAAGCAAATAGAGGAAGAAATAGCAGAAGTTCAAAATGTTGATGTCTTCCTGCTCTCGCAGATTGGCAGGCCTATAAACGACCCCAAAATTGTCAATGCAGAGCTTTACGGTGTTGATCCCGAGAGCGTTAAAGCAAAAGTCGAATACATCATAGGCTACAACCTTGACAACATTGGGCAGATAACAGAGGACTTCGTTAAAGGCAAGCTGGATGTTGCCTGACTAGTCCTAGCAGTTTTTTCTTTTTATTTTATATAATTTGCTATAAAACACTCTATAACTTATTTTTCACTCTGAAGAGCTCTAGAACAACATCTTTTCTTATTTTATAAACCTTCTTTTTATTATTAGATATATTTATTACTTCGAATTTTAACAAGTCTCCTAAATCTCTCATTTCTATCTTTAGAGGAGGATATTCTAAAACTGCATAGTTGTTTTTGTCATTATAAAATATTTTTTTAATAATGTAAGCTTGTATAAGAAATATTAGATTCTCTTTTGAAATAGGTGTCAAATCCTTTTCATCTCCTTCCTTCATACTTCTAGATGTCAGTGGGCTGGCATTGATTTTTTGTTTCGTTATATTTTTTGATTGTAATATATTCTTCTTTTTTGACTTTAATTCACTCATAATATAACTTATGTCTAAAAAGATTTTTTAAGGTTATTCTATTTAGTTAATTTGTTCTGGAGGACATATTTTTATCCTTTAAAGTTAATATAAATTGAATATGTTGTGAGGAAGGAGGAAATTGAAGGCTTAAATGTGTTGATTTTTATTTCTTCTCATTTATACTTCCTTTATGTACATGGAAGTGGAAAGCAAGTTTGTGGATTTTGATAAAGACTTAATATTAAAGAAGTTATCTGAGCTCGGTGCTAAAAAGATCTTCGATGGCAAGCTTTACACTGCTTATTATGCTGTGGATAGAAACACCTTTCAATCACATAAGTGGATCCGTGTGAGGGAAATACTCTCTGGCGGCCAAAAAACAACGATGTTGACTATGAAATACTATAGATCTATTGAGAGATATGCCTCTGCGGAAGAATATGAATGGGAAGTACTTGGCCCTGATAGGGAGCATTTGGAAAAACAACTGTGTTTTATTGGCTTAAAATGTTTCCTTCGAATAGAGAAGAGACGAACTTCCTACCTTCTTGAGGGCTTGGGGAGAATAGAGTTTGATAAACCTCTAGGCCCATATTCAATTATTCCTCAATTTATAGAATTAGAAGCATCTTCAGAGGAGAGCCTTCTTCGCTTGGCGAGCTTATTGAATTTAGAAATGGATAAGGCATATAGTAGCTTTGTAGATATAATGAAGAAATATGGTATTAAAGAGTATGTGGAGTGTTCTTGCTGACTCATATGCTAAACATCAACCCCAACGTACTTCTTCAACAGCCAGCCGATAGCATAGCTTATAGCCGCGACGCCGAGGGAGATAGCAGCCATCTCACCGAAGCGGTGGAAAAAGGGCTCATCTTTGACGATGGACATGTAATATGTGTAAGCAGCTATGACGAATATGGTTACACCTAACATAGCAAGCAGAGCCATGGCTACGCTGTTCAAGATGAAGTAAGGTAGGACGAGCAGCACGACTGTCAAGATATAAGCAAGGCCTGTGTATAATGAGGCTTTTAGTGGGTTTTCTGTTTCCTCCTCTTTAGCCGAGAGGTAGCTGCTGGCAGCCATTGAAAGAGAAGCAGCTATACCTATGATAAGCCCTGCTATGCCGACGAGACGCGTCTTGCCCAAAGCAAAGGAGAGACCTGCTATACTACCTGTCAGCTCAACTAACGCGTCGTTTAAGCCTAAGACGATTGAGCCCGCATACTCGACCTTCTCTTCCTTTAACATGTTGAGGATCTTCATCTCGTGCTTTTCCTCGTCCTTTATGATAGGTGCAACATCTGCAAAAGCATGCTTTATCTTTTCATAGAGGCGCTGTGCTCCTCCTTCGCCGTTCTCCATGGCCTTCAAAGCGAAGATGAAGCCAAAGCTTCTGCCCAAAAGCGTGTATAGCCACACCTTCAGCTTATCCGGTTGGAAGTCCTTGCCCGTTATGCCTTTGAGCATGTTGTAGTGGCGAAGCTCATCTTTGGCGATGCTTTCCAGTATCTGCCTGTTATGTTCGTCGGCATTCTTCGCTAAGGCCAAGTAGATGTAATGCTCGGTTATCTCATTGCGTTGAGCTTTTTCCACTAGAGCAAGAGCTTCTTTCTTTGAGAGGGTCATTGGTTGAATAGAGGGAAGAAGGATTTTAAAAGTGGGTGCTCAATGCTGGTTTGATCACTGCTGGCAGATAAATAATTAAAATGTTATCCCTCACAAATCAGTATGATACCCGAACCCAAGCCGCCTGAAACCTACAGTAGGAAGATAACATCTCAATCACCTCAAAGGAAACTAAAAAGTGTTGATGAGGTTAAGGAGAAAATAGAGGAGTTAAGAAAAGATATAAGAAAGGAATTGCTACATATCTTATTTGCCAACATAGAACGTGTTCATACGTATTTTGGCGTTTTTCCACGTCCTCCTGATGTTGCAAGAATTCTCCATGGCATACATGTTGTGCATCAGTTATCAGACGCACTTTCTAGAGCTATCTACTTTAGATATACCCAAAAGGCTGGCAAACCCAATTCATTTACGTTGGAGAAGGTAAAGAGTGAAGTTGTTTCTAGTTTAAGAAGGATGGCTAAAGCCACTGAGGGTGAGTGGGGAGTAATACCTGGGATAGGGAATGCTATAAGTATCTGGGATAAGTTGGATGCAGTGACTAATTTATTTGAAACTTTGGCGACTTCTCCTAAACTCTCAGCCCTACTTATAAGAAATTCTAATGAATTAGCTACAATTACTGAGGCAGTAAGAACTAGCAATGTATATCTTATCAAAACCCTTTCTCCGATCAGAGATTTATTCCTTAAGGATCCACAGAAGTTTGTTGAAATTGCTAAGATCGCTAAAAGTGAGACACCTCTAATATTTGAAGCACTGAAGGATATCAAGAACTTGTTTATGAAATATCCTGATGAGGTCATCACCGTAATCAAGGTAACAGGAGAGTATGCACCTTATGCTGTAAAAGTCCTCTCCGATCCCACCATTGCTAAAGCTGCTATAAAAAACCCTGTCAAAGTAGGGGTTTTGCTCAAGAAACTCGCTGAAGCTGCCACCAGCGATGGAGTGGTGGATGCCTTCAAAGAATTACCTAAAATTTCGAAATTGTTTTTGAAGTATCCCGAAGAGATACTTAAGATTGCTAATGTGATAGGAGGACCTACTTACCTTGTATTTGAGCTGTTATCCAGCCATCCTTTTGCCAAGGCATTCTTGGAGAACCCTAAGAGAGTAAGTAAAGCGCTCATTAATCTATTCAAAAAATTATCACCGAATCATGATGCAGCTATAGTAGCGCTTTCTGATCTTTCCAACCCCATCTTGGCTAAAGCCTTCCTTGCTAATCCTCAACGAATAACCAAAGCATTTGCCTCGATAGCTAAAGCTTCCACTAAATATGTGAATGCAGTTGAAGAAGCATTTGATGCCCTTTCTAATCCCACTATAGCTAAAGCATTTCTTACTAATCCAGAGGAAATAACTAAAGCATTCGTGATTCTTTCTGAGGCTGCAGGTGAAGGAGCCAGCGATATATTTAAGATAATATCCAGCAAGCCCAACTTCTTCGTTAAGTATTCTAATGAGATCGCGACCCTCGCCAAAGTTGTTAATGAGGGTTCTGTAGACTTTTTACACATATTGTTCTCTTCAAACTTGTCAGAGCTCTTTGCCAGAAATCCTAAAAAATTTATTCAGACTGTTAGGAGACTATTGAAGGTAACAGAAGATGGCGTCCATGTTTATACTGATCCACATGAACTTATGAAAGCTTTAGAAGGGCTATTTGAATAATTTACATAAATTGAGGCCTTTAAACCTTTTCCCTCACATAAGCGGCGTGGCATGGATAGCTGATGTGGAGCCTGTGATAAAGAGGGGCTGTCTCAACTGATTAGGCTGGCTGTCCCTCCATGGAGAACAAGCCTTTCATTTATTTTGTATAACATTTAGAGCACTTCGTCTTGGATGAGTGCTACTTCTACTTGCGCTTGCTTCTTTAGGTGCTTGGCTATGGGAGTGTCCATGGGTTGTTCAACCAATGAAACTTATAAAATTATAAGTTGCGTTAATCATACTTTTAGTCTCTTTAAGATTTCCCCAACTACTTCTTCAATACTGCCTTTATTCTCCATGATAATATAGCTGCCCCATACCTCCTTAGCACGCTCCTCAAAGTAGTTGAGGTGGTGGGCTATGAGGTTTTCCTCAATCTTCTTTTCGCTATATCCGCGCGCCTTCATGCGTTCGTAGAGCGTTTTTGCCTTGCCTTCTACGAGGACGAGCACGGCGTCGCTAAGCTTAAACTCGACAAGAAGATGTCCCTCAACGATGCAGTCTTTGGGCAGCTTTTCCTCCAATACCCTCTGCAACTTTTCAACATCGACTATTACAGCATCAAAATCCTCGTCTCTGCCTTCTGCTAATTTCTCCTCCTCTACAAAATCTTTTAAGCTGATAAGAGGCAAATTTAAACGCTCTGCCAAAGCCTTTGCAATAGTTGTTTTTCCAACTGCCACATCTCCGCTTATACAGATACGCACATCAGTTATCTATATTCACAACTTTTAAATCCTTTCTCTTTATCTCCCTGAGTAAACGTGGATTGATTCGCTTTGAACACAAGTCACATCGCATATGACTAAGGAGTTTGGGATTATTTACATCGAATATCCTGTCAAGGGCTTTGTAAGGATCTTTATACTCATATATATTCCCTACTTTTCTTAGAGTACAAACACATGTAAAAACATCCCCATTATCCCTCACATTGAACATATGTGTTGATTTAAAGCATGGCTCTTGCCCATAATTTCTAGACCCTGGATAAATAGGGGTTTTTATCCCAAACTCTTCTTCATCAATCTTTGCTAATTCAACAAATGTCTCCACAAGCTCCTTCTCTGTTAAGCTGAGCTGATCAATAAGCTCTCTCGGTTGACCTATTTCGATGAATGCTTCAAAATAAGGTATTATCTGATTTTCTCTAGAGAATCGCAGCACATCTTTTAAACCTTCTTTATTTGCTTTTGAGATATATGAATCGACACCAAGCGTTACCTCAAATCCCTCTTCTTCGAGTTGTTTTTTAGCCTCAATTAATTTTTCAATACCCGCCATTGTTTCTTTGAAGGCTCTTTTTACACCTACTAACTCATCGTAAATTTCTTCTTCAAGACTGTACAATTTAGCTATAACAGGTCCATCTAATAACAGTTCTTTAGCTCGCTTTATATTTTTAATTTGTGTGGCATTTGTAAATAGTACTATTTGCAGATCTTTTTCGTGTATATATCCTCGTATCCTATCATATTCTGGGTCTAAAAGAGGCTCACCCGCGCCAGCAAAGATTATACTTTCAGCACCTCTATCTTTTGCAAAATCCACAATTCTTGTGATATCTTCAAAGCTTAGCCTCATTATACTTCTCTCTATTTTTGGCTCAACTCCTTTTAACGAGGTTTGTATTTTGTTCACAAAACAACCTTTGCAGTTAAAATTACATATCGGAGCTAAATGAATGTATGCTCCTGTAAACTCCAATTTTCCTCCCCTTTGCTTAACTTTTTTAATATTCTCTTTACCCACAGTTTTGCTTTTGTCTTCACTGTACTTAGGTATTATATGAATTTTTTCCATATACTTGGATCTCTTTTTTCTTTAATAAATATTTAGAGAAAATTTTTTGACAAATCCCCTAACCACATCTAAACGGCAAGTCAAAACCCCCAATCCTTTTTGAACTCGTACGCCCAAAGGAGGTTAAAATAATTAGGCCTATCTACAATTAGCCATAAACCCTCCTCTTCAGAATGCCTTAAATACAATCCATATTTTAGTGCCGAATAAAATATTTTGTCCTCATCATCTTTATATTTCTCTTTCATCATCTTCACAAAGGTTACTGCTCTTAACAATGTTAATTTTTTATCAGCTTCGTTATATTGTTCTGGGAAATCTCCACATTCGTCGCCGAAAACCTCCCATAGTTTCTTACTTTTCTTCAGAGCTTCATTATACAATATCTGCGAAGTATCTATATTTATACTATTAGACGCTAGAAGCGTGCTATGCCTCTCTTCTTTAACATCTTTGTTAACCCAAACCTTTTGTTCTTGCGCTCTCTTATTTGCTTTATAATTTTTGTGGAGCATCCAACCAGTCTCAGCAGACATAACAAGAGCCATAAGGCTTAATCCGATAATACTTTTTTTCATAAATATCTCCTTTATTTCTTACTGAATGGCAATTTTATTTCTTTTTTTAATAGCGTCTTCAATTTATCTTTTATCTTTCTTTTCTCCTTAATATTTTGCTCAATCTTTCCAGCAACTTTTTGTCCCTTTTCAATAAGCTCGTTCTTGTCATTCGTTTTGCTATTTTTTCTTCTTTTTAAGATACCTTCCTTTATAATAGAAGATATTTCTTCTCTATCTAACAGATAATCCTCCCATAATCGCAGTTCTCTATCTACAACATCCTTTTTGTATTCATTTTCATCCTTTTCTACTTCTTCTAAAAGTTGAGTATAATATCCTTGCATTAATAAGGCTCCTTTACTCTCTACAAAATATTCCCATAAATTCTTTGGCTTCATTTCTTCAACACTTTCTGTTAATATAATATATCGTTTTTCAGAGTCTTTAATTTCTCCCTCTAAATAAAGGGTTTCCAAGAAAAAATAATTCCTTTCCTTTATCCTCTCCTTTACCATCTCTTTAAGCTCGTCGATTGACATATTATTGATCTCTTCAATTACTTTGCTTGGAGCAGGCATAATATCACCATATAATATATATTCAGAAGGGTTTAAAAATGGTTATATATAAGCACATTTGACCATATTTTATTAGGAGAACATCTTCTTACATTCTTAATCTTCTTTGGGATTAAATATTTAAACCTCATGTTTCTAATTTTCATATGTCCATAAAAAGCAAACTAATTCGAGCAGGCCCAGGTACAGGTAAAACGACTGAAATAGTAAATAGCATTGTTTCATTAATTGAACATGGTGTTGAGCCTTCAAAAATATTAGCCATAACATTCACAACTTCAGCAGAACAAGAAATACGCGATCGTTTATTAGAGAAACTGAATATAAAAGGTGCAGAAGTCGAAGTTCATACTTTCCATTCATTTGCGTTGAGTAGATTAGATAGAGATTCATTTAGGCTCATAGATCCTTCTCTTAAATCATTCATCTTCTATAAGCTTTTATTAGATAAAGGCGTTTATTCATATGGTGATACATACATATTGAATAATCAACTATCTGCAATTGTTTCCAATATAGATTATCTTAGATGTTATGGAATAACGCCTAAACAGTTAAGAGATAATAAAGAGCAAATTTTATCCAAAATCAAAGAAAAGCTTTCTAATAATAAGAATACTGAATCTCAGTTTATAGACGCTGCTAACTTGTATGATCACCTCATAGCAGTTTATGAAGGTTATGAAGAATACAAGGCTAAGCAGAACTTTATAGATTATACTGATATGCTGTTTAAATTTATACAAGTACATAAGGATACTGTTTTTGAGTATGACTATGTTTTTATAGATGAATTGCAAGATGCAAATATATTGGAAGGTAAAGTAGCAGAGATGGCAGCAAATGTTGGCAAAGGGAAAGACACAAAATTAATACTCGTTGGTGATGCTAAACAAAGCATATTTGGTTTTCAGGGAGGTAGTTTAGCGAACTTCCACAAATTTTCCGAAGCTTATGAAGAACAAACTCTAAAAATCAATCATAGGTCTTGTAAAGGTATTATCGATTACTCTGCAGAATTCATGGCTCAAAACTCTAAAGATCAAAAGATGATTGAGGAGGCTAAATTGTTAAT
>JALWQW010000005.1 GCA_026982895.1 Microcaldota archaeon | reverse complement strand
CTCCTATAATCTTATTAATGATTTGGAGGGTTTCAGAAAGAACGAGCTTTTCTTAAAGGAACTTGCATATATTTCCAGCAAAGGAGCTCGCGATGAGTTTATAACTAATCTTCTAGAAATATTAAATATAAGTGATGAGCAGCTTCACCAATATGAAGATCTCACGCCTATTGTATCTGATGGTGTTGAATTAAGAGATGAAGTTGTTATTGAGAGCCAAGAAACCTCTCCAGTTGAGGCAATAGAAGAGGGTAAAAAGGAGGCTGTTGTCGAGGGAACGGAAGGCAAGAAAACGAAAAAGGAGGAAAAGATGACGGTAAATGATGGTTTTGATGAGGACAATGTTTTAGGTATGGAAGTAGAGGAGATAAGTGAGGAAGAAGAGCTATCATTTTTAGCTGCCAGATTGGTGAAAATCTTAACATCTAAAGATTACAAAGTGCATAAGAGGTCCAATAAATTTGTAAATGATGTGCTTGCAGAAGATTGGTTGAATCTTATGACAGAGATTGCCCAAAACGACGATAAGCAAGACAATCTAACAAATCAGAACAGTTTTTTTGATATAAGCAAGAGCAAGGTGGAGAAGTACCTCAAAGCCCTATCCAAAGATTTTGATGGAAATATAAATATGAGCGACTTGGAAAGTTTGCTGGTATATAAACCGCATTTAATTGTTCTATCGCGCGTTCCAGAGTATGCGAAGATATTCAGGAAGTTTGGCATCAAAGTCGAAGACGGTGGTTATGAAATTATTCCTGAAGATGGCCCAACAATAGATGTTAAAAAGATTATGAACGCGCATCCTGATAAGAAGCTGAAGCTTCAGACGGTGCTAATAGGAATATATAATATATTAAAATATTCCGATAACAAGGAAATTAAGGAAGAAGCATTGAAGTTGTTGCTAGAAGGTGCTGAGATACGCTATAATAAAAGCTCTAAAAACAAAAAGTATCTTGATTGGGAAGAAAAAGAGATTGTAGAAGATTCTGAAGGAAAGGTCATGAGGCGAAGTAGAATAAACTTTGAGAATGTTGCAAAGGATATTTTGTCAATAGCATTCATCTTACGTGAGGATAAAGAAGATACTTTGTTAAACAGCTTTATAGAGAGGGTGAAGAAAAGCAAGCTCGGCAAGCAGATTTATTCAAGCGATGATAATATTTCAGTGGATTTGGCTAATAGGTCCGCAAGGATTATAGGACATATTGAGAGTAGCAATCAGATTCAAATTTTATTGAGTGTATTGGAGAATATCGACAATAAAAAATCCGCTGGCAAAAAGGATAAGAAATTGATTAGGGAAACTGTTAAGGAACTCAAAAGAGAGCTGCTGACGCTGGCTATGAGGACATATATAGGGCAAATAGATGGCGTGAAATTCAATAATTACCTAACGATATATGCTACAATGCTTTATTTCCTTAAAGAGAAAAATAATGTCAAGCTCATCAAGAAGATAAGAAATATCTCAAAGGTGAAGCCCCTTGTTATTATAAGACATGCTCTCAGAGAGGATATGGTTTGGAGAAAAGGAGAATCATTAGAAATAGACAAAAATTTGGGCAATCCCTTCTACTTCTCAGATGCGGAGGGTCTCCTGTTGAAGAATGTGGAGGACTTTGCAGATAAGAGGAATATGTGGAAGCTTGCAGCCATCCTAATTAAACCCTCAAATGTTCTAATTCAGAATTATGCTCAGCTGGATGATGAAGAAACTATAAAAAATTATGTTGAAAAAGGCGATTTTAGTTTTCTCTCTAAGAAGGGAGATATAAGCCTTTATTTATCCCATGATGCTGTGATTGAGTTGACTGTGCTGGCATTGAAACAATCAGTAGAGGAGTTTAAGAAATTGAAGAGAAAAAATCCAAGTATAAGCATCGATGAGGCTAAAAGCTCACTTTCAACCTATCCCTTCTATTCAGTGCTGGAGGAATACTTAACGATGTATCCTAATCCTGAAGAATTATATAATGATATAGTGGAGAGAACTCGTGAATTTATAGCGCCTCAATTGGAAAGTGATGCAGAAGGGCAAAGAATTGCTGCGGAGATCTCTTTACAGTACACACTTCCATTGCGTGAAAGGATTAAGAAACAAAAGGAGATTCGAGCCAAATACTCTTTATAATTTTTTATTCTTTTATCATTTTCAGAAGCTCAGATTTTTTGTATTTGATTACTAATCCACCAAGACCTTTGTTCACGAAATCCTGGACAGTTATCTCCTCAATCTTCTTCCCTTCTTTTGCCATCTCATTAACTAACCACTCAACCGCTTCTTTTACATTCTTAGGATCATTCCAATAACCGGCTGTGACGTGCTTTAAGTCCCATGGCTTTAAATCAGGCTTAACCATCTTCAACAGATCATAGATTTTATGTATATTAAGAAGTCTCCCAAGACCTATATCAATGAAATCTTTTGCAATTATCTCCTCAATCTTCTTTCCCTTCTTAGCCATTTCCTCAACAAACTGCTTAACCTCTTCCTTCACATGTTCATGATCCTCCCAATAACCATTAGGAACCTTATTTAACTCATGAGGTTTTAAGTCAGGCTTAACCATCCTCAACAATTCATCTTTTCTGTATTTGCTTAATAATCCTGAAAGGCCAGCATCAATAAAATCTTTGTTAGTTATCTCCTCAATCTTCTTTCCCTTCTTAGCCATTTCCTCAACAAGCCGCTCAACAGCCTCTTTAACGTTTTTAGGATCATCCCAATAACCATTAGGAACCTTACTTTGTTCCCGTAATTCTAAATCCGGCTTAACCATCCTCAACAATTCAGCTTTTTTATATTTAACTACTAATGTCCCAAGACCCATATCAATGAAATCTTGTTGGGTTATCTCCTCAATCTTCTTTCCCTTCTTAGCCATTTCCTCAACAAACTGCTTAACCTTCTCCTTCACATGCTCATGATCCTCCCAATAACCATTAGGAACCTTATTCAACTCATGAGGTTTTAAGTCAGGCTTAACCATCCTCAACAACTCGGCTTTTTTGTATTTAATTATCAATGTCCCAAAACCTATATCGATGAAATCTTTTGTAGTTATCTCCTCAATACTCTTTCCCTTCTTAGCCATCTCCTCAACAAGCCATTCAACAGCTCCTTTAACGTATTCACGATTGTTCCAATAACCTGAAGGAACATTTTTAAGTTGCCATGGCTTTAAATCAGGCTTAACCATCTTCAACAGATCATAGATTTTATGTATATTAAGAAGTCTCCCAAGACCCATATCAATGAAATCTTTTGTAGTTATCTCCTCAATCTTCTTTCCCTTCTTAACCATCTCCACAACAAGCCATTCAATAGCTTCTTTCATGTTCTTAGGATCCTCGCAACAACCCTTAGAAACTTGGCTTAAATCCCAGGGCTTTAAATCAGGCTTAACCATCCTCAACAATTCAGCTTTTTTATATTTAGTTATCAATGTCCCAAGGCCCATATCCTCAAAATCTTGTGTTGTTATCTCCTCAATACTCCTGTCCTCCTTCGCCATCTCCTCAACAAGCCACTCAACAGCTTCTTTCACATATTTAAGGTCATCCCAATAACCTTCTGGGACTCTGATGAGTTGCCACGGCTTTAAATCCGGCTTAACCATCCTCAACAATTCAGCTTTTTTATATTTAACTACTAATGTCCCAAGACCCATATCCTCAAAATCTTGTTGGGTTATCTCCTCAATCTTCTTTCCCTTCTTAGCCATCTCCTCAACAAGCCACTCAACTGCTTCCCTCACATTCTCAGGATTATCCCAATAGCCATCAGGAACCCTACTAAGCTGCCATGGCTTTAAGTCAGGCTTAACTAATTTCAGAAGGCTATACATATTATTAGAATCTATTAATTTACTAAGTCCAGTACTATAAAGGTCATAGGTAGTTATCTCCTCAATCCGCTTTCCTCGCCTCTTTAATTCTTCAGTGAATATGAGCATAGCGTCTATAACTGCTTTCTCATTTTCCCATTTTATATGACTCTCGCTAATCACACCCAGCTCAAAAAGCACAGAAGGGTCTTCGCTCTTCTCAGCCTCCTCTCTTATGAGTGAGTCAACCCTTTCCTCACCCATCCTCGCAATGTTTAAGCCCTTAAATCGCTCTAAATAGCTCTCCGCTTTGTCGGGATTTATCTTATACGCTCCTAACTTCACCCTTATCTTCGCTCGTATTCGCTTATAGTCTTCTTTGCTTATCTTGGCTGTGGTTTTGTTTTTGCCTGCCATTTTAACCCCTCATTTTTTATGTGTGCACCGCTATATTGTTAATAATAAAGTTTTAAAAGGAAGCGTTTTAACCAATAAATAAAACACATATCACCTTTGATTCTTTCCCTCGCTACACATTTCCAGCCCTATAACTTGGTAACCGTATTTTTCCACCGCCTCATTGGGCCAAAATTTCCAATCCCTGGCCTTCGTTACATAAACAACTTTCTTTTCCAGCACTCTCCCTGTATAAGCCTTTTTATCAGGGTCCCATTCGCGTAGCACTAGAATATCTCCTTCCTCAACGTCGAAATCCGCTAATCTCACTTCGAAGCTTTTCTTCCCTGCTTTTATTAACTCAAAGTATTTAGGCCAAACCTTCTTCTCGATTCGCATGGCGTTGATAGAAGTGTGGTTTTCATAATCCTTATTGGCTTTGAGGATTAATTTATTTTAGTTGCACCCTTTTTCGAAATGGGTGCGCAAAACTTTTGAGGAAAAATGTCAAAAAACCCTTTCGTAATTTTTATATATCCCCGCGGAGCTTCCTCTTTGGGTGATACCATGAGGATTAAACTCTTCAAGAAGAAGGAGGCAAAAGCCAAGAAGGAAAAGCAGCTGCCGAAGAAGCTGCTGGCTTACAAGCTTTTGTCAGAAGTAGAAGATGTGATGGATGAGCAACAAAACATAAAAGGAAAGATTGTTGTGGAGCTGGAGAACTCGGGGGACAAAATTTTCGTCGATAAATCCTTAAAGCATGTGGTAGAAAAGTCCATTGAGCTCGAGCACAGCGAGATAAAGAAACAAATCAAAGAGGAGATCAAAGCAGAGAAGCGCCACAACGTGCTGAAAGAGTTAAAGGAGCTGCCGGGAAAGGCATTCAGGCTTCTTCTTTACGATAAAGGGGGTGTAAAGGCTTCTTTATTTGGTGGTGCTGCAGTAGCCTTCTATGTCGCATACCTGCTGTCTGGGCCAAGTTCTGATCCGATAGTTCCAGTCTTCGAGGCTATGTTTAAGATACTTGGAGGTGTGCTAGGAGGTGGTTGGTTATATAAAATAGGTGAAGAGCTCTTCGTGGAGGATAAAGATAAACAGTGATAATATGGTTATAAAAGTTAAAGGAAAAACGTATAAGGAGTTGTGCAAAGAGATAACACATGTTAACGATAAACTCTGTGAAAAAGCGGCTAAATGGAGGGAAGCTAGCTGCCTTTATTAGAGCGCTATATATAATGCTCAAAGAAAAAAATCCTAGCACTCCCCTTCCTCTAAACCACCAGCTTACAACCTCTTAATTACAAATCCAGTGGTTGTAGAGATAAGCCGTTTTAAACCTTACTCACCACTTAAATATACATGCAAAGAATGAAGAAGCCTGCCCTCAGAGAGTTATTGGATGCGCTAGAAGAAGGCAGAGAAAAGGCTATTAGAAAAGTAGATGCTGAGCCTCTCATTGATAAAGATAAGAGTAATCTCAAAGAATTGACTAAAAAAGCAGAGTATCTTCTTGATAATACATATGGATTGATGCACCAACCTAAAAAAGCTATAGATTTTGCTGATGAAGTTATTAATTTGGCGGATAATCTGACATATAAGATGATAAGAGAGCTCTCTTCCAAGGATTTTGAAACTTGGCTTTCGCTTATAGGTTATGCTTATAGGATGCTGCCTTATGAAGAGGATATCGATAGAGTGGTTCTCAAAGAAGCTGAGAAAAGAGAGGACAAGCTTCGAGGCATTATTACACTTTTTTCTATACTGGCTAAAAATGTGGAAGGGGAGGCTCATGCCAATCAAATTCTTTCAGGCCGCTTCTCAGATAAATATGGTATTTATTGGTGATCGAAAATAAGAGCTAATTAATTATTTCCTAAACAAAAGAATTCTACCCACACTCACCGAAACTTATTTAAAAACACCTAACGAATGCTTTACTGTGAGAACTTTTCTTATCATCCTGCTGCTTTTAGTACCCCTATCTTTTTCAGCCGTCCTAGAAGGTAGTGTTTATGACCCTGGTTTGGAGCCCCTCTCCAAATGTGTCCTAACAATCAACACAACACCCATGCAGAGGATTGTGCTTAGCAACTCCACTTACTCCATCAACCTAACGGAAGGCGATTATGTCGTAAATGTAACCTGTTTCGATGGGCGAGAGTACCTCTACGACAGCGAAAACATATCTGTGCCTGCTGACGGCACATATCATCTGGATTTTATAGCACTGCCCGATTTAAGCCCACCAGCAGACTTTGGCGACATAGACATGAATATAACTTACAGCGCAAAAAACGAAGGGCAAGACAACAGTGTTTATTGGCTAGGCGGGGGAATTCTCGTATTAGCATTGGCTCTAATTCTATATTGGGTTATATACAAAAAGCCTCGTGAGGAAAAAGCAGGGCTTCGCGATGAAGAACTGATGAAAAGCCAAGATAGGGAACTCAGCGAGGATTTAAAGCTCATAATAACGGCTTTAAAGGACAACGACGGCAGGGCGACGCAGAAGGAACTCCGCCAGCTCTTGCATTGGAGCGAGGCAAAGATGAGCCTTGCATTGGCAGAGCTTGAAAGCTACGGCATCGTGAAGCGCATAAAGAAGGGCAGGGGGAATATCGTTGTGCTTATAAGGAATTCTGAGTAATGTGTTCTCCAATTAGATTTATATACCTGTGGTGTTTAAGAGGAAGCCTCCTCGTACAGGGTCTCCAAACCTCCTTTTGAAGACTGGGTTTGAAGCAAAGCTTGAAACAGTATCTACACTCTCAGAGGATATACCTATCTTTTTGAACTCCGGCTTTACTTCATCGACGACTTTGAGAATTTTTTCTTTCGGAATCCTAAAAGCATAGGCGTATGCTAGCCACATACCCCACATATACGTGTCCTTTGGCCCATATTTGGTAAGAAGACTTTCATCTCCGAGTAATTTGGCAAATCGCTCCCACAAGAGCTTTTCCTTAATGACTTTGGGTGTTGCATACCTCCCTAAAAGATAGCCTGTGTCAAGACACACCACGATACTGGCTATAAGGCTCATAAAAGATAGATTGAGGAAGTAATATGGTAGAATTACACCAATCATTGCTAAGGGAATCGTTATAAACACTGCGGCGAAGCTCCCAACCATAATTTTGAAACTCATACCTATAAAGTAATCAAGACCTTTGGTTGAGTAGATATTCTCCTTATTGTTAACAGAGGCGTAGTGCATTTTCAATAAATGCCGTATATATTCAGCATCATGGTCATCTATCATCTCTATGTTTTTTCCATCCAACCTCTCAAGGATTTTCAATATGGTGGGGTCGTTTGTCTCCATTTTTTGTAGGTTAATGAGTTTGAGCCTTTTGCCCTCCAATTTCATAGCGCCTCGGACGATGGCTTCTATTATGAGAGCAGACATAGCGTTTGCTACATTTTCATTGTAACCTGGCGAGGGAGTAAAAAATAGAGCTACATCATAGCTTGGCCTATCACTCGGAGGTGTGTGAAGTACCTCTGGAAGGGATAATGTATCAATTTTATATTCAACCCCATATTTCCTATATACATAGTACAACAGGAGTATGAAGAGGACTGGGTTAATTATGCTTGCCCACATACTCATTTGACTCGTGATATTGATTATAAACGCCATGATTGAATCATACAAATGGATGTGAGGATAAAAAGCAACAATATATCCAGAGCCAAAGTACATTTTTGGCGATATATCTCCGTTCGAGGTTACTTCTTCGACAAAAGGGTCTTCTGCCCCATACAGTTTCCACGTAATATATGAAGCGTTTGGCATCTTATATACAGCTCTGAGTGTGTAAACACCTGGCTCTAAGTATCTATCACTCTTGCAAACAAGGTATCTTGCGTCATTATCATTGCCGTAGGTATAATTTTTATCCACCACAACTTCTGGTTTCAGCCCGTTACTACACCACAAATCCAAAAGATGTCTGTCCGTAGGGTATTCCCTAAATAACTCTTTTACACTAATGAGGTTAACATAATACTCTACTGTCTCCGTAACGGTATGGCTCTTGTTATCAAAGTGCACATCAAGGTGTTTTATCCAATAGACATCGTTGCTTTCTCTACTTCCTACCATAGTGTAAATCTGGAGTATTATACCTATTATGAGGAGTTTGAGGGATATGCGAAGGAAATTCTTCCACTCCTTGGTTAAGAAACCAGCATTCTTTTCCACAAGGGGTGTTGAACAAAAAGAATTAAAAGATTACTCGATATGCTTTTTATTCTTTTTTACCTTCACAGGCTTTTTACAACGTCTAATGTGTTGTGCTATTCATTATAAAGCTTATACAAAATCTCCTCCAATTCAGGCTCCCTTATATTCAACGAGGCTAATTGATAAGCACTAAGAAGGTCTCTCACAAACGCTATTTGCTGTTTTCTGCTTATCTTCCCCCTTAGAACATTCTCTGTGTCTTTGAGCTTATACTTTTTCATAACAGCAGATGCTTTTCTCTTATTTTTTACTCTCGCCACAACAGCTTCCACATGCTTAAAGGTCGCGTACTTCTCTTTGAGCTCAGCAGTCGGTCCGTCCCACACGAGCTCACCGTTCTTTAAGAGGAGGCTGCGTTCGCAGAGGTATTCGACATCCTGTATATTGTGCGTCGTTAGAATTATCGTCGTTTTCTCCAGCTCGTTTATCTTTCTCAGGAAGCGCCTTACATCATTTTTTACGACGGGGTCGAGACCTATTGTTGGCTCATCCAATAGGACGAGTTCTGGCTTATGGAGAAATGTCGCTAAAAGCTCGACGCGCATCCTCTGTCCAAAGCTCATTTTCCTCACGGGCATCTCCAAGAGCTGTTCAGCGCCTAAAAGCGTGGAGAGGAACTTTACACGCTTCTTGAAGAATTTTTCATCTAGCTCGTAAATCTCCTTGAAGAGGAGGAGCGTGTCCATGGCAGGGACATCGAACTCCAAGGCTGAGCGGTTGCCGAAGAGAACGCCGATGCGTTTAAGGAAGGCTTCCTTTCTCTGCCACGGCGTGTAGCCGAGGACGCTCACTTCGCTTCCCTCGTCTGGCACTAATACGCCGCTTAGAATCTTTGTCGTTGTAGTCTTTCCTGCGCCATTAGGCCCCAATAAGGCGACAAACTCGCCCTTTCGAATGGCGAAGTTTATGTTTTTAAGCACCTTTGCTTTCTTCCATTTCGGCAGGAAGAGCCATCTGCCGGCAGGGACATTGAAAGTTTTGTTAAGGTTCTTTACGGAAATAACCATAAAGTCCTTTCAAGGATTATCTTTATAACACTTTCTGTAGCCTCTTACACTTACTAAACCTGTTTTCCCTTGACAGAGAGACCTAACAATGAGTCGAATGGCGAAAATAACTTTATAAAACCCTTCGATAAATCATCTCTAATGGTCTTCGCAACCCTACGGAACAGTCTCGCGTCGCTCAAATTGGGCTTCAAAGTTTATACCAACTTTGGGGGCAATGTTTTAGGCGATATCGGCTTCTCGTTGATTAAAGCCGTTGTGCTAATGATGATATGGGCTCAGCTCGGCTACACAGATTCAGCCCCATATTTCATAGCCATCACGCTTCTCATCCCCAGCGGCTATTACAGGCGGCTGATTATTAGAAGGTTTGAGTCATTCGTTAGACAAGGTTGGGATATGTCCCTTACGAGGCCTATTGGCGTGTTTTTACAAATTTCTATGAAAGAATTGGGCAGATTATTAGGCACGCTGACCGTGAATATAACAATAGGTTATATCTGGCTTCATTTAATCGGCGTCAATATAAATTTAAGCATAGTTTTGGTATCGCTCCCCATTGTCTTTTTGTTCGATTTGGCAATCACATACGCGATAACGGGCTTGGCTTATTATTTTTATTCTCTGTGGGGTTTTAGCTCCATATTATCTTGGTCTGGTGCTATACTCGGCGGGAAGTTAATTCCCCTTGCTTTACTCAATCCAGCGGCGTTTAGGATTTTGAATGCTATTCCCTGCGTGAATAGGTTTTACTCTATAACAATGGCTGTATTGCAGGGCGTAATCCCCTGGAGCGCTTACTTAAACTTGGGCCTTTGGTCAATAGCATTCTTCATTATGGGCTATTACATACACCATAAAGGTTGGAAGAAGTTTGAGGCACAAGGTGGATAATATGCTACTCGAGCGAGCGATTAAATCCATAGCGAAGCATGCTAAGATTTCCTATTTGCTGTTCAAAATTGGCATTGAGAAAGCAAATCAGTACGCTATCGAATGGGTTTATATAGTGGTAACGGGCTTTCTAAATCTTATAAGCTTATATTTATGGTACTACCTTACGAATCAGGGCACAACTCCATTCAACGGTTGGTCGTTTATGTCTCTCGCTGTTTTAACCCTCACATTTAACTTCATCGGCGACATCTTAGTGTTCATAGGATTGACATCCCTACTGAGTATGGCGTCGAGCCCAAAAGAAAAGGCAATGCTCTCGACGGTTTTAACCAAACCCGTGCATCCAATCATGTACATGATGAATAGATATTATGACATACAAGAGGTTATTCATATTTTGATTAATATATTGGCTTTAAGTTTTATCCTCTATTTGCAGCCTCAAAACCTTCTACCCTACTTGTTAGCGTCTGTTTTGGGTTTAATTATACTCTTCTTGATGAACTACACAATCTTTGCATTTGTATTAGCCTTTGATAGGGGTGCCGATGCTTTGGTGAGCTTCAATTGGTCGCTCATAGATGAGGGCATGCTTCCATTAACAGAGACGAAAGGCGCATTGAAGTTTTTCTTCACATTCGTTTACTCAGTAATATTCGCCGCCGCTGTTCCGGCCAAGGTATTCGCAACAGGAGATGTTTCACTACTTCTTCCCGGCTTGGTCGTTGTTGCTATTCTAATTATCGCTAGCAAGCTTATCTACAAGTGGGCTTGGAAGCGCTTCGAGGCCGTTGGTGGGTGAATTTCGAATTAGCCCAACCATCTCTCGCCGCTATCCTCCATATCCTTATCTGTTTCTTCTTTCAAGTCCTCCTTATACTTCTTCTTCAGCATCTTTAGTATTTCAGAGATTGATTCGGGCTCTTTTTCATTAGTGTCTTTTTTGTTTTGTATCTCAGAAACAGATTCTTCTTCATTAATGCCTTTTTTGTCTTTGATTCCGCGGTAAGCCCTTAGCTCACTGAACTTCTCATAGTCGCTGGGCGGCCTTTCTTCCATAGTTTGTTGGTCATTGAAGCCTTTGGGTTGTTTCTCCTTTTTTTCTTGCTTTTTCTCAACGGATTTTCTTTCTTCAACCATAATTACATTGTGTGGCGAAGTGTTTTTAATTGTTTGGGAGCTTCTTAATATTGGTTTAGTGCCTGCTGGATCAACTCGCTTATTATGGATATTATGGCTGAGACTATGTTGGATATCCAATCCTCTTGTTCCCCCTCTTGAGCATTATGATTGCTATTTGGAACAGCCGATTCATTGTGCGAGATGATCCACACTTTTTGAAGGGCTGTGGAGTTGCATCTTCCTGTGTCTAAGCAAGCCCTAGCTTGGATTTCATACGAGCTTCCATCCTCGGCATAGAACCTATAATTACACACATGTATATTATCACCAGTACATGTCTTTGTCTTAACCTCCTTGCCGTCTTGGAATACGCTGACGGATATTGTAGATATCTTAGGCCTATCAGATTCTGCGAAGACGTTAGCACTCAGAAGAATATTACCTGAGGCTGCCTCCTTCTTAATTATGGTTAGCAGAATTCTTATTGGTGGTCCGCAGGGTCTAGTGTAAAACCTAAAAGAAGGATTTTCTTTAACTTCTCCGAAGCCGTCACATGTGTTGCCGTAACCCTTATTGTTTGCGGACGTGCCTTCAAAAGCAATACTCATCATGTCAGTATCGCAGGCCGTTGAGTTAATTATTGTGTTGTTTGAGGAATTGGTTAAGACAAGGCCGTAAGTGCCTCCGTCAATGTATATGTCTTTAAGGCTGTTGTTGCTGCTATTGATTAACTCCATGCCGACAGAATCGCAGTTTATGATGGAGATATTCTCGAAAGTGGAGAAAGCTGTCCATATTGTGAATACGCCTTTCTTTCCCTCTCTTATAGATATGTTCTTCATTGAAACATTTACAGTATCATTCATCTCTATGGCGTTTTCGGTCGTGTGGATTATCTCCGCGTTTTCGATTGTTGCATTCGAGACGCCCATTGAAATATTAAGAGTGTATCGGTTGTTTGAGAAGTAGATGTTTGTTACATTCACGTTTGACACATCTTGTTGGATGACGAGACCTTTATTGTTCCTGATGAACTTAATATTGTTCAGCGATATATTGGTGGAGAAAATTAGTATCGCTATACCTATTGAATCTACATCCTCAACTGTGCAGTTAGATATCTCTACGTTTTTGGAATGGCTGCTCACATATATACCATCATCAGCAGAAGAGAGGTGTATATTGCTTATCACAGCATTTTCAACGCCGTATAGGCCTAAACTTCTTTTTAATTCCTTTGAGAGATTGATATTGCGTATGATTATGTTCTTTGAAGAGCGTAGGGTTATAGGGAAAGAAACATTGGATGTTGATATATGAGCAATGTTTATTTTCTCTCCACCATCTATGGATATAGCTGATGTTGAATCTAGGGCAGTTAATCTGTATATGCTGACGTTAGAGGCTTTGTTCATTTGAATGACTGTGGATATATACTCTCCCTTCACATCTTCTATGTGAATGTTAGAAGCTCCTTCTTCTGCATATATGAGGGCGAAGTTCTTTTCTATTTGTCCCCGTATATTCCTCACATGCGTTATACTTATCTGGTTATGGTTTATGTACTTGTCTAGATAAATGCCATAACCGCAGTTATCAAAGGTTATATTTGTGAAGTTTATAGATGATATCTCGGCTTTTGACACTGTGTCCCATGTCTGTGGGTTGGTTACATAATTGGAGGTCACCCATATTCCCCTGTAAAAGCCCTTGACGGAGATGTTCTTTATTGTTATGTTTCGCCTCAAAGGGTCTCCTATAATCTTTATGCCAGAGGGTGTGTCTCCTCCACCTTCTCCCCTTATAATAGTATGTCCATGGCCATCTAGAGTTACATTATCTGCTTCTATGACTATACAGGCATCTGCTGTTGAGTTGATATTTTCCACGACGTTGTAAATGCCGGGTTGATCTATAACTTGACATGTGTTTATGTTGGCTGCTAAACTTACCCCTATTAGAAGTAGTACAGAGAGGAAAATCGCATTCAAAGTAGCTCGCATGTTCGGAATGGCAATATAACCTTTAAATTATTATCGTAATTCTGCCTTTTAAGCTTTTCTCTTCAAACCCTCGCATGCCAGAAGTTGTTGTAAGCGCTTTGTTGGTTGATGAAGAGGGCAAGGTAATGCTCATCCGCTCCCATAAATGGAAAAACATGTATGTGGTCGTTGGCGGCCATGTTGAGGAAGGCGAATCTGTCTTCGAGGCGCTTAAGCGGGAAGTGAAGGAGGAGACGGGCTTTGAGATAAGCGAGGCTTACTTCCTTTGCCCTCAAGAACTTATCCACGGCGAGGGCTTCCATAAAAAGAAACACTTTATCTTCTTAGACTTTTGGGCGCCTGTGAAGGGCAAGCAGCCCAAGCCAAAGCTCAACGAGGAGGCTCATGAGTTCGCTTGGCTAGATCCCGAAGAGGCGCTGAACAGCGGCGAAGTCGAGCCCTACACAGCCAAAGCCCTCCGACGTTATTTAGAGCTAAAAGCGGCTGGCAAAGAGAAGGATGTGAGGTTTGGGTGCTGAGTGGAGGTTTAAGTTTTAATTAAAACATATTAACACATCTGACCACAATATTTAAAAACATTTCTAACCAAAAAGTATAACCATGAACGGTCAAAAATTAAGGAAAGATAAAGGAAATGAAGATAAAGTGGTTAGCAGAAGAGAATTCCTAAAGAAAGCGGGGAAGTTAGCGCTTCCTTTGATAGCTATATCTATTGTGTCTCCACCTATCAAATCATTTGCGGATACTCTTTCTCCCAATGAAGATAAACTTGCCAAAAAATATGATATAAATGTAGAAATATCTTCATTACCGTATGAATATAGTAAGAAGATAATAAATATGTGGCGGAAGATGATTAAAATATCTAAAAATAAGATTATAAATAAGGATGATATTACTTATAAAATATATCTCAAATTGAAAAAGCTAAAAGAGAATTATATTAAGGAATATATAAAAGAGAAAACACAACCTAAACCCACTAAAAAGAAAACTACACCTTGCCTCTTCAGTTTCATACCCTTCCTTTCTGGTGAGGAGGATAAAAAAGAAAAGAAGAATTTTGTACCAAGCGATGTGAAAGCCCACCTCATATCTGAGGCATATGAGGATTTGGAGAAAAAAGCACTACAAAAATATATGCAAACTATAAATGACATTCAGAAGGATGGCGGGAAATTTGATACTTGGGTAAATGAAGCAGTGGATGGTAAAATTACTTCTAGGGAATTGGTTGATAAAATTTCCACCGAATTCATGAAACTTACAATTTATGCATATTTTATACCTTATGATGACGCGAAAAAATTACATGATGAAAAACTAGAACTATGCGACGAAGCACATAGAAGAAGAGCAGCATATTTTAATCATAAAGAACCAATCAACAAATTAGATTTTTTCAATAAGGCCTATCTCTTAATTAAATCTGAGACTATATTAGAATATGAGAAAACCATGTTAGGACTAGGAAGAAGGGCTTATAAAGAAATATATGATACCTACAAAGAGCTAGAAGAAGAACAAAAGGAAAACTGATGCTAAATTACTTTTTTATTTTTTGATACCTTCATCTTAATGTACAATATACTAGAATTATTTAGAGTTAAAGGCAGCCGGCAAAGAGAAGGATGTGAGGTTTGGGTGCTGAGGCCTGAGTAATGTTTTGATTCTTCGCTCAGTTTTGCTATCGGTAGCCTCACCTGCTTAAGTCTTTAGCTCCTTTTTCTAGAGTGACCGTCCTGGGGGGTGGTTTGTCAAAATTTCACCACGTAATTATTATATAAGCTCCCTGCCTCCATCTGTCGGGTGATATCCATGTTAAAACAAAAGCAAATAGGAGCTGCGAGGCCCTTTCCAAAGGCCTTTGCTAAGCAGTTGTTAGTGCTGGTGGAGCGCTTATCTTGTGTGGAGGGGCGGCCTGCTGAGCTTATAGGCATAGCTGTGCAGGCAAAGGAGCCCTTTCATAGGGAGCGAGCTTTGAAGGCGTTGAGAGCGCTGATTGGCAAGGATGCTGCTATGGATGAGATGATAAAGGCAGTGGCCCTTCGAGCATTAAAAAGAGATGATAAATTAGGCCCTAAGTTGGAGGCTATGCTAATGTTGAAAGCCCTTCCCTTTGATGCTGAAGTAGGAGAAGCGCTTGTCCATGCTCTCGACGATAAGCATTACTATGTCAGGGAAAAAGCAGCCGAAGCCATGGCAGAGCTGGGCCCAAAGCTCGATGAAAAAGCCGTTCAACCCCTCATAGATGCTTTGGCTAAGCACTTGGTCGATGAGAGGGTAGAGGTAAGGCTCAAAGTTATAGAGGCGCTGATAGAACTTTTGCCCAAAGTCAACGACGACAAAAAGCAGCTTATAAGGGAAAAGCTGGAGCTAGCCAAGGATGGCTGTAAATGGGCCTATTGCTTGGAAAAAGCGAAGGCGTTGGGGAGGCTGCTATCGAAATAACCATGGGTGACCCTCTTCTCCCCAAGCCTCTTCTTTCCCTCCCTTCCCCGGAGAGAGCTTAACGCCAAAGGGATGGAAGGTTATGTTAAGCTCACCATTCTCTCCTTGTTCGATGATGATGTCTCTCGATGTGATGGGCACTGGGGAGCCGAGGACGTAGCAGTTTTCTCCTTCTCTACATTGTCTTTTAAGGCTTTTGTAGAAAGCTAATAGAATGTCATCTTTAGGATGAGTGGGCTGGAAGAGAAAGGAGCCGAGGTTGAGTTTAAGAAAGTTGGAGGCGAGCAACTTGCCTTCCGCCTCTCCATACATAGCTCTGAAGAAGGCATAGGGAGCGGTCTCGCAGGATATGAACACTACCTTGTGGAAGCGCTCTGTGAGCTTATCTATCACATCTTTGTCTTCTGTGGTTAGGTCGCTATCCTCTCCAAGAGCTACCATATCTACATAGCCATGAGCGGTTATTAGGAGGGTTGCATTGCCGAGCTTCCTTTTGAATTGTCTTAGCCGTTGGAGAAGCTCCTCTTTGTTTTTAACTTCCACAACGACAAAGCCTTTTGTGTGTAGGAGGTTTAGGAAGAGGCCTCTACTAGTATACAAAGCACCGTTATGATCGTGGCTGGCTGTAATTACGAAGAACTCTATGTGCCTTTTTGTTGAGCCTTTTGCTCTTGCCTTCTCTACATCATCGGCTAACTTCTTCAGTACTTTTGGAGGATAGCGGGCGAAGTGGAGGATACCATATTCTCTGTAGAGGAGGAGTGCCCACTCCTCTGCTTTCTTCTCCTTATATCCATCCATCGCGTTAATGGCATATTGGATGTTGAGGATGAGCTCTAAGGGGGCTATGCTTCCTCCTGCAGCCTTCAGCAGCTCCTTCCCTGCGGGGCTGTTGAGGAAAGAGAGCACTCTGCTCATCTCTGCTCTTGCCTTTTCTGCATCCCACTTGATTCTGAGGGCTTTATCCAAGGCCTCGTCTAATTTGAAAGCGTCTCCGTTTACATATGTGCTGAGGCTTTTGAGGGGCATTTTTCCCAAGAGCAGGAGAAGACTCCACATCTTCGGTTTTTCCCCTCCAGACAGTGTTGTGTTGTCGAGGAAGAAGCGTGCCCCCTCTTCTGTCCATCCTTGGAGAAGTATGTCCCATTCTTTTTCCGAGAGCTTGGCTTTAGGGCTTAGAGCTCTTCTCAAGAGCAACCACAGCTCTATGTTGGCTGGGAGCTCATCTTCCTTTATGGAATAGAACCGCTTTTCATTGCCCAGCAAGGACAGTCCGAGATGGAGGCTAAAGAGCTCCTTTTCGGGTACGTCGTACTTTTTAGAGTAAGCCTTCACTGCGTTTATGAACCCTTTGAGCCTCTTTACATCGCTGTAGAAGGGCGAGAATTGAGAGTAGTCGTAGAGGAAGGGCCTCCAATACAGCCAGCCAGTCTTCTCTTCTGCATTCTTCTCCTCTTCGATGATCTTCTTGAGGAAGTTGATAAAGAAAAGGATATTCTCACCCCCTATGATTGTGGCCATTCCAGCGCAGATGTCCAGCACGTCGATGAGGCTCTTCTCGCCAAAGGTCTCTCTCATCTCCACGAGGATGTGCAGCCTTTTCCGGGGAGATAGGCTCTCCTCTAAGCCGAAGGAGATGTCCCTAGATGTGAAGAGGTAGATGAACAGCTTCTGGAGGCGCTCTGCTAAGATGGATGGTTGAGAAGTCTGAAAGAGCATGTCAAAGACCGTGGTGAGCTCTTTTCTTGCCTTGCCGTCGAGGGGCTGAATGTCCTTCACTATGCCCCTAAGGTTCCTCCCTATGCTCTTAGCCAGCTCCACCAGCTCTTGTGTAGTTAACTCCTTTCTTATGTGTGCCATATTTGGGAATAAGGAGAAGGCTTTCTCGAGGGTTGGGAGGTCTTCCTCCTCTATGGATAAATTCATATCTCTCATGAATTTCTTGAGGGCAAAATAGGTGAAGAGGGTAGCCTGCTTTATGCCTTTCTTCTCCGCCATGGCCTTCATCCTCAGTGCGTGTTCGGTGAACCTGCTGAGGAGATGGCTGGGCTTCTGGTCCTCTATCCACACCTTGCTTATGAACGTTAATAGTAGGGATGTGGCCTCTTCCTTGCTGAACCCTGCCAACACCAGCTCTTTGATAAAGGGCTTTACCTCTTTTGATGGAAGCTCCCCTCTTTGGGTTGTGATGGAAAGGGGGAGTGCGGAGTGGGGAAATTCTATCATCTCATCTTCAGGGAGAGGGATGGCCTGCTCTTCTCCATTGGGCAACTCTACGATAAGCCTATATGTGAGGGGGTCCAGACGGTAAGGGCTCTTGCCTTCATGAAGTTGTTGGAAGTATTGGGCATAGGAGAGGGGATCTTCGGGGACTTTGCGTAGTGGGGGTTGTTGTGCATTGTATCCCCTAATTATCCCGCTAATCGCTTTCAGCGAAGCAAGTTGCTCCCTCTTTGCCTCCTTAGCTGCGTTGGCTGCGACGGCGAGCGACATATGTTCTTTTGGCCTTTTCTCTTTTTAAACGTTGGCTAGGGTTGGTTATGCATTACGTTCGGCTAAGTGGACGAAATGTTGCTTCCATATCTTTTTACATCCCTTTTGTCTCTATGTTTTCTTTCTTCTTTTTAGTGTGTAGTAAGCTTCTCCAAAAAGCCCCAGGAAGCCTTTTCTTTTCTTAACAAAGCCCATTAATTTCAACGTTGTCTCGAGCTCCTTGTTGTAGGGCAAGCCTGCAAGAGCTGCCATGCTCTTAATTTCCTCCTCGCTGATTTCCTTCTTATACTTAAGTTGTTCTAACACACTTTTGAGGAAATTTTGCAGCTCATTCTTTTTTGCGAAGAGGTCAGAAGGGGCTTTGCGTGAGAATGCTCCATCTCTTTCCATCTTCTCATAGGCTTCTGGATAGTGTTCTCTTATGTATTTCTTGTACTCTTCGAAAGAGTCGAAGACCAACCGCTTTGTTTCACCATCTTCTTTTATGTTTAGGACGAACTT
Organism: Microcaldota archaeon; assembly: GCA_026982895.1. Taxonomy (GTDB): domain Archaea; phylum Micrarchaeota; class Micrarchaeia; order Anstonellales; family J096; genus J096. The sequence goes on along the minus strand of JALWQW010000005.1, from coordinate 8,081 downwards.
TTTCGTGGAATCTATTCTTAGACCTTCTCCGTCGTCGGAGGAGCTCTTAGCTCTTATATCCTTGGAAAGCTCTTCGTATATCTCAGGCTTATGTTTTTTGATGTAAGCCAGCGCTTCCTCTTCACTGGAGAAGGTCTTTTCTTTGCCATCAATAACTATTTTGATAGTTTCCTTTTTTACAACTTTCTTAGGGCTAGAAGCAATTTGTGGCCTTGTTTCTTTGTTTGACATGGACAAAATAAGAAGGGAAAGAGATAAAAAGTATGCATGTGCTTCTTCTTTTGGCAGTGCAAGGGGCAGAACTCTCTTGCTCCTCTCTGCTCTGGGAACCTTTTGGAAATATTTGAAACTTACCGAATGATTATATTATTAACTGCGAAATCTTTCTTTCAGTAGAAAGAAAATTGGCAAAATCTTTCTGTTGGGAGAAGGAATTATTAAGCGGACAGCTATTTTTAACTCATTAGACTATTGACATTCATTAATTTATATGCTTTGAGAGATTTTTGATGCACATTAGGGAGATGGTGGGAAGAAGACGCTTTTTCACCTTCTAAATTTATCTTAAAATTTCTAACGAATTATTGTTGGCTTATATCTTGTTTCCCTAAAGATAGACGCACATTTGAGCATTACCAATCATCACCATCATCTTCGAGGATGTGAGCTAAGCGTTCATACTTTTCGTTGGGCTCTTTGGCATAGATGTAGTAATGGCCAAGGCCTTTAACGCCGTGGAGGCGCGCCTCCCAATTGGCAAAGCTGCTTAAGTCCAGCTTGCTAATATATTCGTTGAAGGCTATAGGGGAGGGATATGCATGAGCTTCGTGGAGGATGAGTAAGTAGAAGGCAGAGTCAGGCATCTCCTTGGAGAGCTTTATACCCTTTCCACACACCTCTATACACATGAGGTTGTATCCCGTCAAAGAGCCTTCCATCCTCTTTATGAAATATTGCTCGATTTCTTCTCTGGCTTTGCTTCTCTCTTCTTTTGGAGGCAGTTCTGTATATCTTAGGAAGAGATTAAGGGTAAATAAAGGAGAATCTTTAACCACCATTTTATATAGCAGCTTCTGTTCTTCTTCATTGAGATGAGAGAAGATGTTTACATAATTAAAGGCCACGACTTCGAAAGAGGGCTGTGAGATCTCCAACTCTTTATTCTTTATGTTAGCATACCTTTTTCCAACTAAAGTATCAATGAACGCTGAGATAATCGAGTGCTTTTTTTCATTCATGTTGCTTCTTGGAGAGTAATGGATAAAAAGATTAGGGTCTGCCATGTCAATACATACCCTCAAGTAAACTTTCTAACATTATGTGGGAATATCCAATACTATATTAGATTTGTCCAAAAGAATAATTGTTTCTACTTCCAGTCAATAAAAACCTTTATAAACTCTGACTTCGTAATTATAGTATGGCAGTGCAACGGGATACAACTAAAAAATCCGCCAAAGGTAGTTCTTCGAAGAGGACAAAGGAAGAGTTTAAGAAGCCTCCTAAAGAAGAAAAAATGAGTTGGTGGAAGAAGTTTTTATTGGTTATCGGAGCGACAGGGACTATCTTGACAAGCGGCGTGATAGCCAAGGCAAGGCCTGCTAATGCTTATAACGAGGTGGAACAAATGCAGATGGCACCGTTTGAGAGGAGTAGGATTGATAAAATAGCAAAGGAAATTGCTAAAGGTTTGGCAGAAGGAGATGTAGAAACATATGCTTTGATCTTTGGGAATGAGTTCCTTAATTCAATATATAAATTATACGACGAATATGATAAAGCAAGAGAGATAAGCAATGATAAGAAAGCAAAGGAAATTTTAGATACAATAACAAATATGGCTGTTATAGCAACAATGGCTATTAAATATATTGATATGAAGCCGAATCTTAAAGAATCTGTGAAAAAGATTCAACCTAACTTTGAGAAGAATTATAAAAAACTTAAAGATTGGGTTATTAGATTAGGTATTTATAAAGAAGGAAGTAAAGGAGGTGAGAATTTATGATGGGTGGAGAACGAGATCCTGTCAATGGAACTTTAGATGATGCTGGCGAGATATATAAGAAAAAGGGTAAAGTTACAAACTGGGATATGCAAAAAGCATATATGCATAATGTTGGACCTGCTTTTACAAAAAAGAATATAGAAGAAGGTAGAAAGATAATGGAGGAACAAAGTAGAGGTATTTGGAAGGAACTTTTTGATAAAACTGTTGATTATATTAAAGAAAAAGTGCCACTTGCAAGTTCAGCATGGGAATACGCTAGAAAAGTAGGTATGGATGCACTCAATAAGTTGAGAGGTAATCCTAAGAAGGTTGAAGAGGAGAGGCCTGAAAGGTAATCTTTATGTATGGTCCTGATCAGGATATATAATATAATATATATTATATACAAAGATGTCTTATTGAAGCTATTCTGATAGGTTATAAGAATAGCTAATAGATTATTGGAATAGAACATATGAGTTACGGAGGCTTTCAAAGATACAGACGACAAATGCTGAGCCCAATTATTAATCGTGCGTTTTTACCACACAAGCCCTATGGCGCGGCACAATTTGGGCCTTTTATTGGATAAATATCTATTAGAATTTCTAACATTATATTGGGCTACAAAGGGCTCGAAAAAGCAGTTTACTGTTATAGTGAGCTAGCGGTGCTTTCCCCCACGCGCGCTGAAGAGCAGTTTACTGTTGCAGTAAAAACTGCTCAAAGGCACGCATCGCTTGCATCAGGCCAGGGTTTACCATTATGGTGTGGATGTAAAAAATGCTGTTGGCTAACCGGGGTTATCAGCTGAAATCGTGCCAAAAGCCGCGGATGGCGTATGTGCGGTTTACTGTGGTGGTGTGCGAGTAGAGTATGAAGGGTGGAAAGGGAGAGAAGGGGTTGGTGGGTTCGATAATCTCCCTAATTTTAATACCTTATTTTCTAAGTATGATGATTGGAACTTTAAATGCATTGTAAATTCCTTTTCTCCATTCATTATATCTTCGTTTTTTTATTTTTACATCAAAAAGAACCACAATAACCATCTTATAATATTGCGAGTATCTTGCTATCTTATCAGCTATTGTTTGAAGATCTTGAGATCGTGTGGGCCCCTTTACCTCAATAGCTATATCACCAATAATTATATCAGGTCTTGAAGAACCTGTCTGTTTTTCTACCTCTAAATTCGAAAAACCTTCACTATTTAGATAATCTGCCAATCTTTTGTGGTATTCCTCTTCTAACTTATATTTTTGGATGGGCCTGAATCTTTCGATAGCAGATAATAACCTTCTTAATCTTTGATTTACTATTCTACACCCTCCAATAGCCTTTGAGCAATATTTATCTAAACCTTTTCGTCTCATCTCTTCTTCCTGTTTTCTCAATAATTCCTTTATTAATCTCTTCTTTTCATTCTGTTTTCTAATATCATGCACTCTTCCAACCACTGCGAATATAATTGTTAAAGTAAGAGAGATTATCATAAGGGTATTTAGGAGATACTCTATTGATTTAAAATTTATGACAATCAAAGCCGAGATACTTCCAAATAAGATATACACCCAACTTAAGGTGTTAAATAAGATTTTACTATCATTTTTAAAATTTAGCCAGGTTTTTTCGAATCTCTTCTTATTATACTCATATCTATCTAAATCCCTGAAGAGTTGATCTCTATATAAGGAGAAAGAATTAAATAACAAAGAAAGGATATACTTCATTAATACCAAAAGGGTGTAAAACATAATAACAAAAAAATAGAATCCTAAACTAACAACTATAGTAATTAAATAAACACCAACATCTATCATCCTGAAATAGATTAAAATTAGAGACAAAATAAAGGTAATGCCGCATATTAATAACAAAATTTTTCCATATCTTTTTATAATGACATTTTCAAAATCATCCATTTTGCTCACCTATACGAACGATTAAGTGTTTTCTTGAGAGAACCATATTTTAAAGTTCCTCTATATATTGACCATCCTTGACCTATAGTTACTTTATATCTTCTCAAACTGCCAGGATCTGATGAGGTTTTCTTACAATCTATCATTATCTCCCTATGATATCTATCATAATAAGGATTAGATATAATACACTGGATATTTTCAGGTAAGATAAGTTCAGCTTCAAAACTACAATAATAACCTACATAACCCACTTTAATATTTCCTAAATATTTTAGTTTTATAAAATCAACCGAAGAGGAACTAACAGGAGTTTCAGAATATTTAAGTATAGTAACATCTTTAGCGCCAGATACAAACTTTTTTGGTGGAGAATTATGAATATTAGATTGTGTGGATGATTTTGAGGATGTATGGCTCACCAAATTTGAAGATGGGTGATGAGATACTTTACCAAATGAAGGCAGGTTATGAGATGGAACCGGTGGTGGCGGCCTTGAGGGGTGTTTCGAACCGAATGTATCTGATATATCTTTCTGAAGTATTTTTGAGATTTTACTCATAATACTTCCAAAATTTTGATGTACATAAAATGAGATAAATAGAATAGAAATTAATAAGAATATAATGGACCTAAAGTAATACTCATTCACAGATATTTTATAATATATCTATTTTAAAATCTTTCTTCAATTCCATCAAGAATCCTGAATCTTTATTTATTATGCATTCTTAATTTTATACCTCCGATCTAAAAAATATAGAAAGATATGTTGGGATGTGATACATAACTTTCATAATTTTATATTTTCCTACATTTTGTTAGAAACCCCAACAACTTATTAGAAGCTTCATCACTCCTCGCTAATCCTCCAACAGACGCCATTTGCTCTGAATATTTTATTTATTTTCCTAGCTAATTTAAGTACTGACGTCTTGTTTGTGAGGAGATATAGATGATCAAGAATCCCTTCTATATAATTTACAAAATAGTCTATTGGCGCTTCGTCTATGATGAAATCCACATATCTAAGAGTTGGTATTGCTAATTCTTCTATTCTATCCCCTAAACTAGCCGGCATATCTATTCTAGTCAAATACATGAAGGTGATAGAATAGTAGGTTTTCCTTAAATCTATAGGGCCATATTGCTTAACGGCTTCTTCATTCTCATTATGAAAACTAAGAAATCTTTCCATAGCAACGCGGATAACATCTCTTCTTACATCTGCCGGAATCTCCCTGCACTTCGACGTCGCTTTGCTTCTCTTCGTCGGGCGCAGCCTGAAGTTATTGCCCTCGGCAGGCTTCCAGTAGGAGACTAGTTTTGGTGGCATGTAGATGTTATGGGAGGAAGGGGTTTAAAGGGGTTTGTAGGTGGATTTTGTTGATTTATGTTAATATAATATTTAGCGAATATGGGAACCCTGAAAAGTGAGTTTGAGTGAGCAAAGAGTTCAGCTTGGCGGTGTCATCTCAATAACTCTTTTAATACATTTATCGCCTTTAGCAAAGCTTTCATCTTCAACGGCTTAAAAAATTCACTTTTGTGTATGGGTCTATTTACCTTTCTTTCACCTTCTAATAAAGTTATTATATTAAGATTTACATCAAAGTATGAAAGTAAAGTGTGGGTTGAGGGGCTACCAAAATGGATGTCTTTGAAGATCTCCGAATAATCCCCTCCAAGTTGGCTTTCCAATTGTAATAAGACAAATTTAACGTTAGGAAATATATAATTTATTAAAGTGCAATCTACAAGTATTCTCTTAAGCATCGCATTTTCAGTATATGTCTTACATTCTATAGATACTTTAAAATTATTATCTATATAAACCTGAACATCCGGTTTTATTGGATAATACATATGATCCAAGTTCTTCATAATAAATTCTCTAACTTCTTTGTTCTTGATTTTGTTGACATAATCTCTATTAATAGGAATTTTTATTCTATGATGTTCAAAAGACAATCTATCCTCATCCCTCCCTAAATCCTTCCATGCTAGTCTTACAAGTTGTTCAGCGATACTTTCTACTAATTCTCCTTTACCTGCTCTTATAATTCCACCATATGCCCTTTCGTTTGAGTTTTTTGCCCTCTTATCTATCCCTTGGACCAAATAGGTATACGCATCTATAATTCCTTGAAGTTCATTTTTCATTTTTTCCTCATTCATATTTTTTTACCTCCATTATTATCAAATAAAGTTAATTGGACTTGTACATTTCGCAATCTTTCTTCTGCTTTTTTACAATATTCTTCAGAAACATCTATACACAAATATTTTCTCCCTAATCTTTTTGCAACCGCACAAGTAGTGCCAACACCACCAAAAGGATCTAATACAATATCACCACGAAAACTAAAAAGTTTTATAACCCTCTCCGTAAGCTCTTCTGGAAACATTGCAGGATGTCCATACTTTTTCATCTTAAATTCAGGTGCTATATCCCATTTTGCATACACCCATTTCTTAAATTCATCTGCAGTTATATCCGCATTCTCTTTTTCCCCATAATGTTTTAAAGTTCCTTTGGAAAAAATTTCGAGGAATTCCCAAGTATATTTTAAATAGGGATTAGATGGACTTTTCCAGCTACCCCATGCTGTATATTTGCAATTATAATTATGTTTTTCCCAGAGGATTTCACCCTTCCAAATTAATTTGTTTTTCATAAAGAAATTTGAAATGATATGATGTATAGGGATATAATCTGAAAAAAGAGGTTGTACATTAACTATAATTCTACCCCCATATTTAAGTACTCTTATACATTCCTTGAAAATTCTAAACAACTTATCAAAATATTCATTCCAGTTTATTCCATCTTCATGATTTTTGTAATCTAATCCAAAGTTATAAGGTGGTGAGGTAAAAATTAGATCAATAGAATTATCTGGCAATTTCTTTAAAACTTCCTCACTATCTCCAACAAGTACTTTATTAATAAACTCGCTTGGAGCCTCTTTGTTTTTTTTCGAAAAATTATGATCTTGTGCATAATAGTATTTCCCACGGATAACTTCTCTCATTTTTCTATCTCTAACTTTTCGTTCCCTATTATACCCTACATACACCCTCTTCTTTCCCTTTAATCCATAACTTTTTATATTTTCTACTTCAGTTAACATTTTTTTGAGAAAAAGTTTAATATGGTCATCTACAGACTGCATTCTTAATGTTATTGTATTTTTAAAATCAGAAAAATCAAGTTGGTGTATGTAGATTTTAATAATATTAGTGTTTTCTATTTTATAATATGTATCTTCAACTGGATATCGTGAAAATAAAGCATCCAGTTCATCAATTATTTTGTTATCTACCTGATGAGTCATAGTAATGATTTTATATTGTTCTTTATTCATATCCTTCACCTATAATCCTTCTTTAATATTTTTTTTAATATTCTTCCAAACCACCTTCCTTGATTAGGCGTAAGGAGGTATTTTATAAGCTTTTTATCCACATAATCTTTTAGATAAGTGTTAAAGCGAAATTTTATAGAAGTATTCAACATATTTACCATAAGGAGTTTCATGAACATAGATATTAAAAAGCTTATCCTCGAAAAGTGATATAAGTTAATAAAGAAACTCATCGAACAAATAGGAAACAGTTGAGAAATCTTCTAATAAGTCCAAAAACATTTTATTTCTGAAGACATTCCAAAATCTCTGGAATATTGTGGCGATTTCCACTTTCTTACTCCAAGAAAAGCAGATTTGCAATGAAATTGACATTTCATACCCAAAACCCTTTAAAACCTCATCCTCTTTGGCCGGCGTGGTAAATTTTGGGCGGAGATTTACCTCTGTGGTAAATATCATCGACAAACCACAAAAGTAAAGCTTAATAAAGACATATAATATTATCTCATTTATGGTACAAGAAACAATCGCTAAGCCCCAAATTGATTTATACTTATTTAATAAATGCTTTGATTTATTTAAGGGTTTTGTTGAAAGAAAGAGTGGGGCAAAATTTATCTCATTTCCTTCAAATAGATATACAGAAGAAACTGAAGGATATAAAGATGAAATTTATGAAGATGCTCATAACAACCTTCAATTCTGGAATTGGAAAAAGAAAGATATTGGAACTGGTAAAATCATACAAAAAGTCATTTCTGCGCTTGAAGTAGAAGATAATAATCTTGTTGATTGGA
>JALWQW010000004.1 GCA_026982895.1 Microcaldota archaeon | reverse complement strand
TATAAATTCAGGCAAGGAAGTACTCATAGAGCTGAGCACACCTGCTTTATGAGAGCTGAGCCCCGCATGTTTAAGCCCGCCTTCTATATGCTCAGCAGCATAATCGCCAAAGAAATTGATGCCCTTAGCCCCTAACAGAAAAGCGGAGCTACCGAAGAGGAGAGCTTGCCCTGCAGTTCCACCTATAAACTGAGAAAGGCCATAAGCAGCGCCGACAACAGCAGCGTACTTAACAATATCCAGATAGAGAACAGCCTTGAGATTGCGCTTGGACAGCGCTTCATATTCCTCCGTCAACGGCTCTTTTCGCCTAAATATATCTCCAACATTCTTATTCAAGAGTTTTGCGGCTTTGAATTTGGGGTTTACAGCAAGGGCATACCGCCTTAGACCCTTTATTCTGTCAAGCTTTTTAGCTACGAGCAAGCCCATCTAACCCCCTCCAATAGTCGTACATTGGCAATTTTTCAGCAGGCCTCATGGTTCAGCGAGCTAAAGGTCTTTGATTACCTCAACATATTCATCGACAATTTCATCGGCATTGTATATAAGACGGTTATGTTGAATCTTACCCACAAAATTCTTTATAGAATCGTCTAAATTGTAGAGAAAGGTGGGAACTCCTGTAACGTGGATGAACGCATCCTTTTCATCCTCCTCTTTTAGAATTTTATAATCTTTAGCCACAATGCCCTGTCTTGCCAATGCATCTAAAAGGTCTTTTCCAGCCTTGATATTACTGCCCAAAACCAAAACCTCTTTTATAGGATTTTTACAATGTTGCTCGCGAAGTTTAGTCAATAATCCATCCATATTAAGGAGCTGGACAATGCTTATGAGTGGTGGCTGCTCCTCTACTTTGTTGGCAAGCTCTATAAGCGCATCGTCATTATATACATGGAGCATGAGATTCTCTTCTGGCGCATGGATAGCCCCTCCAAATTTATCATCGGCGATTATAAGCTTGCCGTAATCATCGAAGAGGGCATTGAGGATTCCTTTGAAAACAACGGGATCGCCCTTGTTATTTATTTTCCCTCTAAAAAAGGAATGTTTCTCTTCAAACTTCGCGCGTATCTCGTCGAAGTTCTCCGCTGCTGTAAAGATTATAAAATTTTCTCTCACTTCTGGCAATCTCAAAAGAGGGGCTGAGAGTTGCCCATTGCCTAGATCCATGTCAAGGACGTAAAGACCCTTACCAAAATTCTTTGCTTTATCCTCTGCCTCTGCCAAATCCTTCGCCACCTCCAACTGCACAGCTAAACCTCTAGCCTTTGCCTTATGCGCTACTGCCTTAAAAAGCCGGAGAACGGCTTTATTGTCGTCAACAACAAAAATTTTCTTCATACCTTCACCAACTTTTTGATTAAACATAGTCTCACCTTATCTATAGCCCATGACCTAGCATTTAAACCTTTTCAATGGAGATTTTGACATTTTTCCATTAATATCATATTTATTCACCAGCCAATAAATCTAAAAATTCCTTCATGGCTTCTTCCAAAGCTTTGTTGTCATTGGGAATAGTCACTCCATTAATAGCCTCTATAAGCCCAGTTAGCAACTCTTGCCCATCGAAAACATCAAAATTTGCTCCATTCATCCTAACAAAAAGATCATTGCTCAACTGCAATTGAAGGCCAACCAAATCAGTGGTGTGTTTGTAGGGCGTGACTCCAATGATGTTTAAACTAAAACCTGCTTGCTTGTAAATCCCTGTTAAATTGAGGTACTCTTCTAATTCCGAGAAGTGGATTGGGAAAAAGATTTCTTCGATTACATCTAGCGGCGTCCTACTGGCGAAACTTATTAAGGATGTGATAACATCGAGATTGGCGTTTATATTTGTAAGAGTATTGTTGATTATGCTCTTTTGGGTTATGTTAAAAACTGCCTCAGCACCTGAGGTTATAATTTTCTCGGATTTTTCCAAATCGAGCACATAGAGGGGGTAAACTCCCCCTTCCTTTGTAACAAAATTGAAAAATACGCGATTCTCTTCTTGAATAGTTAAAATTGTCTTTGTCTTCAAGTTAAGCATATAAACAGGATAAACCTCCGCCTTATTTATAGTTG
>JALWQW010000003.1:91235-93454 GCA_026982895.1 Microcaldota archaeon | reverse complement strand
CATCAGCAGGCTTCTCTCATACTTCGGCAAAAGAGCTGAGAATGAAAAGCTTTCCATGCAGAAGATATGTGAGCTATGTGAAGTCATAGATAATATGCTTTCTGGATTGAAGGAAGCTGGTAAAATAACTGATGAAACACACGAAAAATTAAAGGATGCCCTTGTGGAGAAGATTAGTCCATTAAGCAGGAGTGCAAAAACATACAGCGAGAGGTATGAATATGGATATATCAGCAAAAGAGATTTTGGCAGTTTTTTAGAGAGATTGAGTGGATGGAGTAAAGATTGTCGAGTGTTTAAAGAGTGGTTGATAAGACACCTCAAAAATAGAGGCATATACCAAGAATGGCAAAAGGAGAAGTTAGAGGGAAGAGAAAGAAAAGGGGGTGCTCATTTAAATCCTTTGTTTTCATAAGGCCATGGTGATTCCATGGCTTTAGAAGATTTGATGGCCGCCAGATATGAAAAATTAGAGGCACTTTTAGATGCAGGAATAAATCCCTACCCATACAAATTTGAGCCAAACGCGCACACGACGACAATAAAGGCAGAGTTTGATAAGATAAATCCAGAAGAAGAGAAGAAAGATGCTGTCTTCAAATTAGCTGGAAGAATTATAAGTAGGAGAGATTTTGGCAAATTGGCTTTCATGATTTTAGATGATGGAAAAGGAAGATTGCAAATTGTCGCCAGAAAGGGCGAGACGAGTGAAAAAGCCATGGAAATGTTGAAGAAGTACATTGATGTTGGAGACATAATAGGAATAGAGGGTTATGTATTCAAGACAAAGAAAGGCGAGCTCTCCCTCATGATAAAAGAATTAGTTATATTGAGTAAGAGCCTCCGTCCTCTGCCAGAGAAGTGGCACGGCTTGGAGGATAGGGAAGAGAAGTATAGACACAGATATGTTGATTTAATAGTCAATCCAGAGAGCCGAAAGGTTTTTGAGAAAAAGGCTAAAATATTCAAAATCATCCGCGACATTATGGAGGAAAAAGACTTTTTGGAGATGGACATCCCAATAATGCAACCCGTCTACGGCGGAGCATATGCTGCACCCTTCAAGACATACTCCAATGCGTGGAAGCGCGACCTCTTTCTGAGCATTTCGCCAGAACTTTATTTAAAGAAGCTTCTCGTCGGTGGATTCGAGCGCGTCTACGCCTTAACAAAGGCCTTCCGCAATGAAGATGTTGACAGAACACATAATCCCGAATTCACTACATTCGAAGCCTACGCGGCTTATTGGGATTACAACGACATAATGAATTTAACAGAAGAGATATTTGAGCGTGTGGCGTTGGAACTTTACGACTCCACCATTATCACTTACGGCGACAAAGAGATAGATTTAAGCAGGCCGTGGAAACGATTGCCTATGAAACAGGCGTTGAAGGAGCTCGGTGATGTAGATGTAGATAAACTTAGCGACGATGAGATAAAAGCTCTGCTAAAAGAACATGAGATAGACATGCCATATTACAACAGAGGATTAGCGATATCAGAACTCTTCGAGGAACTTTGCGAGGACAAGCTTATCCAGCCAACCTTCATAACAGACCATCCGAAGGAGACAACGCCTCTCTGTAAGCTTCACCGCGAAGACCCAGCCTTAGTCGAGCGCTTCGAGCTTTACATTAACGGCGTTGAGATGGTTAACGCCTATAGTGAGCTTAACGACCCCCTACTGCAGAGGAAGCTCTTCGAAGAGCAAGAGGCAGAGAGGGCTAAACATACAGATGAGTATCAGCCCAACGACCGCGATTTCCTAGAGGCTTTAGAATATGGCATGCCCCCTGCCGGCGGCCTCGGCATTGGCATCGACAGGCTCGTCATGCTCATGACAAATAGACAGAGCATCCGCGATGTTATTCCCTTCCCACAGCTTAGGCCTAGTAAGGAGGAGAAGCATGAAGGAGAGAGTAAAGAAGCTAATAAAAGCTGAAGGAAAGAAAGGTCAAGAGAAAAAGCCGCCTTTAATAAGCGAGGAGGTTAAGAAAGAAGCAAAGAGGATATTGAGAGAGGGTGGAAGGAGCTTATCGAGGGTAGCAAAACAACTCTATAAACACTATACGGAAGAGGGGGAAGTTAGGCTCATTGAACTCATCAATGCTATAAAAGATGTGAAGGCTGCTTTTTATGATGAAAATCAGAGTAGTAGAACCAGCACATTAAAGGATATTGTGGAGAAAAAAGAAGAGTTAAAAAGCAAGGGACTA
>JALWQW010000003.1:0-91225 GCA_026982895.1 Microcaldota archaeon | reverse complement strand
GGACTAAACAGGTGGGCTTTACCTATTATAAAGGCGGCCCTTCACTCTCCAGAAAAGCACTTCGCAAATGTAGAAGAGCTCAAAAGAGCTTTCATAAAAACTAAGTTGGAAGATGTCATCTTTCACGACGCTCTTGACGAGTACTGGGGAAGTAAAACAGTTATGGAATTCTATAAGCACGACCTGTTGCCCTACTTTCTTTACTACTTGGTTACAGCCAAGAAAGAAATGAAAAAAGCTTTAACAGAAAGAGTTGTAAATGACGAGTTGAAAGAAGACTTGAAGAAAATGTTGGGAAAAGCCTCCGCGATGGACCTCAATACTATTAATTTAGAGAGTGTAAAGTCAGTACTCAATGAAGAGGATAAAAAAGAAATAACGGCCTACGTAAAGCGCTTCTTAGAGAAAGGAGCTTCCTATAAGCTTAGAGACATAGTTAAGTTCATCACGCAGCTGAAAGACAAAGCATATATAGAGCCACTCATACACAGATTATTGAAGGAAAGGCCACAAATAGGCGGTGATGTAATATATGATATAGCTAAAGCCTTGAATACTCTCCTAGATGAATACGGAAATTACACTCCTAATAAAGAGGTTGTAGAGGGGATAGAGAGTTATGTGAAAGAGAACATTACTAACAATGAGAATAAAGTTAGGGAAAAGCTTCCAGTGCTCATCAGGGCACTGAATAAAAGAGAGTTTATCCCAGAGCTAATGAGCCTTCTCAACGAGGGAGTAGGTGTAGTGGATCTCTTAGTCAAAGATATATGGCCTAAGCTGCCTTGTACTAAAGGTTATTGGGAGAAAGAGACATACACACCTCCACCATACTTTCTTTCTAGAAGGAGAGGTATCCTAAATAGGACACCTCAAAAACAAGAGGTAAGGACAATAATCCTAGCGAAGGCCTTCTACAAAGAGAAAATGAATGAAGAGGAAAGGGAACGATTAAAAGCAATAATAAAGAAGAAGCTGCACAAAAACGAAGATCAACAAGTAGGTGCAGTGGAGCTAATCGCAGAGATAGGCTTAGAAAATGAATTTTGGTTGGATGTAGCACCTCTATTAAGAAATAATGCTATCGATGTGTGGCGACCGACGATAAAAAGCATAGTTGAAAAAGGTGCTAAAGAGTTCGCTCAACGGGTGGACAGGAGTAGAGCAGAAAAGAAAAATTTGTTCAGTCAGGCCCAATATGATAAAGAAGAATTGGTGGCCAATATATACGCTGCTCTAGATAGTCTTTGTATGTGAGCTGAGCATAAAGCACTTCCAGACATTACAGAATAAAAAATCAATTAAGTAGAGAATGAACAAGAGGAGAAGCAAAGTAAGACAGAAGAGAGCTAAAACAACACTTTTGGCTTTCCTTCCTTTAAGTAGATGTAAACGTGGGCATGTGTTGCCTCCACTGCCGTGATTTCTGAAGGGAATGTGTGCTTTTCAGGCGCTGTTCCATTGCTAACGATGGCTATATTCCCAGAGACGAAGATAAGCTTGCCCTTTACTTCATAGACTTTGAAGTCTTTCTCTTTATCAAAAGGAAAGGTTGTAACCACATGTTTGCCTCCTTTGCTGTAGGTGTATGTAACTACACCACCTTCCTCGAAGACCACAAAGGCGGTGTCCTTATCAGAGTTTATGAAAAGCTGGAGAGATGGCTTTTCAACATCTCTTACATGAATATTTCTCACTCCTACATGGAGAGGTTTAGCTAAAGGCACATCCATTATGATGAAATCCTTTCTCTTCTTGCCCTGAAGAGTTCTCTCGCTAAGCTCTGTGAGTGAGTGAAAAGGTTGCTTACTCACTGTCTTGAAACCTGTATATGTAGCGCCAATCAATGTCGCGCCTATCAAAGCTTTTTTAAGCATCTTCTTCATGATTTCACCCCCTTCTAAAAAATTTTTCGATGAAACATCTTTTTTAAAAGAGAGATTTTTTGGTAAAACTTTTTTCTAAAAAGTTTTTTCGATCAAACCTTTTCCTAAAAGTTTCTTTTGGTTGAGCTTTTCTTTGATGAAACTTTCTTACAAACTTCTTAGAAAGAAGTTTGATCAAGAAGTCCAAAAGTTTTCTTGATTAAACTTCTTTTTCTAAAAGAAGTTTATATGGACCTTGGGGGATTTGAACCCCCGGCCTCCCGCATGCCAAGCGGGCGCTCTACCAGTCTGAGCTAAAGGCCCTACAACGCTATTTGGTTGAGAGAAGGATTTTTAAAGGAAAGTGGTTGAGAAATGCAAATACGCGAAAAAACCATACCATTTATAACCTTTTCCCCACACATAATAGAGTATGGGATTGAGGTATAAAGAGTTGCTTAAAAGCAAGACCAGATTCCTCTATTTATATGAAGGAGATACTTATGCATTCATGGGAAAATTTTTATCTAAGGATAGTAAAAAGGAATTTTTCAAAGCACAAATGAAATTTTACAATAGCATTGGGGAGAAAACAAAGGACAAAAAAGAGCATGAAAAAATCTTTAGGAAATGTTTGAAAGGAGAAGATATATGTTATGATCTGACGATGTTCGGCGCTTTTATAGAAAGAGGTTTAGGAAAAGCGGAAAAATTGTCTGAAGGATATATTTCTAGAAGTATGATGGACCTCTGGGTACGCACACAAGGACTCCCTCCATTAAGAGAAGACGAGTACAGCTACAGATATATAAGATCTGAGCTGGAGAAAGTGAGTAGAGGTTCTGCATTGATGCTTGATATGATATTCAAAATCTCAAACAAATTGGGAAAGGATACAGATTGGTTCTACAAGAAAGTTGGAAGAATATCGCGCAATCTAGCTGAAGTGGAAGGCCTATATCAATTTGTGCAAAAAGATAATAACTCCATATATTTAACAGCAATATTATTTCCAGAAGACAAACCAGCATTAAAAGAGGCTTTAGAAAAAGAAGGTGCTCACTTACCAACAGAGGACCTAGGCCATCTTAAACACAGTGCATCCCACAGTGGATATGCTGTCATTGACACACTTCTCACATTCAAAAGAAAAGAAAAGGTAAAGCAGTTGAGTCTTTTCTAATAGAAAGCTTAAAGTTAAGACATCTTAAGCTTCCCGCGCATTTTAACATACTGAGCGTAGTTAATGTAGACCTTCCTATTTATATAGAAGTCCACAGGCTTTGCCAATGGGCGGCGCTCCTCTATTTTATCTGTAACATTGAAGATGAAAGAATCACTGCCAGCTCCACTACCAAAGCTCGTCATTAGTATCTTGTCGCCAGGCTTAGCTACATCTAGGACGCGAGCCAATCCAAGAATAGCGCTTCCACTATATGTATTGCCTACGACAGGAACGACGAGGCTCTGCTGAATCTTCTCAGAAGGAACCCCTAACTTCTTTGCGACAGCCTTGGGAAACTTCGCATTCGGCTGGTGGAACACAACATATGCAAAATCATCCCATTTATAGCCCGTTTCTTCCAACATCATTTTTGTAGCACCCATGACGTGCCTGAAATAAGCGGGCTCGCCTGTAAAACGGCCGCCATGGCTGGGATAATTAGCCTTGGGCCTTCGCCAAAAGTCCGGTGTGTCCGTCGTGTAGCTAACAGTCTTCTCGATGACGGCTAAGCTCTCATCACTAGAGCCTATAAGATAGGCAGCGCCACCACTAGCGGCAGAGTATTCAAGAGCATCGCCGGGCCTTCCCTGAGCAGTATCAGCACCTATAGCAAACCCATACTTTATCTGCCCAGCGTCGACCATTCCATTTATCATCTGCATAGCCGCTGTTCCAGCCTTACATGCGAACTCTAAATCAGCGGCAGTAACGCGAGGAACCGCGTTGATAGCCTCGGCGACTATGCTCGATGTGGGCTTAACGGCGTAAGGATGACTCTCGCTGCCGACATAAACAGCCTCAACATCTTCGCCGTTTACATTACCTCTTCTCAAAGCCTCCCTAGCAGCTTCAACGGCAATTGTAGCTGCATCCTCATCTGGACCGCCAACAGCCTTCTCCTGAATACCAAGCCCCTTCACTATCCTATTAACATCCTCACCCCATACAGAGGCAATCTCCTCAGCAGTAATCCTATAAAAGGGAATATAAACCCCATAACCAACAATGCCAGCCATGCAGGCCATTGCTGGAAAAAGTTTAAAAGCTCCGCCCCTCATTCATCGTCAGATGGCGAGCCGTCAGCCAGCTCATTATCCAAACCCTTCACCTCTGCCAGAAGACGGCAAAACATACATATATCTGTATTTGACGGCCTCCCACACACCTTACAGCGTTTAAGCTTTTCCTCCACATCTTCAAACTGCATCTTATCAATCATGCTCTGCATACTCCTCATAATCCTAAACTTGGCCCCAGGATAACGGTCTTCCAAGCGATTTATTAGGTGCCTAACAAAGTAACGGATGCTGTATTTGGCATATGGGCACTCAGAGTTCTCGAAGGGAATGTCATTGAGGAGGGCATAAATGCTAAGCTCTCTCTCAGGTATCCATATGTTGGGTTTTAAACGAGGTACAAATGCATCCCCTTTATACAAGGGCTTAAAATAACGAGCTATTCTGCTTGGCTCGTTCCTAAGGAGATTCATCATAATCGTCTGAACAGCATCATCCAAATTATGCCCTATCGCCACCCAATCTGCGCCTAACTCTTTAGCCTTATCGTTGAGGAGCTGCCTTCTAAACACACCGCAGTAGCCACAGGCAGGTTCTTCTTCCTTCCCTTCCATGATTTCATCGAGACTCTTGCCAATCTCCTCGCGGAAAGAGTAACGATGGTATTCGATGCCCAATGCTTTTGCATAGTCCTCAGCTCTCTTAAGGCTTTCATCCCTATAATCAGCTATTCCCTCGTCTATGCTAAGGGCTATAAGCTTAAGGGGAATCTTTGCCAACAATTTCTTAAACATATAAAGCATTGCAAGAGAATCTTTTCCGCCACTCACACCTATAACTACAGTTTCCTTAGCCTTCAAGCCCTGTTCTCTCAAAGCCCTGGAAAAGCGCTTCTCTACCAAGCGGTTAAAGTGCCGTTTGCAGAGATGCCTATCGGCGTAGCGAAGATAAACAACAGGCTTTTCATTGCAGTAATAACACCTATCTCTATCACGACCAGCCTTAGAATGGGGGGGTTTCGAGGGCTTAAAAACAAAATCCATAAAAAATCCCAAAAAGAAGATGAAGGGAGGAGAGATTACCTCGCTGCCTTAGCCATACGCTCCATCTCATCCTTCCTCTTAATAGCATAGCTGTTATGAACATCATTCTCTGCCGCTGCAATAATCTCATCTGCAAGCGTATCTGATAAAGAGCCGGGCTTATCAAAATTCTTCATTAAAGCAGAGAGGGCTATGTTCCTCAAAGCAATGTCAATTCTTCTAGAAGCAGATAAATCTACAGATAATTGGTAACTAACACCACCCATCTGTACTCTCGTAACACCTTCACGAGGGGCAGCATTCTCAATGGCGTTTACAAGGATTTGTATTGGATTTTTCTTTGTCCTCAATTGTATTTTGTCAAAGGTTTCCTCAACGACCTTTGTCATGCGGAGCTTCTTACCCTGCAAGCGGCCATGAGTCCTTATAACCTTACCTCCTACTTTAGCACCAGTACCTCCACGCATGAGCTTATTTATAAGACGCTCAACGATATTAACCTTTAATTTCTGCAAGCCCCTCTTAGCATGCCTGCCAAAAGAATGTGGGACTGTTAAAGGCCTAAGAGAAACGACCTGCTCAATGCTTTTATCTGAAAACTCGACACCGTCATAATCCCATTTACCAAAAAGCTTAGCCATGAAATCACCTCTTCGGCTTCTCCTTCTTACCGTGCCTTAAAGCCTGCAAATCTACGCCATTCACCTTAACGACTTTGTAGCGAACTCCAGGTATAGAACCCATCTGTCCCTTTTGGGAACCGCCCAAGCCTGCTATGAGCACCTCGTCGTGCTCGTTTATGAATGTAATAGCTTTATCACGAGGAGCATGTGCAGTTACAACTCTCCCGTTCTTCTTTAACTGAACCTTCACACACTTTATAAGACCTGAGTGCGGCTGCTTCTGCTCTAGCGTAACCTTCTCTATAACGATACCTGAAGCAAGAGGAGCGCCTTCCATGGCGTCGTACTTCTTCTTCAAGTTGAGCTTCTTAGCCTTCCATCGTTTGCTCTTCCACTTGAAGTGCATGCGTTTTCTATCCAAGTTTCTACCGGCAAACTCGCCATTAGCACCTTTACTGCGCTTACTCATGAATATCCCTCGTGTGCCCTCTTTTAGTAAGGAAAGGTTTTAAATAGTTAGCGGGTGGGATGCAAATTATTTCCTTATGGGAGTGACATGTCCTTCGCCGGGCGTTGGATTATGTGTATCAATATGTCCTTCGCCAGGATGATAGGGTTCTATATATAACATTCCTTTTTTGCCACCAATATCCTCTTTAAATTGCGGCTTTAAATTCAATTTGAGCTTTTTTATAAGAGGATCCAAGACTTTAATTAATTCATCTTTCTCCTCCTTTGTAAGAGGTCCTATATGAAGAGGTACTTTCTTCAATGTATTAGGTGAAAGTTCACCACTTTTTAGCCTAGAAAACCCTTCAATGACTTTGGGCAATTGTTTGAGAACATCCAAAGCTAATTGCGATTCTTTAATAGTCTCCATATACTTTGATACTTCATCGCCCTTCAACACATTTTTAAGACTGCTAGTTAAGTTATTTTCAAGAGATGCTCTTGTCTTAGACTTGTCAGTCAATTTTACACTATCCTCTTTATTTCTTTCTTGTCCGCCTATCATGCTAATTTTTGGGCGAAAATGTTTAAAATCTTACCTGATTTTTGCAAAGGAAAAATAAAAAATTAGTACTTATTCTCGTGTGTAGTTCCATCATCCCATAAATCGCCATTTATGGGCAGAGATTTAGCCGGCGGTGATATGAAGCGTTTATTCACCAATCTCTCCAATGGATAATAGCGCCTTGCCTTTTGCACAAAGGAGCTGCCGCTCTGCCCACTTTGAGAAATGTTAGATTGAAGTGTTTTCTCAAAAGCTTCTGTTCGTTTTTTGCCTGCTAAATATTGATAATGGAATTGTTTTGAGCGTGGATATACCGTCTTTATAGAAGTATATGCATTAACTGCGCCATTCTTAATCCCATCATAAACCTGAGAAATCTTCTGCTTAGCTCCGCGATAGTATCTTCTTATCATGCACCCACCCAGTACATTTTTGAGTGGTAAAAATTAAAAAGGTGTAGGTTGGATTATAATGAAAGTTAAGGCACCACACTATGCACGGTTTTCGTTAGTATCTTCTCTCTCCCAAGGATTCTTATTAACAGAAGTCTTAGAACTCCCGGCATTCCGTTTAGCAGATTGTGGATTTTTACTTATTTCTTCGTTTAAAGCTTTTTTATAATCCTTCACTTCCTCTGAAGATAAAAAGAATTCCTTCTCAAATTTTTTATATTCTTCATCTTTCTTATAATAATTATTCAAAGCCAAATTATCCTCTTCTTGAACATCCTTACTCTTCCATACATCCTTTTCCTTATTCTTAATGTTATCCTTAGCGTTTGTATCTTTCCCACCTTTTCTTCGGAAGAGTTTCCCAAACATTAATACAATATATGTGGGGAAATGTTTAAAAAGGTGTTGGTTTGTGTATTACATCTCCTCAACGACATCTATACCTAAAAGGGCCAAACCCTCTTTGAGCCTATCAGCAAATATAGAGACCAATGCCAAGCGCTTCTCTTCTTCATCGCTGCCGATAACCTTGTGTTTTTCATAGAAGACATTGAAGGCTTCTGCCAAATCTAACAAATAAGATATTATAACATTAGGCTCAAAGCTCTTCGCAGCCTCCTCTACAAAATCAGGAAAGAGCCATACCAAGCGCATGAGGTGCCTCTCAGCAGGTTCTAGATTAATCTCACCCAACTTTAGCGATTCAGGGGTTGTGATATCCTTGCCTGCTTTATCCAAGATGTGCTTCGCCCGAACATAGGCATAAAGCAAATAAACGCCGCTGTCACCTTCAAAAGAAAGCGCCTTGTCCCAATCGAATACAATATCCTTTCTTGTAGCACTCTTTAAGAAGGCAAATTTTATGGCTGCCAATGCAAGTTTCTTCTTATCACCTTTCTCAACACGAGACATCCCCTCACTTAGCAGCTCGTCTGCCGTAAAACCAATCCAAGTGCCCTTTCTGCCTGAAAAACTGCCCTCCTTCCGTTTGACGCGGCCATAAGCTATATGTTTATACTGCCATTCCTCTATAAAGCCAAGCTCGGATAGAATTTGCTTAACAACTTCTTGTGGTAGCGTCTGCTCATTGCCTATAATATTCGTTATAATAACAGGCTGGGGAAATGTTACTACTTCATCTCCAGGTGTCGCTTTGACGATTTTGCCATTGGGCTGCTCTTCTAAAGGAGAAAAGGTTAAACCGCCTTTCAAATGACCAAACTTCCAAAGGTGGAATATAACATCCTTACCAAGATAAGTGGGAGTCCCATCACTCCTAACTAGGACGCGAAGGGGCTGCTGCAGCTTCATTTTAGACGACAAATCTGCAACTAAACAACCAGCCATCTCACCCTCCTCAGGTTTCTTTATATAAGGGGATGAGGCTATCTTCTCTAGACCTTCTTTCAATAGGGAAACGAGGTCGCTCTCAAAAATAATATAATCATGAAAGACACCATAATCATAAGCCGTTTGCCTTTGAGCTTTCACAACCGCCAATATGAATGAACGGAAATCCTCTGAGCGCTTCTCTTCCATCTCCTTCATTATAGCGCGGACTTCTTTCTCGACATCTTTGGACGCTTCAAATGCCTTATTAGCTTCAACATATTGATGGCCTATAGCATGGTCAAATTTCTTATTAAAATCTAATTCATGGTTTTTGTAATACCAGTAACTTTGCGCCACCTGCAAGCCGAGGTCATTTATATAATCCAAACGAACGACTCTATATCCGTCAGCTTTAAGTATGTTCGAAACAGCAACACCGATGAGTGCGTTTCTAAGATGCCCTATGTGCCAAGGCTTGTTTGGATTTACAGAAGGCCCTTCTAAAATTACAAGCTCCTTCTTTTCCGTCGGCTTCCTCTTATCAAACAGTTGTGATGGAGACACGATGACATTTATATATGGGCCCATAGCCTCGACAGACGCGCCTTCAATATTTATTTTCTCAGCTAACTCTTTGGCTATCTGAGCAGGATTCTTTCCCTCTCTCTTAGCTATGATAAATGCAATATTTGAAGTGTATTCACCGAATTCTGGCTTTGACGCTATTGAGACTGTCTTAGCAACTTCATCTCTTGGGAGAGATGTGCTTTCTGCCAACTTATCTATAAAGCGCTCCTTTATCATGTAGCCACCTTATCTATATTGAGCCAAATCATCCTTGTCTTTATCTTCGCTCTTCGTCAGCTTCTCCAATCTAGCCTTTACATCTTTGGGCAGCTTCTTCCTCTTCTTAAGCTTGTGTAAGGCATCTTTAAGGTCGTTGTATATGGGAGAATCATGCAAAAATTCAGCCATATCAAGCAATACAAACAAGCTGTATTCATAATTCATGGAAGCCAAAGCTTTGACACCTCTCCTGGCTAAGAAGACATAGGCTAAAAAAGTGGGTGATGACATATAGCGAGTTATATGATAAGTTAAGACCTTTGCAGCGAGCTCGTCATCAAATTTAGATAAGACATCCAAGAGATAAGCTGCACCATCCAAACTACTGCTATAATCTAAAAGCTGCCCCATTATCTCATTTGTATTCACTTTATCACTGCGCCTCTTCTCCTTCAAATAAGGCACAGAGATGTAATCCCTATAATCACGAACATGGGCTAAGCGTTCATTGATAAGGGATATCACACCACCTTTCAGCATGTTACTGCCTTTTTTATATAGTGCAACAAGTTGTTTTGTGGCGCTGTCTCTCTCAGACATCTTTACAAGAACAGGATAGCCACAGATTTTGTTGATTAACTCCTTAGCTTTAAGCCAAGCTTTTTCTTCTTTTTTAGGAGCTTCTTTATTTGTTTCTGCCATTGGCTCATATAAAGAGGATATGTTTAAATAGTTACTGCCTCACGGACACACGGGCATGTTTTTTAAACCCTTAGCCGCCCTATAAAGAAGCAGCCGGGATAGCGTAAGTGGCAGCGTGAGAGGTTGTGGCCCTCTAGGTCCGGGTTCAAATCCCGGTCCCGGCCTATAATTAAGAGGGCAAAATTTCGCTCTGGTTTATCAATTTTGAGAATTCTTCATAGGTGCAGTTTGAACCCTTCATCTCCGATAAATCTGATGGAATTTCCTCAACAGAACACTGAATGGGGAATGTTATGTTTTTTGAAAACTCGCTTTTTATGCCCTCTATGTATTGAGACACTTGGATGTCAGCATTGGCCTTTAACACATCCTGTGGAGTTGTGCCCTTTTGTACTGGATTATCACCTTCTTTATAGACCCAATCGCATTGACTGACCACATTTGGAGAGATGTGCGTTGCCGCTAATGTATTCAATGAAGATTTAGTGGCTGCATATCTAACGAATAATGTTTGTGTGTAATTCGTGCCGTTGAGAAGCGTAATCGTTTTGGAGCGCATGATTAGATGATTCTTAGCAGGGATAAAAGCCACCCACTCATCTATACTCAATAACGAAGCGCCATTCATCGACATGCTGCCTTCTCCATGACAATGCACACCTTTACCTTCATTACCTATATCGATAAGTGTTTGGCTGTTATACGCAGTATGAGAATCAATGTTGTTACTTTGTAGATTGTTAGAAGGAGTTGCTGAGTGAGGCTGGCTTAAACAGCCCATTGCTAACAATAAAAGCGCTGCCAAAAAGAGATATTTCATAAAAAGAAAAGAAAGGAA
This sequence comes from Microcaldota archaeon, assembly GCA_026982895.1. Taxonomy (GTDB): domain Archaea; phylum Micrarchaeota; class Micrarchaeia; order Anstonellales; family J096; genus J096. The sequence goes on along the minus strand of JALWQW010000003.1, from coordinate 80,328 downwards.
AAGCTTAAAGATGTTAGTGCACTTTCAAAGCTGCTTGAGTAGCTGCATGAGCAACCTTCTCACCAGCACCTTTCAATAAGCTCAGGTATTTATCACCAAGGGCATCTTTCACGAAGTTTGGATCCTTCAATGCATCGATAGTAGCATTGAGCTTCAACCATGGGCCACCCTTGTTTAAAGCTCTTGGTATTATCTCATTGGCATTTAACCCAGATTCTTTTAAGTGGGCGAGTATGTTCCTTTTCAATGCATCGATGATGGCTATCTTCTGCTTCTGGTCTAGGTTAGTGAATGCATCGCCGTAGTAGTACTTCAAAGCCCTCTCGCTGATGTGCCATATACCTTCACCAGGGTGGGCTGTTACATCCAAACCTGGCTTGGGTGGTGTGACTACCACTGGAGGTCGCTTTACCTCATCCGGCCCTCCAAATATCTTTGTCCAATGGGTGTATATTTCATAGCCAGCGTAGGTGAGAGCTGCTAGTGCAGAAGTTATATGTCTTATTATCTTGAACCTCCTGAACTTTGTTGCATATTCAGCTACCTCATTAGATAGGTCTCGCACTAAGTTCGTGGCTGTTTTGGAATATTGATCTATGTTCTTGCTAATGGAAAGCTCATCACCATATATAACTGATGCACCTACTTTCCTATCCACTTTTTTACCAAAGCGCTTCCTTATAGTCTCATGCAAAAATGACATGAGTGAGTTAATACCAGTGTATATCGCTAATGACCTTCCAGCTATAGCTGTTACCAAGAGAGTACCTGCTAATGTTGGAGCAATAGGCATTAAAATGAGGCTTCCTGCAGCCATAGCAGTTAGAAGAAGGCTAACGGGCAACTTCCTCATGAAATGCCCCGCTCTGTATAAGAAGTTCTCACCAGGGCGTATGTTAGTCATCCTCCTGCTAACCTCTGTCATAAATGTCTTGATAGCATCTTCTTCACTCACAGAGCTGTTGCGAGCATAATCCCTGACAGCATCGGCGAATTCTTGAATTATATTTGTTTCATCGGCTAATACTGCTTTGTCATGAACATCACGGACAAGCTTCTCCTTAGCTACAAGAAGCTCTGCATACCTATTAATAGCTCTATCATAATCTGTAACCCTGCTAGAGTTATTTCCTGTGTCAGCGTTGTTGGTGTCGGGTGGTGTGGTCTTCTCTTTATCAGTAGGAGCACTTGGTGTTCCGCCATGAACATCTTTACCTTTACCATTTCCGCCAACACCATCATTATTTGAATTAAATCCTATGAGATTGCCTTCGCTGTCGTATTCAGGCTCTAAATCATCTCTGGCACGGCGTTTAACGTATTTACTGCAATCGGGCTTTTTCTCAGCGCCACAACCACAGGGGTCAGGACCTTCTGGAGCTTTATCACCTATCCAGCTTATGAGATTGCCTTCGCTATCATAATAGCCATCAGCATCTCCCTCCTTATCAACCTTTTCTTTTTTGGGTGGCTTAGGTGGCTTAACAACCTTCATGTCTTGATCGAGAGGCTGCTCTTCCTCTTGCTCCTCCTTCACATCGACTTCTTCCTTTTCCTCCTCAGCTGCTTTGTTTTCCACACCGAGCTTATCCAATAGGCTATCGATGTCCGATATCACAGCCTTTGTCTTCTCGTCCACGTCCTCGGCTGTAACCCTAACCTGCTCGTAGAGCTTGTGCACAGTTTCTATATAAGGAGTTAATTTCTGTCTCTTTGTATAAGAGAGTTTAGGTTTAACATCATCTATTTGCCTCAACATAAGGCGTATCTCCTGGAAGAGGTCTGCATATCTCTCCTCCTTGAAAGCCAACTTGACATGCTCTAACTCAGCCTTTAATTGCTCCAATATTTTACGGAGCTTCTGCTCCTCACTAACAGCATGCGCCACACGGCGGTTTTTTACAGCCATATCGGACATATTCATCACCATAGTTATAATATATGTACAGAAAGGTTTTTAAATATACATGTTTTAACATAAAAAATAACAGAAAGTTACCTCCTCTGGAATCCTCTTCGCTTTATAGCGTTCATGTTCTGACGACCATAGTGGGGGTTGATTTTCTGATTGCCTTTCTTAAATGTGTTGCGCTTTTTCTTGGCTTTGATATTTCTCTCGAATATCTCATATTTTTCCTGGAAAGTCTCTGTTCTTATATCCTCTTCGCGTATATTCAGCTCGCGCATGGCTTCCTCGATAAGGGCTTTGGCAATCTTGGGCTTCCTCAGCTCGTCTATATCGGCGTTGAGCTTCAACCATGGGCCGCCCTTATTCCAATCTCTTGGAATCATCTCATCGTCTGTTAAACCGTAGGCGTTTGGATTTTCCCTGACTTTATTCATCATGTAAGTCAAGAGACGGTTCTTATCCTTCTCTGAGATGTTGTCAAGTAAATCTGGCTTAACCGTTCTGACGACCCTCTCCATTATATGCCATATACCCTCGCCGCGATGAGCAGTTGTATCTATGATTGGCGGCACTGGTTTGTCGTCGTGGAGCTTTGGCTCCTCTGCAGTGGCATTCTTGTTCCACGGATTTTCTGGCTTCTTTGGTTGCTCGTCGTTTTGGACTACTGGTGTCGGATTGTTGTATTCAGGGCCTGAGCAGCTCTTGGGGCCTTTCGCGACGAATAAAGCTAAAAGAGCTGCGATAGCACCGCCTGTGGCATACTTCCACCAGGCACCACGCTTCCTCTTTTTATCTTCTTTATCTTCCATGTCTGGTGGGACAACTATCGGCTCTTCCTTCTTCTTACGCTCTGCTACTTTAGATTTAAGCTTTTCAAGAGCTGTTGCGATCTTAGATTTCAGATAGTTATAGGCAACGCCTGTCTTTTCAATAAGAGCATTGACACTTCTCTTTATACCATCGTACGCCCAAAGAACACCTCTATTTATAGCCTCGCCGAAATTAGCTATGCTATTGAATACAAAAACGGCTCCTGTATATATTCCAGCGCCGATACCCTTGCCTATTTTTGCTAAAGCGGCACCTGCTTTCTTAATGCCGTTCTTGCCGTATTCAGCGCCTGCTTTTAGCATAGCTACGACTGATTTGCCTGCATTCTTAGCAAGACCACCTATACGGAGTGTTATTTTTTGAGCAGCTTCTCCTGCTCCCTTTATGGCTTTGCCTAAATATTTAACGAACTCTCTAGTTTTGTTCTTTATCTTATCATATAAATTAATAGTATACTTACCTACCTTTACACCAATATCTTTAGCCTTAAGATAAGCAGAGTATATTCCTTTATTTACAAGCTTAGCAAAGTTAATTATACTATTATATCCTATTATAACCCCAGCAGCAATTCCAGCGCCGATACCCTTGCCCATCTTTGCTAAAGCGGCGCCTGCTTTCTTAGCTAAATCGCCTGTGCGCTGAATTATATTAAGAGTAACCTTTCCAATTCCTTTTGTCGCTTTACTTCCGAATTTGAATGTGCCAATAGCAAACTTATTAATGTAATCAGCAAAATGGACAAATGAGTTGAAAGTAAAAACAAATGGGAAGGCGAAAGCTTTTCCGAAGCCTTTCAACCATCTCCATTCATGCTTCTTTTTTGCATCCTTCACTTCATTGTCTTCCACTTCTTCATCCACATTCTCATTTGTATCTTCTGTAGGTTCTTCAATAGCATTCTTTTGTTTTCTCCTAAATAAGTTTGGCACTTTCTTGAGAGCTAAAAGACCGTTTTTACCAAAATTATAAACGCCTTTAACGCCACCAACGATGCCGCGCTCTATAAGAGCACCAAAATCGGCTAGAGCATTATATACAAACACAAAAGGTGTTGCAATAACTTTGCCAAATCTCCTTAGGAAGCTTTCACGCTCAGAGACATCCTCGAGCTCGTCGGGTTTTGGATTATCCCCGTCTTTATTATCGTCTGGTTGAGGTTCGGGATTAGGTTGTGGCTTTGGATTTATTGGTTCTACAGGTTCTACAGGCTCGTTATCATCGTCTTTATCATCTTCATTATCATTATCTTTATTATCGTCTGGTTGAGGTTCAGGTGTTGGTTTGGGCTTAGGAGGCACAGGTTCTACTGGCTCTGGTTCTATGGGCTCGTTATCATCGTCTTTATCATCTTCATTATCATTATCTTTATTATCGTCTGGTTGAGGCTCTGGGTTAGGTTGTGGCTTTGGTTTTACTGGCTCTTCGTCGTCATCTTTGTTGTCTTCGTCTTTGTTATCATTTGGTTGGGGTTCGGGAGTAGGTTCGGGGGTTGGTTTGGGCTTAGGAGGCACAGGTTCTACTGGCTCTTTATCATCATCTTCTACTTCGTTATCTTCATCATCTTCGACATCCTTTGGCTCTACTGGTTGGGGCTCTGGTTCTACTGGTTCTGGTTCCACAGGTTCGGGCTCAATAGGCTCAGCATCTACATCATTGTTATCTTCGTTAGGCTGTGGCTCTACAGGCTCAGGCTCTACAATCACACTCTCTAAAGCGTTGAGAAGTTCATCAAGAGCGTCGATGAGCTCCTTTGTCTTAGCCTTCAGTTCATCATTCTTCTTTTCAAGCTCCTCTATATCTCTGCCTATTTCAACAGCCAATTCCTCTGTAGAATCATCAACTTCATCAACATTAGGCATTACTTCATCAACAGCTATAGAATAGCTCCTTTCAGCATGGTGAAACGCCGTATGATATGCTGTGTTTTTATAGGCAATTTTAGCCCTCTTCAATTCAATTTTGGCCTCATTGAGAGCGACACCAACATCTACCTTTACAATTTTTTCATAAGGATTGTTATTTTCCATAGTTATTGATTATGAGCAGATATGTTTTTAAAGGTATATGCTTTTCCACATAATTATCTAAATATTATAACAAAAAGTATTTAAATAAAAAAGAGAAAAATAAAGGAACTGATGGGCTTTTTAAAAGGCACGCCTCAATTATAAGCGTGAAAGTCAATACTAAAGTACATCCAAAAGACCCTCTTATAAACGCCTACGAACCGGCAGAGCTTGTTATAAGTGTGAAAAATGAAAAGAGAGGTGTCAAATGGTATGAAGCATTAATTATTCTTAACGGCGAGCTTTCTCTCTTACCTGATGGTGAATTAAGAAAAGCAAAATTGCGAATTGGTATTCTCAAAAAAGGTGAAGGGCTAGAGAAATACCTTCATTTATATCCAAGCAGGATAGCACCTCAAGACATCCATGGTCGAGTAGATGTATATATATTCGCCTATGATAAAAACGGCGTCGTTGTTGAGAGGGAAGAGAACTCGCTTCAAGTTACTTTCTATGCCAAGGAAGAGGCATTGGAAGAGGCAAAGAGGTGAAAAGATGCCGGAAAAAAAGGAATTGGAAGAAGTAATGAAGTGGTGTGATGAGCGGATGGAGACGACAAATAGGGTTTCGCTAATAGAGCAAAATCCTTTTAGAGAACGGTTCGGCTGGACCTTTCGCTTCCCATACATCGAAATAAATGTTCCTATAGAGAGAGCCAACAAGCACAATCTCGTCTATGACAGAGCTACAAGAACGCTATGGCAATATCTAAATGATAAATGGCAAAAGATAGAAGCTGATTTTGAGATTGAATAGTTCAGCAGAGACGGCAGGGGAACAGAGAGAATTAAATAATTAGGGACAAAGTAGAGACATAGTTAGGACTAACTCTTTGATGAACTCCTCTCTATTGGCAAGGGTGAAGGTGTTAGATAAGGAGACTCTGCCTTTTCTAACCTCTTGCCGCTTATTCTTGGCTCATGAAGAAAGGACTTTTCTCACATTTTTTAACTTCTTATTGCGACTAATAACCCTACAAGCTCGAAGGCTTTTTCCTTATCCTGCTTATAGATGGCATAGAGAGCCCTATCTAGCATCTTCCAATCTCCTTTCGCTTCCTTAACTTCTCTGAGGAGCTTAATTGCTTCTTTTCTCAGCCCCTCATATTTTTCTACAAGTGGATTATTTTTGCCATCTCTCTTCTGTTGGTTTGTTTCTTCTATTTGATTTCTCTTCTCCTTCGAGTCTTCCTCACTCATTCTTCCACTTATAGAATTAGGAAAGGCAAGACTTAAAAAGCACCCATCAGGACTCGATGAGGGCCGATAAGTAAAGAATGTTTATAAATATATCCAGCTACAAAAAATAAGAGGGAGTGTATGATAAGAAAGAGGAGGCAAGAAGAAAGAGTAAAAAAGAAACAAGAGCTAACAGAGGAGGAAAAGGCGTTCATAAACACATTAACAGATAGGATGGTGGATGGGATAACGGCTACATTTGAGGAGAAATTCCATGGACGAATTAAAGAAGGTATTCGCAGGCTTCCTAAACACAAAAAAGAACAGCTGAAAAATTACATACGAAGAGAGTTATTAAGCAGTAATACCCTCCATGCATTGGCAGCCCTTAAATTCCTTGAGAGAACGGAGCTCCTCAGCGATTTCCTACTAGACTTACTCACTCTTCAAGAGAGCGACAAGCCAGAAATGAGAGAAGCAGTTAAGGCTATTATTCGGAAAAACCCTAACGGAATGAGAGGGCTCTACGAGAGGTTAGAGGAGAATGAAAAGGAGCGTGTAAGAGCAGGAATAAAGACCTTCCTTAGAGGTGAAGATAAACAAATAAAGAAGAAAGCCATAGAGCTCGTCAAGGAATTACACGTTCAGAAAGAGCATCTCTTTGAATTAATGGTCATTAAGTATAGAGATGAAGAGCTCCGAGAGGCAGCAGAAGAGGCTTTAAAATCGACCATGAAAAGTCCTGAAGAGCTTTACAAAGAACTAACTCCCAAAACAAAAGCAAGAATAATTGCCCAAATCACCAAGGAATGGAAAGAGCTTATGAGGGGGAGGAGCGATCTAAATCTACCAGCAGTTATAAGAGAATTGGGTGTAGAGAGAAGATTTCTTTCTCATCTTTTCCTTCTTAGCTTCTCACCAGAAAAGAAAGGAAGTGTAGGCGAAGGAGCCAAAAGCCTCCTAGAGACCTATACAGGTGGCCATTCGTCAGAGAAAATATTCAACGCCTTCTCAAAGAAAGACCAGCGAGGAGTAGTGGAATTAACAGAGGAGCTATTAGACAAGGGATACGGCATCAAAGCAGCTCTTATGGCTATATCTACTCTTGGATTGGAAAGTCGTTTCTTCCTCGAGCTCATGTTATTAGCGTGGGACCACTACCCTGATTATCCCTATATCAAAGGAGTAAGGGACAAAAAGGTGAGAGAAACGGCCGAATCTCTCTTTAAAAGGGCCTGGGAAGGATACGACAGTGCTGCTGCCATGTATGAGGCCCTGCCTAAGGAGGAGAAAAAGAGAATAATACGAAAATTGAAAAGATGGGCGAAGAGCCACAGCTGTATTCCTTGTTATGCCGAGAATGGCAACCTCATTATAGAGGAGAGAGATGACTTCTACGAGTCTAAGGAATACCCCAATAGAGAAGCTAAGAGATGGTTTGTCCTACAAGCAATTGATAAGTTTAGACTCCACCTGAAGCTTGTCCCAGAGCTTATCCTTCTAAGAAACGATTCTTTAGTGCCCATAAGAGAGGAGGCAGACTATATGTGGGACCAGGAGCCAGAGCTTTATGTTAGGGCACCAGAAGAGATATGGAAAAAGATTCTTCATGAAGAGGAGAGGGAAGAGTTATTGGAGCTCACGAAAGGCTGGTTACGGAGCATTAATTTAAGGAAAAAGCGAGTGGCTGCTGGGGTTGTGAGCTATTTCGGGGTCAGGGACGAGAACGTTGGAAGTGTTCTCGATGCCTTCCTTACTATCGAGGATCTACAAGCACATGAGAAAGAGGATGTAAAGGAGACGAGAGACCTTCTTATCGGGGGACTTCTCTTGTGGAGTCAAAGAACAAAGAGTAAAGGTAGAGAACCCATAGAGATCATAAGAGAAAGGTATGGTGATTTGATGAATAAAATCGAGGAGAGGTTGGAGAGTTACTATTTCGCGCCTCTTCAAAGAACACTGGAAGATGAACGAATAGCCGTTGGAGTAAAGATGGTGCAGGCCTTAGGTTTATGGAAGGAATTTTTTGCAGAGCTCGCTGTAGCCGGGGCCTTCGATGGCTCAGACTTAAAAGAACTCTTCAAGCAGCTAAGCAGTGAAGAGCAAGAGCGAGTAAAAGCAAAAATAAAAGACTACATAAAGAAATGGAGGGATTCAGATTGGAAGAAGACTTCTGCTACTCTCAAGGTAATTAATGACTTGGGTATTCAAGATCTGTATGCTAGGGAGCTTGTAGAGATATTACTTGAGAAGAGATTCCATATGGGAAACGTCGACATTCTGATAATAAAGACTTTCGAGGAGTGGAAAGAGCGCCTTAAAGGAAAAACTCTCTACAACGCGCTCTCGGAAGGAGAGGATAAAGAATTGTTAGCGAAACTAACAGCGAACGTTAGGAGGCACCTCATGAGCAAAGATGTAAAGGAGCAAAAATGGGGCATTCAATTAGCTCTTCTCTTCGGCATGACAGAAATCCTTCAAAAGGATATTATCAACTTAATAAACGATTTAGAGAGCCTCGATATAGAAAAAGGGAAAAATGTTATCAGGTTTATTCGCAGCACTTCTTTCAAAGACCTATTCGAAGAGAAAATGAGGGAGAAGATACCTAAGTGGCTAAAGGAAGAGAGCAAAGAAGGAACCGTTCTAAAGAGGCATATAGAACTAGCAATATTCGCAATAAAAGAGTTAGGCATGGGCAAAGTAATGCTTAGAGACATATTAGAATTTCTTCTTTCGGACAAGGTTGAGGAGCTCTACTCAGGCGACCTTAATAATTTGAGAGAGATACTCTTTTCTGTAGGCAAAGAAGTGAAAGAGGAAGGGAGAAGGCTTATAGATGTGGTAAGGGAAGAGGATCCTAAGTTAGCCGATGAAATCATCAAGAGGATAAGAGCCTGGGCTCAGGAAGAAAAGGGGGGCTTAAGATGGACACATTATGAAATAGGTGCTACCCTTATCCGTTCCTTGGGTATAGAGGAGGAATTTTTGGCAGAGTTTGTTCAATTCGATAGAAGAGATGCAGATGTAAGAGAAGATTTCCTTTCTTGGAAGGATGAGCTCCTCAAAAAAGGCAAGAGGCCCATAGACATAATCATGGAGAAGGAGCCAAAGTTAGCCCAAGAGCTTATAGAAGAGGTAAAAAAGGATATCCAATCGCCAATAACAAAAACAAGAGATCATGGCTTCCGTCTCACTATGGACTTTGACCTTCAAGATTGGATTCTTCCTTCATTAGTAGAGATAGCAATAACTAGAGAGTGGGAAGGAAAGAACTCTTTAAGGGCATCCGTCCACGAAACTCTAGTATACTGGAGAGATTGGCACCTTAGCAAGAATGAAGAGCCTCTGGAGGTAGTTAAGAGAGAGAATGTTGAGCTGGCCAAGAAGATTTTAGAGACCATCGGTAGTGCAGAGACATCCAACACAACACGGGCTCTTTTGATAGGAGAGCTCCATCTGCAGAAGCAATTCCTTCGGGAGCTTATCTTCCTCTCCTTTACAACATGGGCAGGAGAATGGGCTTGGAAAAGCCATGAAGAGCTTGGTAAAAAGTCTCTGAAGGATATTTATATGGGGCTCGAAGGTAAAGAGAAGGATGAAATAAAAAATAAAGTGCGAAGGTACCTTCTCAGTGAGAAAAAAGAGGTTAGAGGCTTAGGGTCAAGCATGGCAAAAGAGTTGGGTTTGGAAAAAGAACTCCTCCCCTATGAATTGTATGCGTATGGAGACAAAGAGGAAGCAAGAGAGGTGTACAAGCAAGCAAGTAAGGGAGAAAGAGAACTCATCGAAGAGAATTTCAGAGACGTATTTATGAGGGTATTCAAAGGAGAGCTGGATAAATCTTATATGCGACCGGTGGTGGAGTTCATCGAGGAGAGCGGAATTCAAGAAGAATTTTTCCCCGAATTGGCCCTTCTTTGGATGATTGTGAGGTATGGAGGTTGGAAGACCTATGGATCAGAAGGCGTGCGGGTAAGAGTAAGGGAGGCTTTAGGTGAGCGATGGGCCGAGGAGCCAAAAAAGCTCTACTCGAATATGACGAAAAAGGAGAAAGAAAGAATGGCCCTGATTCTAGGAAAGATGCTGAAAAGCAAGGAATCTATAGTAAGACGTGGTCTCGAACTTATTGAGAGATTCGAATTGCAAGATGAATTTATAGGAGAGATATGGGTGCTTTCAAGGTTTGGTAGTAACTCAGATATAAGGAGAAAGGCTAGCAAAATTATAGAGACCTGGAAAGGTGATAAGAGTTTATATGAAAAGGTAGTTGAGAACCTTTCGAAGTTCCAGAAGCCCTTTAGCATAGAAGCGGATAAAAAGGCCATGCTCGTGTTAATGATGGAAGCACTCTGCCTTGAAGGCTAGCTTAATGGTAAGGGTTAGAGCATGTCCAAGTTTACCCAGCCCACATACTCGTAAGGCCTTAATCGTTTATTTAGGTCAGCGGGAAAGGCATAATAATACTTCTGCCCAGTGGAATAATCCTGCCTTATATAGATTAGCAATTTATCTTCTACATGCTCGATGCCAATAACCTTTGAGTTCTTATCTGTCCTACTCTCGTTGGCTTGGAATATGATCTTTTCCTTTCCTTCAAGGGGGAAGGTCACCAACCAGCTGCCTGGGACTCTTCTGAGCTTAAATCCTGCCATCTCAGCTATGCGTGTCTTCGCTTCTATGTTCTCCTCAATCCTCTTAATCTCATCCTCGTCTGTGATCCTCACGAAGTTCTCTATCTTTTCAGGAATGCGCTTAAGCAAAGGTTTACTAATCCTTTCTTCGGAGAAAGCCTCCTCTGGAAGGGTGGGCTTGCCTTTGTCCTTCCCCTTGCTTTTCTGCTCTTTGGTTATTCGTGTCATGTTTATATTTGTGTGGTGAAGTGTTTAAAACATTAACCTTTCAACCCATACCCTACCAATTCAAATAAACATCTCTAGATCAAAGGAAAAGTAAAAACCAACAAAAGAAAAAGGTAAAAAAAGAAAATCAGAGGGTATCCAAGCCAGTTGGCGAGCTGCTTAAATAAAGGGTGCTCTCTTCCGGCTCCATAGCTTGCCCAGCTATACTCGCGCCTTTAACACCGCTTACGATGGCAACAATCTCGAGCTTGCCTTCATAGTTGTCCATTATGCGAGCGCCCCACTTGACATTAGCGTCAGGGTCCATCTTCTCTGTGATGTGCTCACCAGCTTGTATGGCATCGCCAAGGGTTAAGTCAGTTCCACCTGTTATGTGGATTAAAGCACCTTTAGCCCCTTCGAAATCGACATCCAAGAGACGGTTCTTGACAACACCTTCAGCAGCTTGTCTAACCTTCTCATTACCTCTACCTTCACCGACAGCTATGAAGCCAACGCCGCCACCTTGCATAATGCTTCTCACATCCGCGAAGTCGATGTTGATTAAGCTGGGCTGGGTTATTGTCCAAACAAGGCCACCAATAGCCCTAGCTAAAATCTCATCAGCGACAGAGAAAGCCTCGGTTATGCGAAGATTGGGGAAGAGCTCAACCAAACGGTTGTTATCTAAGATAACTACGCTATCTGCATATTTGCGGAGCTTCTTTATGCTCTCATCAGCCTTCTTGCGGCGGGCCTTTTCGAGCTTGAATGGATAGGTAACCATTGCTATTGTTATAGCACCCATCTCCTTTGCTACTTCAGCTACAACAGGGGCAGCACCACCACCGGTTCCACCACCCATACCAGCACATATGAATACGAGTTGGGCGCCTTCCAAAATTTCGCGAATAAGGGGTTTATCAACTTCAGCAGCTTTTTCACCCATTTCAGGGAAGCCGCCAGCGCCTAAACCTTTTGTTATGGATTTTCCTATAAGCACCTTCTTTGCCTTGTCGTTTATGATGTTCAAGTGTTCCTGGTCTGTGTTTATGGCTACTAAATCAGAGCCCTTGACGCCAAACTTTATCAAACGGTTTATGGTGTTGTTTCCACCACCACCGACACCGACGGTTACAATTTTTATCTGGTCGTTGCTCATAACGCCGTCATCACGGCTGCTTTCACTACCCTTGTCACCCAGGACATTCTTGATTAAATCTTCCATTCCTATTCCTCCGGGCAGGACTGGCCCAATTAAACCTCGAACACAAGTTATTTAAAAAGATTAATTGGTCGTCTATAAGTTATTAACACTAAAAAACATATCCCCTTACATTGCCACTATTCACTAACGCTTATCGAGGTGGAAATAAGCGAATATATTAAATACATTTAATAAATACATTTAATAAATAGCATAAAATCTATGAGTAAGTATTGCCAAAACTCTAAAAGGATGATTCTAATCTTGCCATATAATCAAGAACAGCATCATCACTGCCATAAGCAGATAAAACCTGCACGCCTACTGGAAACTTCTCCCCATCATAGAAAGGCACTGTGCCTGCTGGAATGCCTGTGAGATTAGCTATGGCTGTGGCGATATCCGCAGTATACATTTGAACGGGGTCTTGCTGCTTCTCGCCAATCTTCCACGGAAAGACAGGCATTGTAGGCGTTAATAGAATATCATATTCATCAAAAACCTTGGCAACCCTACCCTTCAACTGCGCGCGCGCCTTCAAAGCCTTCATATACCAAGCATCCTTGAATTCCTTCATCGTTATAAATGTGCCAAGGAGTATGCGGCGCTTAACCTCCCTACCAAAATGTTCTCCTCTAAAAACCTTCGCCAATTCGAAATAATTAGATGCTTCATCCATGGCATTATTAGCGCCATATCGAACACCATCATACTTCTGCATAGCAGAGCTGAATTCGGCAAACATATTCAAGTAATAAATGGCAACGACATCTTTTGCCTCAGGCACAGAAACGAGCTCATATTCTACAGACGCCTTGTCGAGGGCCTTGAAGAATAACTCTCTGACGAGTTCATCACTGCCATCCACAATCTCCTTTAAGACAGCGACCTTAACATTAGATTTATTAGGCATAGTGGGGAATTCATGGGTTGTAACATCCCTCTCATCCTTTCCATTGATTACATCATATATGCGCTTTGCATCTTCGACAGTATTTGTTATAGGCCCTATTTGGTCCAAACTCATGGCCATATCAGCCAAACCATACCTACTCACTCTGCCATAGCTGGGTTTGAAGCCGACGACACCATTAAAAGTAGCAGGACAGCGTATGCTGCCACCAGTATCACTGCCTAAAGAAGCGTCTGCCATCCCCGCCTTCACACTTGATGCACTGCCTCCGCTGCTCCCGCCAGCCACATAAGCGTCATCTATAGCATTCTTAACGGGACCAAAGGCGCTCGTCGTGCTGTCGCTGCCGGTTGCGAACTCATCCATGTTAGCCGTGCCAACGATTACAGCATCTTCTTTTCGAAGCTTCTCTATAACAGCAGCATCGTAAGGAGAGATGTAATGCTCCAAAGCTTTGCTTGCAGCAGTCAGTGGCTTGCCCTTTATAGCGATGTTGTTTTTTATAGTGAAAACATAACCTGCTAATCTGCCAGCATTTCCTTCATTTATTTTTTGTTCGACAGCTTCAGCCTGTTTAATAGCATCATCTCTAAAAACATGGAGAATGGCATTCAACTTCGGATTCTTATCTTCAATCACTTTTAAGAAACGCTTAACTTTCTCGACAACCATATTATCATACCTTCTTGCCTTGGCGAGGAACCCTTGCAAAGTTGTCCTTCGACTTAGCAAAATTCTGCCTTATGACTAATGCCTTTTCTTCAGAAACTTTTGCAGGCTTATCTTTCCTTAAAGACATGTTGCCGTCTACAATATGCGTTAATACCTCTCCTTCATACCTGTCTATGGATTTAAAGTAAGCTAAAACAGCATCAATATCCTTAATGAGAGCTTCTACCTCCTCATCGGTTAAACTTAATTTAGCAACCTCCGCTATATTGAGAAGCTCCTCTTTATCCATAATCTCATCTTCTACTCAGCCCTTTACAAGGGGACCAAGAACTTTCAATAGGGAAGGCCTGCCTTTTAAGACCTTAGCCACAACAGGAGCCACATTACCAGCCATCACATCCAAAAGCTCATTGCCGCTCACAGCTTCGAAAATATAATTTAAGTCATCATCACTGAGCGCTTCAAGAGCCTTTCTAAGCCTGAGGCGAAGGTCTAATTCTGCACCCCTGCTATCTCTCCACGGCTTCTCATATCCATTGTAAAGCATGTCTTTGCTAAAATCGTTCTTTTCGAAGGCCTTTATAGCAGCATCGGCTGCAAGCGTACCGGCGTGCATGGCCAACTCGATACCACCACCATGGATAGGGTCTACTTGTTTGGCGGCAGTGCCTATTACCATAACTCTATCATCGACGAATCGGTCTATAGGAGCGCCAACGCTGATGACACCACCGAAGTCCAGAAGCTTGCTCGCTTCCTTCAATTGGTCATTGTTAACAATGAACTCGTCGAGGAAGACCTTGGGCGTCGCTCCATCCAAACCACCCCTCTTTTGTCCGGTTATCAGATGAGCGCCTATACCTATACCGACATTAGCTTTTCTAGCAGCCTTGGGAAAGACCCAAACATACCCACGAGGAGCTATCTTATTGCCAAAATAAAGCTCTATGAGGTTTTCATGGTCGTAGGGCTTCATCTCGTATTGGTAGCAGGTATCAACATCATAGAGGCGATGAATAGTGGGGAAACCAAGCTTCCTAGCAGTGAGCGCCTCCATACCTTCTGCAGAGATGACAAGCTTAGCCTTGACATGACTCACTTTGTCATTTTCATCCATAACGCTTAGTGTAACGCCGTCATCTTCCTTCTTGGCATCAAAGACGCGATGGTAGGCATAAATCTTAGCGCCTTTATCTACTGCAAGCTCGCCTAACCACTTATCAAAATACTTCCTCTCTAAAACCCAGCCCCTTGTATTTTCGTTACGCATAATGATTTCCTTTCCATTCGGGGCTACAACCTTGGCTCCATATATCTCGACAGAATAAGCGTATCTAGGCAGCTCCAAGCCTTCGCGCATGGGCTCTGCTACACCCAAACCCTCACCGCAGCGCACTGGATTGCCTAATTCTTTCCTCTTATCGAATACAACTACCTCCAAACCAGCCTGAGCAGCTATTCTCGCAAATGTCGAACCAGCAGGCCCAGCCCCTACAACAGCAACATCAACTTCCATATCGTGCATAATCACACCCCATATTTCTTCCTAACCTCTTCGGGCAGGTCCTCGACGCGCTTTATACCCTTAAACATCTCAATGACATTTGCTGGACAGGCCTTAACACACAATCCGCAATCGATGCACTTCTCTGGATATGTAGCAACTCTTGTGCCTTTCAACTCTATGGCAGAGGCTGGACATACTGATGAACAACCTCCACAAAAAATACAGGCATCATGATCAATAACAATCATGTGTGCCGCTTTAATGGGAAGAGCTTAAAAAGGATATGCCAATCAGCGGAATTTCCTAGCGGGCTTAAGAGTGGAGCCCTCAGCATCTCTACGCGCTTTTTCATACAAGCGAAGAAAATCGCGAGCAACGGTTGCAGGCAGAGTTATTCTATTTGAAGAAGAATTTAGTCTTTCAACAGTTTCTAAAAAACTTTTGGTGGTTGTATTGGGCAGCGTTTGAGAGGAGATGCGTTTCAAGGCGCTCGTTATAAGATTACGGATGATGGCCTCTTCCAGCTTCTCCTTCTGTGCCGATTTTGGCAACCGTTCCCTCATCTTTTCCTGCCCACCTATCATAAAATCATCTCATTGCCACAGCTAACCATTTGTTAATACATAATATAGTGTATAGTAATGTTTAAAAATGAGTGTGTTTTAAGCTTTTCTATTCATATGGCAAGGATGATTTACTACCTTTACAAAGATTTGGCAGAGCAAATATTGAAAGGAAAGGGGAAGACCAAGATAAGCTTAGACCTCGGCTTAACGGTTGAAGAAAAAGACATAGATACTCTCAGGGATGAAATAGGTGAAGAGACGCTAAAACGCGTAAGAGACAACACAATTCATGTCTATGACGGAAAGCAACTCTTCAAGCTCGCAACCTTCAACAATGGTTACTACGCGCTTAAAATGATTAAGGACTACCCAACGCTCGAAATCAATGGCATAAGGATGCATGTATTCTCAGCAGGAAGCCCTTTCGACTATGCGAAAAGAGTGGTAGAGCTTTTGAATATTGAGGAGAAAGATGTGGTTTTAGAAACATGTTTTGGCCAAGGATATATAACGCGTTTATTGGCAAAAAAGGCAAAGAAGGTTGTTAGTTATGAAATAAGCCCAGCAGTGCTCGATATAGCAGAGTGGAATCCATACAGCAAAGAGTTGTTTAAAAACCCACACATAGAAATAATAAACAGCGACATAAACGAAGAGATTATGAAATACAAAGGAGAATTTACAAAAATTATCCATGACCCGCCATCTATGCGCGTAGCAGAAGCTCTTTACTCCCGCCCTTTCTACAAGGCCCTCCGCAGAGCCGCAAAGAAGGGAGCGTTGCTCTACCACTATATAGGAAGCGTGAAAGAAAAAAAGGGCTACAATATTGAAGAGCGCATAAGAGAGAGATTGGAAGAAACAGGTTGGCATGTTATCAAATACAATAAGAGAGTTCAAGGCATAGTTGCTAAAGCAGTATAATCAATCGCGAGATTGTTTTTCAACCTGTTGCTCAACCTTTTTAGTAAATGTGTATAAGCGACGAAGGGCTTTTTTCTTCTCCCCTTCCTTAACCTTTGCATCCTCTAATACCTCTCTAAGCAATGAAATATTTGCATCATATAAGCCTCTATTGACAGGGTAGGGAATACCGTCTTTGCCACCATGAGCATAGCTATATTTAACAGGGTCTTTCCAATCTATCTCTTCTCCATATACAAGCTTGGCTATAAGCGCCAATGCCCTGACCTTCTTAGCCCCAAAACCTTCAAAGAGAAGAAGTTCATCATAGCTGCTCGGTTTGTATTCGCGAAGCGCTTTGAATAGTGTAAGGTCCTTCTTAGATAAATCAGTTGGCCTTATCCAATGACGCTTAGGTAAGGATAGGACAAGCTCGTCATCTTTGCTATAATCTAAGAGAGTTTTCTGCTTAACTCCATCTTTTGAGGCTGCTTTGAATATGCCTTTTATATCAGCTCCGACTTTTAATATATCGCCTTCATTCACAGCATCAACCATAGCCTTTCTGAGCCTGCGAGACCGTTTGCTTATTGTATTCAGGGCAATGTCCTCTAGACCTGCAATATTCTCCTTCTCTTCGTAGGGGGAAAATTCAGAATACCAATGATAACGGCGGGCATAACCAAGAGTGTCATTCATGCCTTGGTCTATAACTACAAAGCGCTTTCCGTCGTGTATTGCAGAAGCAAAATAAATACTGTATCCATCTATGAGGGCCTTTGAGAAAAGAGCATGAGGCAGTACAGCCCTTTCAGAAAAATCCTCTTTCAATTTAGAGACTTCTCTGCTCAGCTTTCCCTTTCCGCCAATGATGTGTAAAGCTTCGCCTTTATAACCTTCGCGCAACGCCCCTATGGCCGTCGTCGTAGTGCCAGAACTATGCCAATCAAAGCCAAGGACAAGAGCAAATGCTTGAAACCATAAAGGGTCAGCTAAGCGCTCTATAAGTTTTTCAGGACCATATTCCTCTTCTATCCATTCTGCTAGAATACCTGCTAAACTCTTCATGCGCGAGAACAACCAATAAGGCGCTTTTCCTGTGTGTAAGGGCAGTTGGGCTATGCGGGGCACGGTTAATTATTAGAAGGAGTTTTAAAAAACCTGCCAGCAAGCCTGCCAAATAAACGCTTTACATCTTCAAAGCTCTCAAAGAAAAGTTTATTGTAAATAGCAATGGAGAGAAGAATATTCAAAATATACGCAACAACAATGGCGCTAATGCTGTAGATAAGAGCAGCAAATAAATCACCAAAAGTCTTTGGTAAAGGAAGATGTGTAGAGATAGCATACAGAATCACAGCTAAAAGAGAGCTTTGAAGCAGATATTTCAGCACAAAAGACGCATCTAAAATCCGTTCTTTTAAAGCGAGATATGAAAGTAGCATAGCAAACAACACCGCAGATATAGAGGATGCAAGGACTATACCATATAACCACATATCAGCATCAACGGCTAAGAAATAATTGACAACGAGATTAACAGCTGCAACGATGAAGAGATACAAAAGAACATTGTAATTTTTCCTACCCAAGAAGAAGCGCATCAGCCCAGCAGATATTGGAACAAATAAAAGAGCTGGTAAAAAGAAGAGAGTTATATTAGCAAAATCCTGATAACCACCCGTTATTACCTTTATGAAAGGGACTGGATATATTGCAATTACGACGAGAGGAAGCAAAAGCAGGGTAAGAAAAAAGATAGCCTTCTTCAAAAAACCCTTCCCCTCTTTAACTGCCATAGGAAAGACAAAGGCAGCGATACCACCAGGAATAGCATACATAGCATATTTTACAAGATTACCTATAGCGTTGTATATACCTGTATCCTCCATTGTAAAAAAGACGCCTATAAAGAAAACATCAGATATGAGAATAATTGAGTTTAAGACATTTACGGAATATGCGAAAAAACCAGCTTTCCAATGAGATAAGATTTTATTGAAGCTAGATATGAAATCAGAAACGGACGGCCTAACTTGTAGAAGCATTTTAACAAATAAAATAAGTGCAGGAGATTGGGCAAGAAGCACTAATATTATAAGTGTCCAAAAACTCAGGCTGCCAAAAATAAATATGAATAGCAAAAGAAAAATAATCTTAACTGCATATGTCGCGAAGGAAACATAAACATAATCTTTTGCCCTGTATGAATTTATAAGAGATGCGATAGTGAATGTTGCTATATTGGAAAGAGCAGATATAAGGGCAAGCCAGACAAAATGCTCCAAACCAAAATATGCAAATACCACCACATACACAAGAAAAGCAATGGGCAAGATAACAAGTGAAGCTGCTATTATGTAGTTCACAGCTTTTTTACCAGCTTTCGGCAGGATGTAAGAAGCGGCGCCAGTAATGGAGCCAAAAATCAATCCGCCGAAGAATAAGAGTGACTGCCAAAAATAATACTCGCCAACAACATTTGTAGCAGTATAGCGAAAGAGAATAAATGCAAAGATAAACGAGACAACGAGTTGAGCAAGGGTTTTTACAGTCGATGCAGAGGCCATTTTAGCTAATCCCATACTATTCCTCCATACTGTCTTCCCTAAATAAGTTTATAAACAGCTTATGAAGATTTCCAGCAGTCTTTTTACCGATACCCTCTACTTCCATTAATTCCTTTGTCGATGCAGTGAATAAGCGTTGAAGCGAGCCAAAATGTTCCAATAACAGCTCTGCTCTTTTTTCACTTATGTTCGGTAGAGATGAGATAACGAACAACGCTTGTTCCTTCGCATTGCGTGGTTTTCTCCCCCTCAATAGAGAATAATTATGTTCTTTGCCTTCCCATTGTTTTATGGCGAGCTTGGCCAATAAATTCGCTGTTTCTCCCAAGCCTTTTGAATAAACGACAGGAACACCTCTTAAAGCAAGCTTCATTAACGCGCCTTCTCTGGCAGATACAGGCAAATAAGATGGAAACTCCACACCTTCCAATAAGAGGAGAACTTTTGTATAATGCTGCTGCATCTCAGTAATTTGCCTGAAAAGCCTGCCGTCAAAAACAGAGGACTCAAAATCATTGAGCGTTTTTCTTTCGACGACAACATTGCCTCCTAATAAAAAATCACCTACTGCCAATTGCTGTTTAACGACGGTTACGCCTAGCTGTTCTATCTCATCCACTAGAGATGGCGGTTCTCGTATATCAACGACAATAGTGGGTTCATCCTTCAATAAAATTCCTTCCATTTTAAACCTCAATTAGATTGGGTTAATATGTGGAGCAACTCCTTTATCTCATCGAACTGGACAGCGCTGCCGGAGTACTTTGTTTTATACAAGGCCGCCTCGAAGGTTAATACTTTGTCGTTGCCAAAATCATCAAAGTAGCCAAGCTCATATGCTACAGATAAGAGCTCAATGCTCCTTATAACCTTCATTCCCTCAACGGCATGCCTAAACTCATAATAGTTCTTTTCATTTATGGAAACAGAAGTGCGAAGCTCATCTTCCAAGTGGTCTTTAACCCTGAACGGCGCCTCTATGAGCATCCTCGTAGTTCTCTCATCAATTAATAAGGCTTTTATACCGAGAAGACTGGCAGTAGCTATTATGTCCGTCTCGCCCAAGTCAATGAGATGTATAGGCTTTCCATGAGCATAGAACATATTATTACCAAGAAACATCAGTCGTTTTGTCAAATCAGCAGTATCTGCATCAATATATTTTATGGCCTTATCTTTTAGCAGCTTTTTCATTCTAACAGCAGAGAGCTCATATGCCTTCATTTGTATAGACAGTGGCCTATTAATAATTTCCTGCTTAACGCCAGGTGTTATATAAAACTCAACAGGCGTCTTCTTAGCCAAAAAAGGAAATATGTCGGCAAAGCATGCATCTGTCAAGGATATTAAGACAGAAGAGTCGCATAAAATTGAATGTTCCATTATTTCCCCTCCACACCAAACAGCTTCTCCGCAACAATCAGACGCTTTTTTACAGGGATTTCCTCCTTAACCCTATCAAACATCATCGTCTTGCCTGCATAGGATAGAATTTCCTCTTTTGGGATTTTTAACAAACCAGCCACCGTGCCTAAAGACACTCCTTTTGCGTATAGCGTGGCTGCGGTTTTTATCTTTGCCTTTGTCAGCATGTCGAAGAGATAGCGTGGGTCTTCGCTTTCCATTTTTAGGAAAAGCTCTCGAAGATACTTAGACGCTTTCTCTAATGAGATTTTATTGTCCTTAAGCTCACCGAGATATTCTAAAATTTCCTTCCAGTATTCTTCATATTCTGGCCTGGAATACCGCGGTTTAACTAACAGCTTCCCAAGCGCATATGTGAAAACAGTAAATTCCAAGAGTTCATCGCTGAAATTAACGACAAGCTCATTAACTAACGAAGAATAAAGCTTCCTTAGATTCCTATAGCGCCTTCTATAAAAAGAGTTGTAAAGGCGCATTAAAATATCCTTCCTCAATGTTGCCATGAATAGATTTTAACCTATACCTTTAAATGGATTCGCCCGCCTTTGGCAACGAGACCCTTTTCCTCGCCGTTATAATCATTGTGAATCTTCAAAACGCCTATTAATCTACCATCAGAATGCCTAAACACCGCTAGCCACTTCCCGGCTTTTACCTCGCCAATGTATTTTTCTATCCCTGGCGCATAGAGAGGGGCTCCTCGAAGAAGAGCTTCTGCTGCTTTATCGTTGATATATGCTTTGGATATGCTTGAATGTTCGAAGACCCATTCAGGCGTTTTAAGATACTTCTCAAGCAACGACGAATCATCGTTGCATAAGTAAGAGGTGTAGGCATCCAATATGCGCTCCATTATAAGAGCATGCTCTTCGCTTATGCCTCCAGCACTTACTCTTCTCAAATCTGCCATTCTGCCCCCCATATCTTCACAAAGAACGCGTATATATGTCCCTTTCTCAACAAACGCCCTAAACAAAGCAAATCTTCCTGGATTGGTATCCATCTCCAATAAATCTAAGCTGTAAACATGCCGCTTCCTTCGTCTCCTAACAACTGCGGACTTTTCAGGAGGAATCTGCTCCACCACACCCGTGAGCTTTGAAAAAATTTCCTTTACAGTTCCTTCATCTTTTTCGTCTGGAAACTCTGCCAAACCTATATAAGTCTTATCCTGCTCTGTTAAATACTGCAAGAGTCTTGTGGCCCTCCCCATGCCGACAAGCAAAACACCACTTACATCCGGGTCAAGAGTGCCGCTATGCCCCGCCTTAACCCCAAAGAGGCGACCTAAAAAAGAAGAGATTTCATGGGTTATAATATCCGGCGGCTTATCGACGATGAGAAATTTATCGTCGGCTATACTTTTCAAAAAGGCACGCTGCTCAGCGGTTATTTTCGGCAAATCGACCTTATCTAAAGAAGTCGCGTCCATACTAAGCCTTCACTGGCTCTACATGCCTAAAAGATATGTTGCGCTCCTTACCGCTCTCCATTCTTATGCGGAGCATCTTGCCATCTAAACCTATAATCTCTGCTTTCTTGCCAGCATCAGCGCCTTTGGTAATAACAACTACAGTTCCTTCTTTCAATAATGCCATATTATCCCTCCTTCCCCTTTACGCCAAAAATCCTTTAAAATGTTAGTGGCAAGAGAATTAGGATGCGAATAGCGATTTTCACAGATTTTTACTTTGAGAAAAACCCCATATCCGAGACGGTGAGGTTCCTAAAAAAGAGGTATGAAAAGGAAGGACATAAAGTATATATCCTCACTGCAACACCAAAGAAGAAAGTAAAGGGCGAAGAGGGTGTTTTCACATTTAGCTCTGCATATGTAAAGCAATATCCTCAATTGAGATTAAGCCTCTCGCCGTTCTTATCGGCTAAAAAAATAGTCAGTGGATTAGATATTGACATAATCCATAATGTTGGGGTAGCCTCTATGGCATTGGCTGCAGCGACATGTAAAAAGGATTTGGAAATCCCGGCAATAAGCACTATAACTGACAATTTGCCAGAGACCACGGCCAAAGCCAGTGCTGGTAAGCTCGCTTCTTTTATAGAAGACACCGCCAAAAAATATGTTAAGTGGCTGTATCACTTTTACGACGAGGTTGTTTATCCAAGTGCCTTCATAGCGAAGGAAATGAGTGGTTTGGTTGGAAATGGAACTATTATTCCACTGCCAATATATAAATTTGAAAAGAAAAAAGGGGGAAGGCCTAGATATATAGCATACATCTCGTCAACAGAACATGAAGACAAGGGAAGGGAGCTTACAGGTAGAGCAGATAGCATAAAGAATAAGATGGGGAAAGAAGTAAAGCACTTCCTCATAAAGGAAAAAGGGAATGGGAAGGAAAATGCATATAGGTTTGACGAGAGAAAAGGATTATATGAGCAAACATATATATTTGCTGAACCAAAAAATAGCTCTGCTTTTCCCTACTATGCTTGGGAGTATATGAGGATGGGCAATGTTGCCATAGCAAATGAAGAGAGCCCTCTTGCAGAGTTCTTAAAAGAAGTCGATAGGAGGCTCGTATATAAAGATAATGCGTCTATGCTGGATGCTATTTCCTATGCAAAGGACAATAAAAAAGAATTGGCAGAACTGTTAAAGTCTAAAGTAGAAAGCGAAGGAGAACGAATTGCCGAGCGCTATCTCCAAATTTATGAAAAATACATTTAGTTGTAAAGCCCTTTATCTTCCCTCTATCTTCATATTAAAACAATTATGATTTGAGCTGCTTTAATTTTTTCATAAACTCTTTTAGAGTGAAGATGAAGACGAACTCATTGTCGATATAGCCTTTTATGAGAGAGGTTATTTTTCGGCCGTCGCTAAGCACTAGGTCAAAGGACTCTTTTTCAAAATCATCATAGAATAATATAACTTGAACAATATCTTCTTTCGGCGAATAATTTCTAACAATGTGCTTAATTATAGATTCCCTCTGAAGAGGATTATATAAATAAACCCAAAATTGCTGCCAGGGGAGAGTTAATTTTGTGTGTGGAAGCGCTTTGGATAAAGGTTTGAAAGGAATAGCAGATTCAATGGCAGTATCACGCAATTCCCTGAACATTATAAGCTGCTCGGCGCTAAAGCCCTTTTCAGTCCACTCCTTCTTCAAATAGAATTTATCTACTCTAAGGATAAGTCCTTCTTTAACTAGATTTTCAAGGACAAGTTCAACATTAAAGTCGTTGAGGACTAAGTCCTTTCTCATGAGAACCATTTGAATGCCCTTCTTAATATCATCTAGAGTTAATGGCGTAAGCTTCCATTTGTAGTAATCATTGACGACATCAAAGGCATTTAAGAGCTGCTCTTCGGTAATTTCTATAGTTTCATATTCAACAGGGGCGAAATCCGGCACATCTATACTGTAAGGTGATTCCTCACGCCTCTTTAAAATAGCGCCTGCTATATAAAAGCCGCCGGCTAGGAGAATCATTATGATGTTTGTCGGCGATAAAAGCCGCTTTATACCGACTGTGTCTGCCTTTGTGAATTTTATTTTATATGGCTTTTCTACGCCAGCTATATAAACCTCGAACTCATAAGTGCCTGAGGGTACAGCACCACCAAATAAATCACTTAAATCAACCACAACATGATCTATATTGTTATAAGTGGCATGCCAATCCTTATATTTAATGGTTACTGAACGAACAGGATACGGCTTTCCATTAACTAAAAATGTAAAGCCAAATCGAGCTTTTGTAAAATCAACCTTTGCTCTAACAGTGGGCTTGCCCATCTCCAAAAAGCTTCTAGCAAATATTTCACCACTATTAGCATCTGTGAAGACAAATGTATATGAGCCCTCCTTCAACTCTTTATTGAAATACTCCACTTCCATAGGGACACCAGCTGGGATAAGAGAGCCTTTATTTACTGGCAACGAATCAACCTCCTTGGATGAACTGTCAAAAACACTAAGCAAAACCTTTGTGAATCTATCTGGCTCAGTAGGTGATGCTTCGAATTCAATTAAAGACGCTTGACCAGAGATATAATAAGGATAAATAGGAGATACATCATGAAATAATGCCTTGCCAGGATAATCCTTTCGAGCATAGCCAAACATATATGCAATAGGTTTACCCTTTTGAGAAGTTTTAGTAAATATGAATGCATCACCAGTTCCACTTGAAGTACCATAAGCTAGCGATGCGGCACCTTTTATACCTTTATATGAAGAGTGTCCGGATAACCATTTATTGATAAGAGATGTTGTGACACTATACAAATCGGCAGAAAAATCTGAGGAACTCTTCCAATATCTGTTGAAATCTTGGCTAACAGAACCCGTTAAAAATACAAAATCTCCTGGATAAGTGCGCTTCTTATCTATATGTATATCTCTCAAATAAGTAACAGGACCAACCAGCCCATCTGTTGTTACTGTTTTGCCACCTACAACTTTATATTTAACAGTTTTAGCTTTCAAAGGTTTAGCTGATCCTCCATAGGCAGAGAAGGCTATACCATAATTAGACCAAAATCCCATTGCAGATTTAAAGAAGCCACTCTCCTCTTGATAATCCGGGGAAGCTCCAACAATAACAATATGCACTTCTCTGGACAATAAAGTAGATATATATGGTGCAACTTCAGATGGAAAGAATTCAGAGATGATTATAACTATTGATTTTTTAGGAAGATTAAGAAGTTGATGGGGTGAGTATATCCTTTGAACAAGCAGATGTGATGCTTTTGCCTTTTCTATGAAACCATCTAATCCCTCCACAACATTGCGAAGCTTCGATGTAGACAACACATAGACAGCACCATAATATTGCTTGTTTAAAGCACCATAAGAGACATCCACAGCATCTTTACTATTTATATTGAAGATAACAGCCTTAGAAGGATTAGTCCACTTTCCATAATCAGTTATATATGATGAAATAGGCGAGACTAAAATGGAATTAGTAACCGCAGCACGGGATGTGGTGCCAGCAGCAGATTTAAGCAGTTTAGTAAACTCCATATACTGCCAATAACCAAAGCCAATAAAGAGTAAAAGAATAATGACAGGCAAAAGCTTTCCAATAGTTATATCCTTTCCCTTTACCTCTACCTTCTCTTCTACTTTCTTCACTACACCCCTTTCCTTCTTAACTTTTTTAGGAGGGGATAACGCTGCCAACAACTTGTCTATAGGAGATTCCTTTTTAACGCTGAACCTCTTAGTATATTTTGGCTCGCGTATGATTATGAAGCGTTTTTTAGCTCTTTTTGGCGATTTCGGCAACGATTTCACCTCACAGAGGTTTTACAGCCTTCTCTTCTACAAGGCGGGTGAGCATATCCTCCACCCTCGCGATAGGAACGCCCCTGACCTTTGAAAACTCCTCGATATCAACTTCGCCGTCATGCTCTTTTATCCAATCTATGAGAAGCTGCTTCAACGCCTCGTCTGATGGCACCTCATATTTCTTTAATTTGAGCCTGAGAGATGCCAATTCAGAATTAACCTCATACAATTTAGTTGTCAAGTCCTTAACATTCGTCTGGCAGGCGGAAAGTTTATTTTGAAGCTCCTTGACACGCTCCTTCAGCCAGTCATTGTCTATCAAAACCTCTTTAGCATCCTTTGTAAATTTATGAAGGAATTCCGTGAGAGCAGAATCCATGAGAGCCAATAAAGGCTGAGTGGATAGATTATATTTTGGCATGAGTGGCTCTAATAGAGGAAGGGCCTTCGAAAGAACCTGTAATCGCCTCACAGAAGGGCTCTCATCTTCTTGAACAGTGAAGGATATATCAACACCTGATGGCATAAAATCAATTATGAAGAAGCGTTTTGGGTTATCAGAGATGTCTCGCTCTTCTATTGAAGCAAGGTAGACATGGCCAGATTCTTTCGATATATAATAGCCTTTAAATCCTGAAATGACTTTATAGACTTCAGTCAGAGCAACTTTGGATTTTGTCCGGAGCTCGATTGTATCAATAGCAATTTCCATTCAATCACCTCCGCTTTCCTCTACGCGGTTTTGCTTTAGAAGCTTTAGATTTAGCCCTTGGCTTTGTATTAGTTTTTGCGCGTGTAGAGGATTTTTTAGAGGATTTCGCATTATTATTTTTTTCCGTGTTGGGAGTATCGTCTTTAGAAATATATTTAGCAGGCACCTTTGTAAGTTTATCCTCGAAGCGCGGCACATATTGAGCAAAGGCTAAGAAATAGAATATGAGAGAAAAGAATAGAGAAGGTAATAGATTGCTTAAAGCTCTATTGAAATCACTTGTAACCAAAGGCAGAAAAACCGCCAAAACAAGGATAACTATAGCAATGCCTGTGGCTATGAGCAGATACCTCTCGAAGCCTTTACGCTTCTTGACATATTCCTCCTTGGCCTCTTCAGAAACATAAAGTAAATTGCCCTTGTAGCTACCCATACGCATCTTAACCGCTCGAATAAACTTTATAACAGGGTCGTCTATAACTTTGTAGCCTTCCTTCACTTCCTTGCCCGTGGCTACACAAATGGCCTTTGGCATAGTATCACTTCTTCAAGAACAGCCTCGTGGGCTTTCCAGAGGAGCCACTCTTCTTGAAATCGACCTTTGTAAAGATATTGATGATTGTGGCATCGTCGACGCCCATCTCCTTGAGAAAATCGACGATTGTTCTTCGTTCCACACCATACCTCTCTAAACCCAAAGCCAAATCAACGACATTTAAACGACGGGAATTCTTCTCGAATTTAGAGGTTATGGCTTCAACATGCTCATCACTAAGCCCAAAACGCCTCAGACGGGCGCGGAAATCGTTCTTCTTGATAGATATAGAAAATGCCATTGGCACCCCCTCCACACCTTTAAAGGTAATGAAGTAATCTTTAACAGGTTCTTCACCTTCAATGTGCTTAATCACAAATGTTTGAGAGAATTGAAGAGGAACATAGAAGGCCATATTCACAGCTGTCTGTCCAACACCGAACTGCATAATCTTGCTCCTTAAATAATCGGTAAACCTAAGAGAGCCCTGTAAATAGTCAAGATAGGATTCAAACTTCGTCTTAAGCATGAAAGTCGTTCCAACATTGCTGAATATACTCTGGCTTATATCTGTCGGGTTCTGGCTCGCTACAATTAATGAGAAATTATACTTACGACCTTCTCTCACAATCATAACGACATCGCTATTCTCAGCTCCTGCTATCTTCCACGCCTCGTCTAGCACTGTTATGAGTTTAACGCCCTTAACATCCTGTGCCCCTTCCAGACGCATCTTTTCCTTGATGAATTGGAGGAGAGTCAAAGCGCCGAGAGCTCTTGTCTCCTCGTCGGGTAAACCTGTTAAATCCATGTCTACAAGACCTGAGTGGATGATGTCATCTAAACTAATCGTGCTCCTTTGGGCGAAATAATCCTCACCCTCGCGAGTCATTTTTTGTAGACGGTAAATAGCATTGTTGAGCTCGGATGGATATTCATAGGTTCCCATCTGCCTCTGCTCTTCCAATATCTTAACGACATCTTTGAGCGTCGGCGGTTCAAGTGGATTGCCAAGCTCGTCCCTTTGGTCGCGAGAATCCAGCTTAAATTTAGCCCTAACATAAGCCTCTTCAATGGCCTGCTCAGTTAAACGCTTCTGTTCGGGATACTGGCCAATGTCGCTAAGCACTTCCAATGTCGACATAACCTGCTTAATTCTATCATAGGGGCGCATGCCACCCAAATCGAGAAGGTTTAGGTAATTGCCCTTACCCAAAGAAACAACCTTACCTCCTGTCTCCAATACCCAATCCTTATATTCGCCAGCCCAGTCTATGATAACGGCATTAGCATCCCAAACAAAACTAGCCCTGATTAGGAGAGTCTTAATAAAATAGGACTTACCACTACCAGATATACCGACGATGGCTATATGTGGATTCGTAACATATTTCGGCGTCCAGAAGAAAGGCGTATTTAAAACATCTGTTCTACCTATATAGATACCTTCCGACGCACTTTCCATTAAAAACTCCGGCGGAGGTTCTGGTGGATGATGAAGTATATTTCTCCTAGCAAGCTCCATGTTATTGCTTTCCTGAATTTTCATAGGATATGAATTAAGTTTTGTTGGCATAATATCACCTTATTCTGCTTCAGCCCTCCTCTCCAAGTCCTCAGGCGTGAGTGGGACTAATTTATCCCATTGGACAAAGCTCACAAGCTCCTTATCTTTTATGGGCTGAACATCACAATTTAATGTATTGGCTATAAGCGTTCTCATTTCATTCACTTTGCTCTTTACTTTAGCCAACGCCTCATCCCGAGTTCCACCTCTCTGCGTAATCTGAGCAAATAATAAAACCTTCAAAGGCTTCTCACCCTTGACAACCCTATCGACTTGATGACGCCAAAACATGAGCTTACGCTCATAATTATCTACTTTTATGGGGTCTGGCTGGGCTTTGCTCTTTTCCTTCTTCAATAGCTTCTGTGTTTCCTCTATCTTACTTTCCAAATCGGCTTTTTTATCTGATGTATCGACGAGGTGGAGGAGATACCCTACTTTTATAATATCCTTAAACGACGCCATTAAACGCTCATACATCTTATTGTATGCAACTATTTGTTCATCACTCATCTCGACAGCGGATTTGAATACATTTATTGCCAAATAACCGCTAGCATAATATTCTCCATCACCAGTCTTCTTTATTATGAATTCTTGGCTTGGTGTAATTTCATAGTCATCCAACATAAGAAGAACATTTTCGTCGTGATAAAGGAAGTATGGGATAAGGTAATATCCATATTTATAGACTAAAACAGCGCCCGCAGCGCCAATCATAGCAAGGAGAGTGCCTAGTATAACACCTAAACCACCACCAGTAGCAAAGGCAATGCCTACCCCAAGACCTCCTAAACCAAAGAAGACAAGATATGCTGATTTTGTGTCCATATTATCCCTCAAAGATTTGACGCGGCGCTCTTTTCCTTCTCTATCTGAGCCTCCATTTCTTCCATTGTAACGGGAATGAACTGATCCCACTGAAACGCCCTTAACATTTCATCAGCAGTTAATAGATAGACCTCACAATTCAAAGCATTGCTCAATAATGTTCTTAGCTGAATAGCCTGTTCCCTAACACGAGCAAGAGCCTCTTC
The DNA here is from genome assembly GCA_026982895.1 of Microcaldota archaeon. Lineage (GTDB taxonomy): Archaea > Micrarchaeota > Micrarchaeia > Anstonellales > J096 > J096. Next base: position 50,616 of record JALWQW010000003.1, on the reverse strand, counting down.
CTTCGTTAAACCAGCATCATAAACGCTCGCATATATGACGACACGCATGGGCCTCAAACCCTTGCTCAGTTTATCTATTTGAGCATTCCAGTACATAACTTCCCTTTCAAAGCGCTCTATGCGAAGAGGATCTGGCTCAGCCTTTTCACGCTCTCTCTGTAAGTGAAGCTGAGCCTCTGCTTTCTTAGTTTCAAGTTCTTGTTTCTTTGATGTAATGTCTACAGCGTTAAGCACCATATTTATCCTTGCAGTTCCATTGAAGCCCGCCATAGCCCTCTCAAACATTTTATTATAGGTGAGGAGCTGAGTTTCTTCTGATTCGACGGCTGACTGATACAACTTAAATGTTAGATACATAGCAGCAAAGTATGTACCCTCCTTGGTTTTCTTCATGATAACATCTTGAGAGGGGGGTATCTCAAAACCGCTCTTCGTCACGGCCGTTTTCTTAAGCATCGACGTTATTGTGGGGAAGACTACAAAGCCATATTTGTAAAAAACAGTTGCACCCAATGCTCCTATAACAGCGAATACAACGCCTATAACAGCAACCATACCACCAGCAGTAAGAGCAGAGAAAGCCGCAAAGACCGCAAGAGCAAGAGCTATTAAATACACCTTCCTGGGTTCCATACCGACATTGGGAAACGAGGGTTTAAAAATGTTGGTGTGACTAGGGCTCGGTAAGAAGAGGATGCTTACATAATACAGAGGTGGTGGCTTAACAAATTGGGTTGAATGTCAAAAAAGGCAAGGAGAGATTTAAAAAAGGAAGAAAGAGCCAACTTGTTGGTGATAACATGCTCAACATACTCCAAAGGATGGCTTTGGGTTTGAGAAGAAAGGATAAAGAGAGGTTGCGCGAACTCGACGACAATGCCAAAAAGGTGCTTGATAAATATAAAAAGGCCTGTGAGGAGGAGGGCAAAGAGCTCGAACGACTAAGACGAGAAGGCAAAATAGAGCCTGAGCTGGAGAGACTTCTTCAACAGTTTGATGAGGAAGATGCAAAGTATGATGGCTTTAAAGAAGGAAATGTGGTGGATTACAACTTCCTCATGAAGGAACTGGTCGGCGTTGATTTTGACAAAGGGGAAGACGAGATAATCCTTGAAATGCACCCTGCCCGCGAAATAGTCGTTAAGAGAAATCACAAGGTTAAAGTGCCTTTAAAGTGGGCTCTAGATAGGATTTATGCCATAAACCAGATTGGCATAGAAGCAGGTATAGAGGATGAATTAAAGAGGTTTAGAAAGGGCGCAGCGGAAAAAATTAGAGAGGCTCTTGAGGGGGATAAAGAGAGATTATTACCAATGGATATGGCAATCCTCCTCATAGCGATAGATAAAAAGCCCAATAGATTCAGAGGCATTGGCAGAGAAGTGTTCTTAGAAATGTATGGGGGCGAATGCAACATTGCATGTAATAAGCTCGCTAAGGTTATCGTCGACACAATAGTGGAAGAATTAAAAGAAGAAGGAAAATTGGTGGAGAGAAAAGGCTTATTTAGCAGGCTCTTTTAGACGAAAAAAAAGAATGTTGTGATTGTGTATGTTGGCGCCAATAGGTGAGTCTAAAACTAACCGCTAATTGAGAAAGTTAGCAGCTAAATTCCCCACCAGAACACCAAGGTTATCACACTGATAAACTCCTCTTCAGAAAAATCTCTTTACCTTAGATACCCCTGAGACCATTAAGAGAAAAAGTAAGGTGTATTTTGGGGAGGGGGATTCTACACCCATAACAAGATTTTGAGTTAATAAGTGCAGAAAGATAGGCATTTAAAAACATTTCTAACCACAAGATATTATTGATGATAAGTGTCAAAAACCACAAACAAAAAATTTAAATAGGAGGAAAAAGGGTTGAAATAGGTGATTTATATGGTGGAACAAGTATCTAAAATAATAACCAATTTAGAGCCAAAGGCCGGAGAGACCTTGGCACAGATAGTGGAGAAAGAAGAGAGAAAAGGTTCTCTTAAAGTGGTGCGCAAAGGTGTGGAGAAAATAATAATACCTGCAAGGACTGAAGAGAAGATCCAAGCAGAGTTAGAGAAGTTTAAAGTGGACGGGATACCAAGATACATTGACTACGCCAGCATCCTAAAGCTCTTCGACCTGGCAAAAGAAACAAAGCTGCCACTATTGCTAAAAGGACCAACGGGTGTGGGCAAAACCTTAGCATTAGAGACCGTTGCAAAGAAGTACGACACACCTCTCGTAACCATTGCAGGATACAAAGAAGTAGGCTACTCTGACGTCATAGGAAGCCTCATACCGTATGGGGACTTCCTCGTATGGAAGGATGGGCCACTCATTCCAGCTATGATAGGTGGAGCTGTATTCTACTTTGATGAAGTGGTAAACGTAGAGAACGAAGTATTGGCACTACTGCACCCCCTGACAGATCATAGAAGGTATATAGTTATCCCTGAAACAAAAGAAAAGATAGATGCACACGATGACTTTGTATTAGTAGCTTCATACAATCCAGGAAGTAAGTATTCAAGGAACAAATTGAGCCCTGCCTTTGAGGGAAGATTCTTAGTAAAGCTAGTAGGATATCCACCCGAAGATGTGGAGATGGAGATTCTCCTCAACGACGACAATGGAGGAGAGATATCAAGAGAAGAGGCTGCCATCATCGTGGACATAATGAACGAAATAAGAGAAGGTGCTTCCGATGAAGTAAAGGAATTGCCCGGTGTAAGAGCCAGCGTATTTGTCAAGAAGCTTGTAACTCAAGGAATGGCCATGGTAGATGCGTTCGAGGTAGTATTATCCGCAATTGTAGATGAAAAGGAGGAATTGGATGGACTTATGGACATAGTACGAGGAAAGGTCCCGGAGGGGGACTGAGATGGGTATAGAGAAGTTGTGGAAGAGAAAAAAAGCCGATAAGAAAACACAAGATTATTGGGGAACTGCATATCCATACAGTGAGTACGGGACAAGCAGCTACTATAGTGGATACAGCGCCTTCGCAGACAATGAAAGCAAAGTTAAAGAGAGACTGAATAATATTAAGGAAAAAACGGATGACAAAAAGCAGAGATTAATAATCCAACTAATGCTAAAAAACATAAGAAGCTATAGAGAACTAAAAGAAGGTGAGCTAGACGACGCTATAGGACTATTGATGAAATTCAAAACACTGCCAGGGCTCGTAGAGAATGTAAGCTTGGTGGGAACGCTCCTAACTAAAGGTGTGCCTGTTCCACGTATAGAGGAGTACATTCGAGAGATAGATGAATTGTTTAGAGAGGCAGACCTCAACGACAGCCTAGAGGTTAACAAAATAGCCAAAGAGATTCTCTCGGCAGACCCCTTTGCCCATGTGACACCTTGGATAAGAGAAGTAAGGGAAGATGAAGAAAAGCTAAAAGAAGATCTAGAAAACAGGGAGAGAGTATTAGAAAACTTCACCAAAATCCACGAAAGGAGAAAAGTCTCTCTTGAGGAAATGGAAAAACGTGTAAGTAGAATGGCCAAGATTGTAGTAAGGGGGCTATACGAGCCAATAATAAAGAGTGGAGACAGACCAAAAAGCTTGCCCCCTTATATATACCTACCCAAAACCATTGATAAGTTCCCAACCAAGGTGCTAAATAAGTACACTTATATAATGCAAGGGATCCATGAAGCCATGCACATTTCTCCAGATGGAAGCATAATAGTAGAGAAAAACAGGATAAACTGGGAGCTCATAAAGAACCTAAAATCCCAGAAAAAGATCATCTCAGGAATTGGTATAAGGGACGAAGAGGATGAAAAATTTAGTGAGGATATAAAGAGGCTATTCGGAGTGGAAGGAAAAGAGGAATACAAAACATTTTATGAAGTAGCAAAAGAATTTCCAGAAAGGTTGCTCTTCCAATACTTACTAAACATCGTAGAGGATATCCGTATAGACACACTTTCCATGGAGCGCTTCCCAGGTTTCAGAAAGTACATAAAAACCATGATCGAAGTTTACGCAAAGGATAGACCTGCACTCACATATGAGGACAATCTATCAAACTTCTTAGAGGGCCTATTACAATATTTGTACACCGGCAAAGTTAAAGGTGAGCTTCACCCCAAATTGAGGGAAAAGTTGAATCTCGCTGCTAAGATGGTGGAACCCGTTAAGGAAATTGGAAGTGACATAGCAGACTCTATAAACATCTCTATGCAAATCATGGAGCTCATATTCCTATGGTATGGTAAAGAAATTGTAGAAAGTAAAGCCGGTGAGTCAGAGGAAGGAGAGTTCGATGAGAGCGACCTGAAAAGAGCTGCTGAGAAGTTAAAAGAAGTGGCAAAAGAGAGTATGGAGAAAAGGCTTGGCGAATTGGGTGAGAGGAAGAAAGAGCTGGAGAAGGAAGCTGAGGAGCTGAGCAAAGAATTGGAGGAGATGAAAAGAAGGGGTGATGCTGAAGGAGCTAAAGATGTTGAAGAGAAGCTCTCCGAGATTAGGGAAGAGCTAGATAGGATTGGCAAAGAGCAGGAAGCTCTGGAAGAGTTGAAGAAAGAAATGGACAAGATGAGTAAAGGCAGAGGAAGCTTAGACGAGTTAAAGAAGAAGATGGAGAAAAGGCTTGGCGAATTGGGTGAGAGGAAGAAAGAGCTGGGAAAGGAGGATGAGGAGCCATCCTCAGAAGAAAGAGAAAGTGGTAGAGAATGCGACAATCCTAAAGAGAGTGAGATGGACAGCAAAAAGAAAGGAGGATATAAAGTCCCAAGGGGCTTAACCAATCCCATCTCAATGCCTATATTAGTGGATAGCAAAGAGGATAAAGAGAAACTGCTAGAACGCCTAAAGAAGGAAGCTGAAAAGAGCAAAGAGCTGAAAAAGAGGGGGCTAGACAAGCTCAGCAAAGAGGAGAGAGAAGAATATGAATATGTCCATAGTGAAGTGACAGAGGGTCTAAAATATAGAGACCCTAAAGGAGATCTCCATTACTACGAAGGAACACAGTTCAGACATCCTGTTATGGAAGTGGAATACCCAAAAACTGAGGGCTACGTCGCTAGAGGCTACAATGGAATAATTCAAAAAATCCACAAAAGCTTTGAGGAGTTGGTTGAGAGAAAGATTAGAGAAAGCTTAGATGAGACCAGAGGCAGATTTAACGTAAAGGCCTATCTCAACTGGAAAAATGAAGTAAGGCAGAATGCACTAGCAAAACCCGAGTTCTGGCAGAGGAGGAAAGATGAATCCAACAAGGCCTCAGTGCTAATCCTAATAGACCTAAGCGGTTCCACAGCACGTAATGGAGCTATTGAAGGGGAGAGAGATATGGTTTACGTGCTTGCCAAGGCGCTAAGAGATTTAGGGGAATTAGAATATGAGATAGCAGGGTTTGCTTCAGTGCACGGAAGAGAACTAACATACTATCTTAAGATAAAGGACTTCGATTCAGGCATAGCTAAGATACCTTACTTGGACATTCCAGAAAACGTAGGGTTTTGTTGTGTTTACGAGAACAGAGACGGTGCAGCAATAAGACACGCAATCAAGAAACTAAAAGAAAGGAACAGCAAGAACAAACTGCTCATAGTGGTTAGCGACGGGGAGCCCCTTCATGGGGGCACATCTTATGAAGAGAGTGAAGCAGTTAGAGATGTTAGAGAAGCGGTTAAACAGGCGGAAAAAGAGCTAATAAACGTGGTGAGCGTAATAGTGCAACACGAGGATAGTTCAGAGTATAAGGAAATGTATGGAAGAAATAGGATAGTAAACAAGGACATAAAAAAGCTAGGTGTGGATATAGCAAAAGTAATAGCTAACTGGTGGAGGTGAACGCATGGCATTCAAAAAGAAGAGGAAGGATTCTTTTAAGGAAAAGAAGTGGAGAGGATACAAGTTGCGCAATGGTAGAGATTTCGACCCTTGGAAGGACATAAAAAGCTACAGACTAATGAGCGATGAGGAGTTATTAGGAGAGTTTGGAAAAATAGATAGTCTATCCATCCACAATGAAATACTGGAAGAACTAGCAACTAGAGGCCTTAAACCTCATATAAGGCAACTCCTAGAAAAAGGGATGTATGTTTATGGGAGCGAAACTAAAATGAAGATTATACGCTTACTCAACACTTATAGTAAAGAGGAGCTCGCCAAAAGCAGCAAAAAGATAATTCGGTGGTTAAAGACAAACCTTGCTAACAGAGGCACAACCTATATAAGCCCGTTATCCAGCTGGGAAACAGCAGATGTGCTTAAGCTGTTAGTTAAGTTAGACAATGAACTACTCATAGAGAATAAAGAAACAGTGGAGGAAATACTAAGAAGTAACAAAGTAACTGTAAGCGACATAGGAGATTCAGAGAATGCCCTATCTAACCTCATCGAACTAGCCAACATATTGAAGGTGAGTTTCGCAGATTTCATAAAAGATAAAGAGGATTTATTGATTGCCTCCACGATAAGCAACGAAATAGATGAGAAACTAAAAAATGAATTAATAAACGACGAAGAGGTGGTTGCTGATGCTGTGGAGAAATTAGTGGAGTTAAGCAGTAATCCCGAAAGAAATGAAGCTGTCAAACTCCTGAATGAAATCGCTGAGAGATATAGATTCCAAAAAGTTAACTTGAAGGATGAAGAAAGAACTGCTGAAGAAAGTGAGGAGGAAAGAGGCAAAGAAGAGGAAGACTTGTCTATATACAAAATAATAGCACTTAATCTCAAATCTATTGAACTAAATGGAAACCACCTCACCTTCTATTTAGATGGTGGTAGAAAAGCTATAGGTGAGCTTGACAGTCAAATAAGTATGTACGTTGAGGATGTAGTCTCAGAAGAGGAAATAGAAAAGATACTCGAGGATATGGGTGGCTTAATTACCAACAAAGAGGAGATGGTAGACAAAGTGAAAAGGGTCAAAGTGAACTACGACGTTGGCACTGCACTTACATTCCTCCGAGAAGAAAGGTCAGATATGAAAGAGGAGATAGATGTGATTCTGAGCAAAATAGGCGTCTTCCCAGCGGACGAAGCGCGTTTAGAGAGAATGAAAAGACAGCTAGTAGAGCTAACAGCGCGCAGCGTTATAAATGACCAGAGGAACAGTGGAGGATCTCCATTTACTAATCCTTTCTAAACGAAACAATACAAAGTTAAGCTTATAAATAGTTCTCGGCATCCCATAAAGGGGATGCTATGGAAGTGAAGATTGGTTTAGAGATACATGTGCAGCTTAACACAAAGGCGAAGCTCTTCTGTTCCTGTCCTAACCCAAAGGGCGACGAGGAGCCAAACACAGTTATATGCGAGGTGTGCACAGCTCAACCGGGAAGCAAACCCTCTGCAGTAAATGAAGAAGCCATAAAACTCGGCGTGTTAGCAGCACATATGCTCAAATGCCGAATAGAAAAAAATACATACTTCATGCGAAAACACTATTTTTATCCTGACCTGCCCTCCGGCTATCAGAGAACAAGCAAGCCAATAGGCAGGGATGGCGAGCTTTTGGGCTATGGAATATGGGAAATACATGTTGAAGAAGACCCTGGAAAGTACGAGATAAAGAAGGGCCTAATCGATTATAATAGGAGTGGGACACCTCTTATTGAAGTCGTTACAGCCCCAGACTTTAAAAGCGCAGATGAAGTTAAGCGATTCCTACTCGCCTTTGAGAAGGGGCTAAGCTATTACAATATCGTGAAGGAGAATGGCGCTGTAAAAGCGGATGTTAATGTGAGCGTAAACGGCGGAAACCGCGTAGAAGTTAAAAATGTGAATTCATTTGAAAACATCGTAACTGCAATAGAGTACGAGATAAAGAGACAAACACGGCTCGTAGAAGAGGGAAAAAGCGTAGAGCAAGAGACAAGACACTTCGACGAGGCTAAGGGCATAACAAAAGCTGCGAGGAAGAAAGAGAGCGAGGCAGATTACCGTTACATGCCCGACCCAGACCTACTGCCAATAGACTTAACCACCATTAAGATTGACGAGAAGCTCTTGGAAAGGCCTTGGGAGAGAGAAGAGCGCTTTCAAAAGGAATATGGCATAAGCAAAGAAGCCGCTGAAGAGCTGACATGGGAGTTTAGAGAAGCGGAACTCTTCGAGAGGCTTAGCAAAAAGCTAAACCCAAAGAAGGTCGCTAATTGGCTGAGGACAGCGGTGAAGAAGCAGCTTAACTACAGGGGGCTAAGCTTCACGACGATGCCCATCAGCGATGAGCATTTGGAGAGCTTAGCGGAGATGTTCTTCAACAATGAGATAAGCGACGATGGCATGGAGCAGATACTGATACACCTTTTAGACAGGGGCGACGACGACCCAAGAAAAATAGCAGAAAAACTTGACCTCTTCCTAATGGAGAGTTCTGCCATAGACGAGGAGGTTAAAGCAGTCATAGGTGAGTTTCAGAAAGCGATTGAGGACTACAAAAATGGTGAGAAAAAAGTCATTGCATTCTTAGTGGGGCAAGTGATGAGAAGGACAAGAGGAAAAGCTGATCCCAAAAAGGCAAAGGAGCTTCTCGAGAAATACATTGGCGAATAGTTAATAGTTATCTCAGTGGGGCAAAGTTTTACCTGCATTTCAAAATTTTTGGCAGATTTGTTACTTTGAGGTAAAACTTAGGGAGCATATACTCAAAGTTCTATTACAACCTTCCCTCTCTTATCTACGGTTAAAGCGGTTTCGTTGAAGACCTTGAAGTGCTTCGCCTTTGCCTTCTCCAAGCGAACTTCATGCCAGGCTGTAAAAACTTACCCCTGCCTTCGAAGAGGTAAAGGACACCTTCTTTGCCTTGACTATCCCTAACGACGACGCGTGTAGCGAGCTTCTCCTTTTTGACGCGCTTGCCCTCGTAGTACTTCATGAAATCAACGGAGACGACTTCCAAAGGCTCAGTAGTGATGTTGGCCATACCGTGCTTTATAGCGCTTATATCTGTAAGCTTTATCTCCTTAAACTTCTTCTTGGCTATTTTATGGGCGAGCTCTATTTGTTTCTTCACATACTTTTCTAAAAGATCGGCCTGCTTTTTCATCAGCTTCTCATCCCCATCCAAAGCCATGAACTGGTCATAAGCCATTTTGAATACTGTCTTTGGGAGCTGCGCCGCTGTATCGACGACGGCTTTCTCCTCAGCAGTATAAATATCATCGCGATTAACTTCTTCAAGCTCTTGAGCTAAAGCTTCAGGTTTAGGTGCTGAACGAGCAGAGCCCACCAACGCAAGCTCATCAAACTCTTCCCTCTTCTCAAGAATAGCAACTTCTACAGCTGGCTTGAAATCATGAGGCTGCTCATCGGATTTAGATTGTACACTCGTTTCAGCGAGTTCTTTTTCTATAGCTTCAACAGCAGGCGGCGTATCTTCGTTCACATGACCCATGACTTCAACATAAGCAGTAATGAATTCCTGCGTCGTAAGCGGTTTCTCATTCTTCATCTCCTTCAATTGATCGACAATCCTGTTCAATGCGCGTTCAGCTTTCTTCTCGTCCTTGAACTTCTTAAGAAGGACCTTCTTTATAGGATCGAGGACTTTGGGATTAACAGTTGAGGCTTTTTTCTCCTTCTTCTTTTCAGCGGCAAAACTTACGCCCTCGAAAAGCTCATTCAAAGGCAGCATTTTCGGCTTCATACCCCTTCGTTTATTCAGTATTTTCTGAGCCAGATCAGCCACAGCTTCATCTTTATCATAAGAGAGTTCTATTAAAGCAAGCATGGCTCCAGCGTCATCAACCTTAGCCAGCTCCATCGCTGCCTTCTTCCTGACTTCAGGATCACTATCGAATGTGAGAGCTATCAACTTCTCCAACTTAGCTTTTTCATCTCCTGTCAAAGCAACACCCCATCCCAGCATATAATCTATTAGAAGGTTTAAAAGCTTATCTTGTAAGTAGCTAAAATATTTAGAAAAAATGGTGATTTATAGACACTAGGATTGTCTTGATGGCAAGACGAAAAAGTAATGTCTCTCTTTCTTGCTCAGCTCCTCAACAATTCTATAAGCAAAACTTCCAACAGGATCCTGCCAGGATGGAACTCTTGATTTAACATCGTCGAAATTCTTGAAGGGCTCCTTTTCCCTCTCCCGTATGATAAGCTCAATGTTCTTTTTACCTATGCCAGGAATCAACTCAAGCTGATGGACTCTCACAGATAGAGGGCCAGCGTGATTTATGAATGAAACAAAGCGCTCTTCGTTAGCTTCTACTATTTTCCGCACTACATTGAAAAGGTTTTCTTTTGCGCTAGTCGATAAATCATCATAACGGAGACGGCGTTTTATTTTATCAACGATTGTCCTCTTCGAAGCGTCCTTGCCGACATACACTTTATCGCCGACAGAAGTAACCTTTCCTTCCTTGATAGAAACTTCAAGAAGAGTGAAAAAAGCCTCGCCTATGCCTTGGACATAACCCTGCCCATTGTATTTCGTGCTGTATGGAACAAAATCCAAGACATAGATGTGCTCCTCCATTATTTTCCACCCTTCTTTTTACCTTTCTTTGGCACATGCTCCTGTATAATATCAAAAACCTGGTTTATAACAGCATCATCAACAGTATATGTAAATTGGTAGAAGATCATCTTCACAACATCTTTATTCACGGGGATGACATCAGCCAATTTAACACGCACTTCCTCAGGCATTTCTACATTAGAGAGTGCTTTGTAAATCTCCTGCGAGTTGCCCAATTTTTTCACAACATCCAAATGCTCGAATGCTAAAACCCTATCATAGGCTTCTTTGCTACTCTCTTCACTAGGCCTTTCAACAAAATCTTCGAGCTTAACCTCTAAAACAGGCTTGTGTTCAAGAACATCTTCCACATTACCGCCTTCAAGCCTTCTGCCCTGCCGGGCTTTGGAGATTCACGAGATGAACGGGATGTGCTACAACCTGCTTTATCTTTCCTCCGTCTTTAATCTCAACAACATAGCAAGAACCTCTTCTTTCAATGATTTTGCCTGCCTTCCCTCTATATCTCCTGTGAGGAATAGCGCTCTTATAATATGGCTGTGGCTTTATCAACACCCTTTGGCCTACTTCAAACTCCTTTATGAAATCAGCAGGAGTTAGCTTACGCTTGGCTTTGAGCTTTCTCGTAGCTCGACTTAAATATCCTCTTGGTCTTTTTACCATAATATCACCTAGGTCTGTTTATAGAGTAGATATTATTTTAAAATGTTGCTATTCATCCCTTTATAAAGGTTTAAAAAGGGTGGGTATATGGCAAAAGCAAAATATAAGGTTACGAATGTCGTGGCTGCGGGTAATCTCCACATGGAACTGGATCTGTATCAATTGCCTCTAAAATTTAAGAACATCGAGTATGAGCCTGAGCAGTTTCCAGGGGCAATTCTTAAATTCAATGTGCCAAAGGCAACCGTACTTGTTTTCAAAAACGGCAAAATAGTCATAGTAGGATGTAAGGATAAGCAAGTCGTGGAGGAGGCTGTATTAAAGGCATACCAACTTCTAAGCAAAGTAGCTATACGCGTCGATAAGAAAATAACTGCTAAGAATGTTAAAGAAGCATACGAGATAACCAATATTGTAGCTGCTGCAGATTTAAGCATGGAAATGGATTTATTCAGAGTAGCGATGGAAGTAGAGGGCGACATTGAATATGAACCTGAGCAGTTTCCAGGGGCTATTCTTAAATTGAGGGAGCCAAAAGTCAGTGTTTTGATATTTAAGAATGGTAAGCTCATTTTGGCAGGGGCTAGAACAAAGAAAGAGATTGAGAAAGCCCTTGTTGAAGTAGAAGAGATTTTGAAGAAATTTAGGAACTAAACTTTCCATCTTTTATTTTTATCTTTAAGGCAGTATCTCATATTCTTTGAATGGCCCTTTATTATATCTCTAAAAAAGCAAAAAAATCCTCGATTTTTTTGTAGAAATCCTCTTTCATATCATTGTTCTCTATAATGATATCAGCCATTTTTATGAGCTCTTCAACGCCTAGAGCAGCTTCAGCCTTCTCCCTGGCCAGAAATTCGTCTAATGTTTTGGGATCAGAGGGTCTAGCTCTATCTAAACTTCTCCTGAAGCGAAGCTCATCTTTTGCCCTTACCTCAACGAGAATCGCGTTGTACTCGCTTTTGAAAAGGTTTAATTCCTCAACACTTCTTAAGCCACTTACAATGATGAATGATGCATTCGTTTCTTCTAATAGCGGAAGAAGATGTTTGGCGACAGCAGCTTCACCCTCTTTTTTCCGAAGAGACTTCGCAAACTGGGCAGTGCTCTCGCTGTTTATTGGAATGGATTGCTCTCGCATCATGTTAAAAACAACATCCGACATTTCAAAGAATGGAAGGGAGTGGGTTGTCGCAACCTCCTTAAAAAGCGACTTCCCGCTTGCCCTCTTACCACAGAGCAAAATTAACTTTTTCATTATATCAGCGCTCCAGATATTCATCATCGCTTCCAAAAGCATCAGAAAACCTGTGTGTCATCACAGAGTTGTTTGGATTGGAAGGGTTTAAATAGGTGTCTAGTATAACAAGTGAAGAACCACAAGGTTTAGGTTGAGAGCCCCTGAATTTTAAAAGGGATAAAAAAAGAGTCTTCTCGTACGCTGTTATCCTCGCAGAATAATTAAGCGTAGGGCTTTGGCAATTTTCACAGTTTAATGGTGGCATCCACCGTCTAATAAGTATTGGTTTTGGCGTAAACTGCCACGCTGAAAATTCATTTGTATCTTGATTAAATAGGAAAAGAGACTTACGAAAAACAAATACTTGGTAATGATCTTTATCATTAGGGAGCATGAAATAGATGTTACGGTAAAATTCAACATCCCTCGAGGCTAAGAAAAAAGGTTGCTTGGCTGAGAGAACAATGTAGGGCTTCCCAGAAGAAGTGTGTTTAACAGGAATGAATTGAAGCTTTGAAGATAAAAATAAAGCAGATGTGGTTTCAGAGATATGGATGAAGTTTGTATCCAATAAGGGCTTCTTATTCTTAAAAGAGTATTTGATAAAATCCTTCAGATACGCACCAACATCTTTTCCAATTTCTTTATAGACAGACGAGCCTACAATAGTAGAATACAAAGCACCGCCAAGAACTAGCCCCTTAAAGAAACTCCCTTTAACCATTAGCCCACCTCTACAAAGGGTTCGAACATGTCCAACAATTTGCTGTCCAACCAATAGTCCGACCTCTCTACGACCTTATGAAGGTAATTTGCAAATGTCCTCTGAAAGTCAGGGGTAAATGGTCGTTTGGAGTAAGCATGAGCCAACGCAGGTTCCACCAAGTTTTTTGATGATTTAAGAGCAAGAATAACGCCGCCAATCATGGAAACATAACCACTGAGCGGGTCGGCATGCATAAAGAGAGGGCTATAAGGCATGTGTGCGCCTTCAGAAACTTTCTTAACAAGATAAGAACGAACTTGATGAAGGGCTGTTAATACAAGAAGCATCTTCTGCTCTTTTTCTGTCAATGTTGAACGAAGCTGTTCAATCCTTTCAATGACACCGTTGGAGGATTTTAAGATATAAAGGGCAGAAGAAAGAGGTTGGTGCTTGGTATAGATATCTTCAGGAGTTCTGGACGAAACAAAAACATCCAATGAAAAAGGCAGTATATTAACAGCTCTCCCAAATTCAGGATACATGCGGGAATAAGCCAAAAAGAACTTCCTCACATTTCCTCTATCGTCGAAAATCATTAAGTCAATATCGCTAAATGATTTAGCATGCCATGGGTAATAAACGGATGTTCCAACCAAAGCAATCCCTTTTACACCGTCTATATGTGGAAGGGCTTTGAAGAATCCATCTATAGAAGGGGCTATTTTATCATACTTTATTTTCAATGTTTCCACGAGGAGTTTTAAGTCAATGTTGGCTTTAGAATATGCCTTTATATCATAGGCCTTCCTTGGAAAAGGTTTAAGCAGGGCTGATTTATTGTCTTGTAGCTTGTTGTCACTAACAGGATTCATATAAATATTGTGTTAGTAAGTATTTAAAAGTATTAGTGAAGGGTGGAAAAGTATTGTGGAAGGCCTTAAAACCTTACACACAAAGAAAAAAACATGAAAATCACATACATAGGACACGCGGCTTTTGCCATCGAGAGTGGAGATAAGCGACTACTCTTTGACCCGTGGATAGAGAGCAATCCTATGGCAGCTTGGACAATGGAACAAACGAAGGTGTGGAAACCGACGCACATCTTCATAACTCATGGGCATAGAGATCACGGATTTAACGAAGCGGTTGAGCTGACGAAAAATGGCTTCGGAAAGGCTATCAGCGTCTTTGAGCTGATAAACGCGTTGGCAGAAAGGGGTGGAAAAGGTATTGGAGCCAATATAGGTGGCCGTTTTTCCTTGGACGGTATGGAGATATATCTTACAGAAGCACAGCATACCTCGCCATACGGCCTACCATGTGGATTCATCGTTAGGTTAGAGGAAAAAATAATTTACCACGCAGGAGATACAGGCGTTTTCAAAGGCATGGAGCTCATAAGCGAGCTCTTCAATATAGACTTGGCTCTCCTTCCGGTAGGCGGACATTTTACAATGGGAGCTAAAGAGCTGCCACTCGCTAAAAGAATGTTAAAGGCAAAGCGCATTATAGCTATGCACTATGACACATTCCCGCCCATAAAATTAAGCGAAGAAATGCGCGAAGAGATAAAAAAGCACGCCGAATTCATGAAGCCTGGTGAAAATATAGAGATTTGATCTTAAATTCTTAAGCACTTACTTAAATCCTCGTATTTCTCTATGCCTTTTTCTTTTTGCTCTTTTTAGAAGAGCCTCTTTTTGAAGCTCTGGAACCCCTTTTCGGCTTTTTTGGTCTTGCATTGCTTTTCTCAACTTTGCCTTTACCCGCCTTTTTAGGTAGCACTTTCCTTATGAGCTTACCAGAGCCTTCATTTTCATGATACTTGTAGTAAATAGACAAAGCCAAAACAGTGCCAGCCAAGATACTAGCAGAGGCGTTTAAGGCTATGAAAAGCGCATCGCCAGCATATAAAGAATATATGAGGAGAAGTAAGCTTCCAACAAGCAGAGCCGTCACGAAGATTGTTGAGATGCCTCTAGCTGTCTTCGTCTTTAACAACTTGTATATTTGAGGTATATACGAACCTGCTATAATGATACCTCCAATTACACCTGATAATTCAAATAAATTTGCCATGCTTGCCTTTCTGACGAATAGTTTAAAAATATTGTTTAGCGTGCAGGGCATAAAAAGCGGTCAAGGATGAGCTTTTTAATCCCTTTGCTCAAAAAGCAGATATGAATAAACGAGGCTTGTTTTTCGATGTTAATGGTGTATTTTTGACATATGAAGATGCCATTAAGTCTTTCCTCCAGGAATTCAATGCAAAATACGAGAGGGATTACAGCTATGAAGACTATGTTTTTTTCAGAGGCGTCCCGCCACTGTCTGGCAACGCAGTCCTCCTCCCACTTATGATAGAACACAGTAAGGATGAACTTATGGGACGCTTAAACAAAGAAAAGGTGGAAGAAGCTGAGAGGGAAGCTGAAATATTAATAGAGGGTCTTCCAAAAGATATCGGCGATATAAGCAACGAACTTTATCATAAAATGTTTGTGAAACACATAAAGGCAAAGGGAAGCAAACCCCTCTTCAAACCAAATCATGTGGAAATTTTCGACGACCTTTATAAGCAGCATGTGCTTGGTATAATAACAAACGACGACCCCTACTTCGTGAGGAAAAATCTTCCATTCATAGACAAATTTTCTGTCCTCGTCAGCTCCCACCACATTGATGTTAAAAAGCCACATCCTGAGATATACAAAACAGCCCTCGAAAAGAGTGGGCTAAGCAGTGAAACCATCATTTATGTATGCGACGGAGCTCATGATGTAGAAGGTGGTGTAAAAGCAGGCTTCGAAACCTATGCAATTTATTCGGGCATGGGTCGAAAGGAATGGCTCTATCAAAAGGGGGCTAAGCGCGTCTTCAACGATTTAGATGAATATCTACGCTTCCTTTCAAGCCTTCTTTAGATAGAATTTTCCAGAGGGCAAGAGCGCCTTTATCTTCGCCTCATCAGCCCCATAGAATTTAGCCAACCATTTGGCAGCAGCATCTTTTTTCAGCTTCCCGCCGGGGCTAATGTAAACAGGCTTTCTCACATCCAACCGAGTATTAGCGGCGAAAATGTTGAGCTTAGCTCTATGAATGCCCATAACAAGGCGAAGGGCTGCATTCTTGAACCACTCTCTTTGGCCTTCAAAAGTATATTGTCCTGCTTTAGCCATCGATATGATTTGGTCTTTCATAACAGCATAAACATGGGCACTATTGTAATCCAACTTCCACGCCTTACTATAGCTAGCGGCAAATGTGGCCGCCTCCAACTTATCTTTTAGGGGTGCTGATACGCCTTTCTTTAATATGACTGTCGAGGCACCGACGATGTCAGCATGAAAAAATAAGTCTTCTTTTTCCATAGAACGAAATAGACGCCCGTTAGAGGAGGCATCTTTGCCCACAAGCAGGGTTAAGCCTGCACTAGTCACTGTTTTGATGTGGTCTTTGGCGTCAGCCACTTCGAAAGAAAGAGAAGGTTTTGGCTTTGCCTTCTTCTCGGCTTTAAGTTCCTTTTCCATTCGCTCTATAGCCGCTTTAGCCCCTTCTGATTTCTTCTTCATTTTTTTAGCCAAGTTAAAGTAATAATTGGCATTCTCGACAGCACTCTTATTGTAAAAAAGCTCTATCTCATCTATTTCTTCGCTCATACTCACTCACCACCTCTTTAATACCTTCTTCAATAGGTGTTTCGTTAAACAAACCTTCGTTTTTAGCCCTCAAACTGTTTATATGTCTATCCGAAGAGAGGCTTAAAACAGTCTCCGTGTTAAACAAACAATTGAAGAAATCGCAGACTCTGCCGAGAATTTTGGCCAATGACAGAGATATATGTAATATGAAAGGCTTTCTTCCGAGATACTTTGCAGCGATATTCAAGGTTGTGTTCAATGTAGCGCCCTTAGAAGATATGTTATATATTCGATGATTCAATTCTTTACCCTTTAATAGCATATCGACAGCGATGGAGAATGCTTTGGCGACGTCCCTTATATATGTGAAGGGAACATTATTTTCACCATTGCCAAATATAGGGACAAAACCCCGTCTTATAAATGAGAACATAGTGGAGTAATTCTTGTATTCAAACCCATACATAGTGCCTATGCGAAATACGATTGAGTTGGAATGTTTGAGTATCTCTTTTTCAGCCGCTGCTTTGGCCTTTGCATAGGGTGTGTCAGGGTTCAAGGGAAGTGATTCATCACCAACCACTGCACCTTTACCATACACGGAGATACTCGAAGCATAAAGTATTGGAATGTTTTTAGGAGCAGCTTTAACAACAGCCTTTGCCAGCCCGACATGTTCTTTAAAGAGTTCTTCTTCATTCCCTCGAGTTCTGCCAGCCGCTACGATGACAACTTCAGCATGTTTAAGGTAGGGTTTAAGACCCTCTTCTGTGTATTGAATGCCTTCCTGTCTAGATAAAACCTTGGCTCCTGGCAAACGTGCCTTTATAGCCAAGCCTAATCTAGATCTTCCTATAATTACAATCACAGCGAATTAAGAAGGGAAACATATATAAGCCATATTATTAGCTCATTTAATTTCGCGTTCCATCTTCTCTTCCTGTATGCCGCCAGCAGTTGTTGCCTTCAACGATATGCCTGCGGTAGTAAGGCCATAAATAAGCCTGCTGAAATTCTTTTGAGTGAGTTTTATGCCTCTACCTGTAGCCACTTCGCCTAAAATCGTGAGGAAATCCTCTATATTCCTAGCAGAAGGATTATCGTGCCATATCTTCAAAGATTCTTTAAGCACTGCCTTTAAACCATCTAATCCCGTCTTATCTATAGCAGAAAGAGCGAGCTTGAAATGCGCGTCATCCCATTTAGCAACCGCTAAATAAGTATAAATTGTTTCACGATTGTCTTCAAACACATGAAGAGCATCTCCACAGAACTTTGTACCATATTTAGATAACCTAACATTATATGTGAGCGCTTCCCTCGTCTCTCCTGTGAATGTTCTAAGCCTGAATCCCCATTTAGAGATGCCTAAGGACTCTGCTTTGTCCAAAAAGATTTGTTGGGCTTTTTTAAGCACAGCCGCAGATTCTGTCTTAGATAAGCCCTCGATGTATATGGAAAGGGGCCCTCCATCCTTAACAAGATAAACCTTTACTTCTTTTCCCATAGCTTCAGCCGCCTCATGGACAGCATCTATGACCATCGCCCTCATATTATCAGCAAAGCCATGCCCCAAAAGGTTAAGTGTCGAGATACCTAACTGCTTATTTTTAACATGCATAAGAGCCTTTCCAGCTTTTTCAGTGAGTAGCCAAAAACTAGACAAGCTCTTTTCATTCGCCACCCCTATACGAAAAGCCGTAAAAGTGCCTTCACCAAGTTTAACGGCATTCTCAACCTCAATAGCATCTTTTATACCCGGAGCAAATTTAGGCGCATATTTGGCGATGCGCCTCTGTAAAGTCTTGAACATGAGCCTTTGTTTTAGAGGCAGTTTCCCGAGTAAGCGCTTCGCCTCTATGTTTGCCATGTGAGCTGATAAAGACTTAATCCTCCTCCCAACAAAAGGTGATTTGAATAAAACTTTACCCTTTTTCATTTTTGTTGTGACATAAGCGATATTAAATTCTACGCCGCTCACTTTGTCCATGACGCCCTTTAAAGCAGGATCCTTCTCAGCAGCTTTTTTTACAAGTTTCTCCATGTACTTCAGCGTCCTTTCTTTGATTTCATTAGCAGCAGCCTCTACAACCTTCCCATTTGTGTGAAGGATTAACATGAGTGTTTCATCCCCGCCGAAAGGATATAAGACAACTTTTACACCATACTTCCTCTCGACATCCAAAATAGCTTGGCTGGTGCTCACTCTATAAAATGCAAGCATTGTATCGCCCAATTGCCCACTAAAGAGGTTGGATAGCCACATAGCTTTTTTATCAGCAGCAATGACAGCGGAGGGGAGCTCCTTTCCCTTTTTAAGAAGTTTATAGAATTCCTCGCCAAAAAGAGTCTTCATCTGCTTGGACGAAAGTTTAGTAGCATCTCTGAAAAGCTGAGGAACACCTATTTCCTCAAAATAATGCCTGGCTGAATCATACATATCCAAAACCTTCTTACTAGCGGCAGCCCAGCTTAACCGTCCCTCCTCTGCTGCCTCATGCAAGCCTCTCACAGCACCAGCCAAGCCCTCTGCCAACTTCTTAGATCCTGGTTTAAGTATATCTACAAGTCCAACGGCAGTAGTCTCTTTGATAATGCGAAGAGCAGCCTCGCGGATAGCTATTTTAATTCCATATCCTGCCCCAACAGATGTGCCAAAGGTGAAAAGAGCTCCGAGAACGGACAGAGTGTCTGCTACGACTGACAAACTATACAAAGATATAGTAGCAGTGCAAGCAGTGGGAGAAGCAGCACACGCCTCTCTAACCTCCTTTTTCACATCACGGAGATAGTAAAAAGGAACGACCCAATCTGCCAGGCTCATGATATCACTTACTCCTTATCCTTAAGAGTGAACTTCCAGCTTCCCCCTCTACCTGTCCGATCAATTTCAACCTTCCAGCCCATCTTTTCAAACTTCTTAATCTCAAGCTCATCACGCCATTTATAAAGTTTCACAAGAGACGGTGCTTTAAGTAAAGCTTTTGAAATGAGTTTAACCTGCTCATAATCATTATCTTCGGCAGCCTCTAAAATATTTCCTAAAGCAGCAAGAGCCCCCTCATTACGAATAGATATTATTGCTTTGGGATTAGCCAAAAGTCGTGCAAGAGAGGGTATAGTTCTTGGTTTAGCTATAAATTTAGGAATAGCAGCAAAGAGATAAAGAAAGTCCTCTGGATCTACTGGCACAGAATTGGACGCAATATCAGAGGCGATACGCCATACCTCCCTATCCTTCAATTCTTTCCTCATGCGAAGAGTTAATTGGAAGACGCGCTTCATGAACTCCGCGTTCTCCTCGCCTTTAGCAGTCCTTTCCAACCATAGAACTTCGCTCTCACTTGGGTGGGATTCCAATACTTCTTTCGCCAATGAAAGTGGGAAAGAGGGTGCATTGTCTAACAGAAGGCGATATATTTCTTCCTTTTTCTCGTTGCTCACTTCTGTTAGGTCACCACCAAAATAGATGTCAAACGCCGATACAAGATATTCGGCATCCTTCTTACTCAATTTCATGCTAAATTATGAGCAAAAGTATTTAAAAGTCGGAGGATGAGAAGGATTATGCCCAAAAATGTGAAAACAGGAACATGTGGCTGGTCGAGATTTCCTGATAAAGGCGATAAGCTTGAGCTCTATGCTAAGCACTTTGATGTTGTCGAAGTAAATAGCACCTTTTACCGTCTGCCTCGTGTGAGTACTGCTGAGAAGTGGCTGAAAAAGGCGAGAGGGATTAATGACAGGTTTGAATTCACAGTAAAGGCGCCGAAAACAATAACGCATGAATATAAATTTAGAGAAGGGAGCAAGGCAGTTTGGAAGGAATTTCTAGAGATTGTTAAGGCATTGGAGAGCAAAGTCGTTATATTCCAAACACCACATAAACATTTTATGCCCACTGCCGAGCACATAAATAATGCCAAGAGATTCTTTTCAATGATTGATAGGGGAGACTTAACAATCGGTTGGGAGGTTAGATGGAAGGAAGAATGGACTAGAGAAATCATTGAGCCACTGTTTGAAGAGCTTGACATTATCCATGTCATAGACCCATTAAGGCAAAAGCCATTCAGAAAACAACCCTTCAATTATTATCGTCTTCATGGCTTTGGTGAGAGAATGATGTACGATTATAAATTCAGCGACGACGAGCTTAGGGAAGTGAAACGAGTCACTAAAAACGGCGATTATATCCTCTTCAACAATGTGTATATGTACGACGACGCTATGAGATTCAAGTCCCTATTTTAAAGGTTTCTCCTAAAAAAAGAGCATGGCCAATAAAACTGATGGCGAAAACGCCACTGAGAAAAGAAAGGCTGAACATATTGCAAGAGCGTTGAAGGACGAAGCGAACTATGATAAGAGCACATTATTTGAAGATGTTTTTCTCATCCACAATGCACTGCCAGAAGTAGATTTCGAGAGCATAAGCACGAAAACTATGTTTATGGGCTATGAGTTTAAGGCGCCACTGATAATAGAGGCGATGACCGGCGGTTATAAAGCTGCTAAAGAGATTAATATTGGCTTAGCCTCAGCAGCAGCCGATAAGGGAATTGGTTTGGGTTTGGGCTCTCAAAGGGCCATGATAGAAAAACCCGAGCTATCGGAGACATACGCCGTCAAAAAAGAGGTGCCCGATGTCTTTTTAATAGGCAATATAGGAGCCTATCAATTGAAGGAGTATCCTCCTGAGAAAATAGAGGAGATGATAAGTAAAACGGAATTAGACGCTTTAGCCATCCATCTCAACCCCCTTCAAGAGCTAATCCAGCCAGAAGGAGATAAAAACTGGGAGGGTGTCTTAGCAGCAATAGAAAAACACGCCGATAGAATTCCTGTACCAATCATCTTTAAGGAAGTTGGAAGTGGATTATCCCCTAAAACAATCTTAAAATTGGAGAAGATAAGCACATATTTTGACATAGCAGGAGCAGGAGGAACAAGCTGGAGCAGAATAGAGTATATGAGGGGCGGCAGCATAGAAGGCTTTGAAGAATGGGGTATTCCAACGGCCCTCGCCCTCTTAATGGCAAAGCATGATTATCCTGATGGTCATTATATAGCTAGCGGCGGCATTCGCTCTGGCATAGAAGGTGCAAAGGCTCTTGCCTTAGGCGCCGAGATGTTTGGAGCAGCAAAGCCCTTCTTGGAAGCATACACAAAAAGTGGTGGAGAAAAAAGTGTGGCAGAGCTTATCGACAAGTGGATTGAACAATTAAAGGGTGTGATGTTCTTAACGGGATTCAACGATGTAAAAAAATTCAAAGCAGATGCTCGAGACCTTGTTTTGTTAAAAGGAAAGTTGCGCGAGCTCTACGAGGAGTTTTTGAGGTTGTAAGAATAACATTTAAAAGTTATGCTTCATAATAATAGGTGGAGGGCGAAAAATTACTCTACATTATTTTCGGGTTAGGAATTGTCAGTGTAGCGGCTGCGGTTTTTGTGTTTAGTGCGCTGTCGCAAAGCATTAAAGAGGTAAAAACATATGGCCCTGAAGGTATGAATAATCTAAATAGAAGTCTCTTAAAATTATATAAGAGCAATGACTTGATAACTATTGCAGATGGCAATCTTAAAAAGATGGAGATACATGTTAGAAACGCCTTTGGTGGGGGAGTAGAAGGAATAAAGATAAGCGCAAGCGCCAAAAGAGGTATACTGAAAAAGGCTTATTGTAAAAGCAAGGGGAAGTGTTATGTAGAGTATATACCTCCTAAGAATGACTTGAACAAAGGCGACGAGATAAATATAACTATTCAAACAAGCATGGGTAAAAAAACCATCCACAAAAAAATATCTTTATTGTACCCTAATTTGGATAAAGTACTGGTTGATGTGGAAAATAAAACATTATATGCAAATGGAAAAGATGAGCTAGAGATGCATATTAAATTAAAAAATAGGAGAGACGAAAATCTTCCTGCAGGTTATTGGATAAGGGCTAAAATAAAAGAAGGTAGTGGGGAAATTAGTCCAAAAAGTTGTACATTTAAACCGCCAGAATGCACTCTTAAATATAAAGTGGGTAAAAAATCAGGAAACACGAGTGTAAGTATAACAGTAATAAACCCCAATAGAGAGGAATGGGAGGTGGATGAAGTAAATAAAAGTGTAAGTTTTTATGTTAGGCCGTTAACTGCCAATGATTTTAAAATAAAGGTGGGGAAAAGTAATCTAACAAAGTATGTTGACAAGAATACGACGATAACAATAATACCATTAAATGAGGACAACGTGGCAATTAATTATCAGAAAGTAAGATTAAAAGCGACACATGGTAAATTCGAAGCTGTTGAAGGAAAGCTAGAAAATGATGGCAATGCAACATTATGTCTTACTGAAGAAAAATATGAGTGTAAAGTTTATTATATCCCTGAAAATAACCACTTTGGATCTGATAAGATAGATATTACAATAGGGAATAAAAGCAAAAGCATAGATATAAGCATAAGCGAAGAAGTCACAGATATACGCCTTGATTTAAGCCCATCCAGCATGTTAGCTACAGCTAATAAGTCTATAACAATTAATGCCCATGTTGAGAGTCATGGGCATAAAGTGCACAACGGTGTGGTTGTCAGGTTCCATGCAAATGGAGAAGGCTCATTCAATTCAACCACATGCACGACTAAAAATGGGGCATGCAGCGTTACATTTAGGCCTGCATACAACGGAAATAAAGATTACACAATAGAAATTGACGGAGAAGTTGAGGATGTTAAAGGTAAAGCAACATTGAAAATGAAAAGAACATATCCTTACAATTTGATAATAAGCACAGACAAGGATTATGTAGTAGAGGGTGGCGCAGAAGCAACGACTATTACAGTGGAAGTCGTCGATATCAATGGAAAGCCCGTGCCAAACACAGAGGTCGATTTTGAGAGCACACGTGGAGATTTAACATTAAGTGTGTGTCACACTGGTGATAATGGTTTGTGCAAATCAGAAGTATATTATAAAGATGATGATTCTTGGTGGAATTATTATCCTGATAATTTAGACATTTCCATATATGTGAGTAGTGATGATGTTAACAAAGCATTTCAGAACTATAAAGGGGTTTCTGGTGCGAATATAAATCAACTCTCAGATAATTTAAATAGAGATATAACTCTCAAAATATCCCGGTCGGCTGGAAAAATAAGATTATACACCGATAGCTACACAAATGAACTACCAGCAGATGGTCGTAGCAGGATGAGGATATATGCAGATGTAGATACTATAAGTGGATCGCCTGTCGATGATGGAACAGTGGTTAATTTTAGAGTTTATGTAGGTCCAGGTGAATTGGATACAGACCATTGCACAACAGAAGACGGAAGATGTTATGTTGAATATATAGCAGGAGAAAGCAAATATAGTGAAACTGTGGAAATAGTTGGTGAGGCTGGCGATGCTAAAGATAGTGTTGATATTAAATTAAAGCCGCCAGAACCAAAAGAGATCTATCTAACGCTTAATCCAAGTACAATTAATAGCGGGGATTCTTGCGCTGTTGAAGCAACTATCAAAGATGAAATAGGAAACGGTGTTGCAGGTAAAAGAGTTTATTTCTCAGCTAATCATGGAGATATAGATTCATCATGCGATACGGGCGGGGATGGAAAATGTTCAGTTGTCTATACATCTTCAAGCTCATTCTCAGGCGTGGACATAATCGAAGCCAGTGCAGGAAACTTAGAAACGAGTAAAAGCATTGTAGTTCAGGGCTCAAGCGAAATTACAGCAACTATTATCAGCACAAGCTTTGGCGATCCAATAATACCTGCATTCGCTATAAATTCAGACTATTTCGGAAAAACGATGGTTATAGCAAGTGCCGAAAATTCCGGCAGCGAAGGATTTGATGGCAGAATGGAGATTAGCATCCCTGATTACAGTTACACATATACTGATGATATCTCTCTAACACCTAACGGTAAATGGACAGAAGAGATAAGCCTCGACCTAAATAATGCCGCCCTGAACAACTTGGAGAAAAGAGATATCCAATATGTCGTGAAGATACTCGACAATAGTGGAAATGTTGTGGCGGCGGCGACAGCCGATGCTGAACTTATGCCTGCCAATTCAATGAAATGGGATTCGCGATACTATAACGCGATAGTGGCGTGGGTAACAACAGGATCGCAGGAAGTCCATAATTTAGTTTCAGCAGCGGCTAATAGGCTGCCCAGTAGAGCGTTTATAGGCTATGGTACATATTCCAGTGGATGTGGCGACGACGGAAGGAGCAGTTGTACAGAAGAAGAGAGCACACGATTACAGATGAAAGCTATATACGACGAACTGAATGATGAAGGAATGCATTATGTAAGCACAACTGAAAGTGGCATGGAAGGAGTACAAAGGGTTTATACTCCAAGCCAAAGTTTAGAAGCAAACGGAGCTAATTGCATCGATGGAAGCTTGGTATATGCAACTGCACTAATGTCTGCAGGTATTTACCCAAAAATAATATTGGAAAGCGACCATGCCTTTGTGTGCGTTTATTTGAACGAAGACAAGAGTGATAAAGATTGCGTTGAAATGACACTTATAGGCAGATACGGATTCGACGACGCGGTGAATACAGGAAATTACGAATATTCGCACGACGACATAGAAAAAGAATTAGATGTTGAGGCCATATTACACAGTAGCCACTTCAATGTCCTGCCAATATGAAGCGTCCAATATGAAGGCTTTTTAAAGATTTAAGACTAATCTTTGGCATGAGCAAGATATCTTCATTAAAGGAATGGGTTGATGAACATGTCGAAGAGGCTATAAAAGATCTGCCAGAAGAGATGATAGACCCAATAAGAGAGTATGTGAATAGAGGAGGAAAGAGGGTTAGGCCCGTCTTATTGCTATTGGCAAGTGAATCTGCTGGAAGAGATAGAAAAGAATTCGAGGATGTAGCGTTGGCTATAGAGGTTTTTCACAACTTCACATTAGTCCACGATGATATAGAGGATGCGTCATTATATAGAAGAGGAAAACCTACTTTACACATTCTTTACGGAGAGCCCGTGGCTATAAACCTAGGAGATGCTATGTATACAGTTGTATGGAGGCAGCTTATAAATTCCAGCCTAAGTAAAGGCGAACTAAACGAAATAGAAAGAACATTTATGGGCGTCGTTAAAGGACAACATTTAGAGCTTTCAGCTATCCACGAAGAACGCTTTGATTTGGCTTATGAAGAGTATTATGAAATAACCAAAAATAAGACAGGGGTTCTCTTAGCATTATCAACTGCCCTACCATTTTATAATGTAGACAAAGAGAAGTACGCTAAGATATACAATGCCATGACGATGTTAGGAGTAGCATTTCAGATTCAAGATGACCTTCTCAATATAACAGGCGACTTTGAAAAATACAAGAAGAAGATTGGTGATGATATCACAGAGGGAAAAAGAACCCTCATGGTTTTATACGCTTTGAAGAACCTGCCAGAAGAAAAAGCAAAGGCATTGAAAGCCATACTTAAAAAGCACACAGAAAAAGAAGAAGAAATAAGAGAAGCAATAGAGCTAATAAAAGAAAGCGGAGCTATTGACTTTGCCAAAAAAGAAGCTAGCACGCTGATAGAGAAATACTTGCCTGCACTTAAAGAGGAACTGCCACAAAACGACGCTGCTGAGAGCATACTAGAAGTAGTCCACATGTTTATAAATAGAGAAGCATGATAGAAATGGAAGCGAGAAGCGGTTGAAAACCTTTAAATATGTTAGCCTTTAAAAAGCGAGTATGAAGTATTGGAGCCTAGGTTTATTTTTGATATTGGTAGCCAGCTTGACATTCGCTGAAGTTTTGGATAATGCTAGTTATTATCTTCTTCCAGGAGAAGAAAATGCAGTAGTAAATATTGTGCCGCTCAACCTCACAAATGTCTCAACAAATTACAGTTTAGTCTATGTCAAAGGAGAGCCCGCCCTGTTGGTTAAAGGAAATAACAGTGAGATTGTAGAGAGTAAATCCGAAATGAAAGATATATTATGGCAATATTACCTAAAAAAATACGCGCCCAGCGATATTAATGAAATAGCCAACGAGATGGAGGCGTGGGCTGCTGCTTTTAATGAGAGTAGAAACAATGGGGATCAATTTCCAGGAACAGAAGAAGAAGCGTGTAGAAAATCCCTTGGCGAGAACCTAGGCGAGCCAAGCAACCCCTCTATGTATTCGAGCATATACGAGTTTTATTCACGCTATATCTGTTCCAATTTCGGCCCAGACATAGGATGTACTGATTACACGGATATACTTCCTGATGTTGAAAGCTTTTTCACACACAGTTATGATATAGATACGCAATTAAGCACTATCGAAGAGTCCATTAATTATTTGAAAGATGGGGAAGATTTGGCCATTATGAGCCTAAAATTTGAAGATATAAGCGACGCTGTTGACAAAATAAAAGATGATGTTGATGCCATAGACAGTAACAAATTTAGATTCCCAACAAATCTAGCAGACTGCCCTGATTGTTACGGTGTGTGCGCCGAACTTATCGTTAATGAAACCGCCTTGAATAACTTAAAAAACACAGCAGACAAATGGGCAAAGGCGACAGAACCTCTCTACGAATTTAGGGATGTGCTCGACGAGCTTTACAACTCAACTGAGACGCGCATAGAATCTAGGCACAATTATGAGTTAAGAACGCAATACACCAGCGAACTTAACAGCACGCTGAAAGGATGGAACAGCCTAAAGAGTCGCGCAATAAAAGTTTTGGATGAAATAAATGATAATAAATTAAGAAAAAAGGTTTATTCTATAGAGCCCCTTGAAGATGAAATAAAGGATAAGATAGAAAACAACAACTTTACATATATAGAGGTGAAGATAAAAACTCTGGAGAACACAATATACGCTATTTCTAATGCAACAAAGAATTATGAAACGCTGCTTGACAAACTTGACGAATCTAAGAGGCACTTTGAGATAATGTACCTCTCATTGTACAACAAAATATCTGATCCCTTAGAAAGGGAAAGAATCAAAGCTGAACACGAAAGCCTATCGAAGGAAACATCTGGAAAAATAGATGCCACCAGATTAGTGCTATTTTACAACCGTTACGAAAATATAACAACAGAGTTATTCAACGCCGCCAGCGGAGAAAAGCGCTCCCTTGTAAATACATTTTTAGGCAGCCTTCAGACATATTTCAACAGCCTATATACAATAACAAAACCGTATCTACCTAAATCACTAAGCTTAAGGGAACAATTCTTAGAGAGCACGCCAATCATCTACTCCCTAATAGTTGGAACATCGATGGCAGCCGTCGTGGTATGGATAAGCGTGCCCATGTTTTACAGAAAGGAGAAAAAGGCCAAGAGGATAAAAAAGAGCAAGCGCATTTTCTTCTTCATGATTATATTGATAGGAGCGTTTACAGTGTTCATATTCTTTACAGGCGCGTCATTCTTCGCCTTTGATAAAGGATTGTACGGTGCAACAATACAAGATTTCTCAAAGGCAATAAAGAATAGCAATTCTGTCCTATTGATAGCTAAGAGTGACAGCAGCATCGTCAGTTGTTTGGAGAAGGTTAAAGATGAGCTCAAGAAAGACGGGAAGAATGTTACACTTATAGAAAGCTATGATGATACATGTAAGGTTAATGGAAAAAGCCAAGCTGCGGCAGCCTGTGATAGATTCAACGGCGAGCCTGTTATAATGGCAAACTTCGCAGATAAAAGTGAAATAAGCGGTTCTTATTTAGGTGAGAACATCCTAAGAGTTGAACTTCCAAAATATGCTTATGATGAATGTTATATAGCGGAGGTGTTTAAATATGCCTAATCAAGAAATAGATAAGAGCACAAAATGGATACTCGGAATTATTTTATTAGCGATAGCCCTTGGCATATTGTTGTATTACTCTACACCTCAAAGCAATACAAGTTTAGAAGCGTTAAGAGGACAGAGCATAGGAATTGCAGATATGAACAGCAATATATTGAATAAACCCCTATGCATTGTCCTAGAAAATCCCAACAATACAGAATTAGCAAAGCCTGTGATGGATTGTAGTTTAGAATATTATCAGACAGCCCTTAGAAGTTTTCCCAAGAAGGTTGTAAACTTCTTGGCATTCAACGGCGATAAATGCGAAGGAAACCTTATGGACAACTGCCAATCACTGCCATGTTCAAAAGGAGAAAAAATAGAATGGGACAAAGGAAAGTGTTTAAATTACTTGAAAACGCACGACTGCTACATAATTTATGTGCATGAAGGCAACTCCTCAGCTAGCCAAAGTTATGAGAGGCTACTGGATGTAAATGTCGATAATAACTACAAGGAAGGTATGTGCAGCATAAAGACAAATTGAGCGTATTAGCTCAAGAGAAGTTTTTATAAAGTAAGAAGTACATAATAGAGTATGGGCAAAAAATTGGTTGCGGGCACAATTGCAACAATAGCCGCTACAGGTTTAATATTGGCGGAAAAAGGAAATAAAGCAAAACCTCCAAAAGAGAAGCCACTTGCTGTTAAGAAAGTAGATATGGATACAATTAATAGCATTCTGGAGACTGTGATTAATAGGAGAGATACGCTTAGAGGTATGATGGATGGAAAGCCTGCTAAGAGAGAAGAAATAAAAAAAGCGTATGAAGAACTTAATTATTTGATTAAGGCCGCTGATAAACTAAAGAATCCAAAATATATGCCAAGCTTTGATGAGAGCCCTTATGCATACCTGTCATATATAAGGGCATACAATGAGTTTGCTGAAAGAGAATTTTCCAGAAGATTGAGGCCATTAACACTACAGGATATTCCAAAGATTTGGTCATTTTTAGAAAAGGAAGCTTACATCATAGGATATGTAGAAAAAGGCGATATGTTAAACATAAAGAGCTTCGATAAGTTAAAGGCTAAAAAAGGAGGATTAGTAGAAAAGGAGTGGATACGGGTAAAAGGTTTAGTTAGCAGTTTATTAATTTTGGCTCAATTTAGACTTCTTCAATTTGACAATGTTCATATGTGGGCTAGAAAGATGGCTTTTAATAAAATAACATCTGCATTAGAGGACGCGACTGCAGAGAGTTTAGAATCAGAAATGAAAGACCCGAAAAAATGGGATAAATTTTACAAATTGACCAGGGGATTTCTACTTTCGTGTGGATTGGATATAAAAAGAATGGAAAATGGTGAATTTGAAGTGAGTATCATAGATAAAAAAGGATTTTACAGCACATACTTAAAGTTCAAAACAATAGTGAAGAATAATTGGCCTAAACTCAAATAAGCACGCTCACTTTTTAGCTACGGTTGTCTTTTCTTCATCACTTTTTGTTTCTTGGTTGAGAACTTCATATAAAGTAGATGTATGATAAACTTTTGTCTTTGGTCTGAGATAATTTGAAGCAGAACTATTTGTATTAACTCGAGATATTTGTGAAAATATAAAATATCCTAGTAATTAATACTTTAAAAACGCGCCAAGACCATAAAAGCCCTTAAAGAATTGCATACCTTCAGCGCTTGTTTTGCTTATAACTTCTACAGGGATATTGTGCTCCTCGGCTATGCTTATAATATGGTCTGTTATATCATCATCTTCTTCAATCTCCATGGCAGCGTTACATTTGGGGCACTGCAAAGGCTTCAATCTAATCTTATCTACCTCATCGGGCTTAACGATGAGCTCTTTTTCAGTTCCATCATTAGGGCACTTAAACTTGAAATACTGTAATGGAATCTCATCCGAAACCAAGACAAGCTCTGCTCTACCGCTCTTTATGGCCTCAACAACATCTTTATAACCATATATTGCTTTTCCTCCCTTAACCACTTCTTTTATGAAACGCTGCACGAGATTCTTTTCTTTTATTGCTTCATGCTGCTGCAAAATCTCATCTGCCTTCTCGATTATCTCATGAATGCCATGCTCATCCGCATAGCCTGTATCAACGACGCCCAAGATTTTATGCTGATAGTTGAAAGGCTTTGTCTTTACGAAATATTCTTTCACAGGGCCTGGACCACCTATGATAATGCCTTTCACTTTATTCAAGAAGTGCTTATCCATGGCTTCGCCGACTTTCTTATAATACCTCTCTGTAGCTTCCTCGACTAAACGCTCATAACGCCTAGCAGACTGTCCTCCCTTTCTAACCTTAGCATGAGCCGGATTATGGATGTGTTCAAGTATAGTAATCTCAGTCCCTCTGAGGAGAGCGAGGGTGGATTCCCTGCCCTCTATAGCCAGGATACCATAGGCATCGTCGCTTTTAACCATCCTCTCAAGGGGCTCTAAGAAAAATGTGGAATCACATCGATACACGCTTTGGTTCAGCTTATAGAGAGGCTCAAGAATGAATGTCTGTATGTCTGTTTTAGAAGGGTCTGGAGATATATTGCCGGCAAATAAGACCAATCCATTAGGAGGTGTCTTTTTGAAATGCTTTAATGCATTATTGATTCTATCCAATGCTGCTATAACATTGTTTCTCGTCTGCTTGCTCTTTATGTTCTGCGCTTGATTCATCTCTTCCCTAATTTTAGCCGCTATCTCTGGTATTGGATAGCTAGCAGGTATATATACCGAAACTAATTGAGTGCCGGAACCTCTAAACTGCCTAAGCTTTTTGAGCGTGCGCTTGAATGTATATAATTTTTCAGATTCCGTCTGTTCAGTCAAGAAGCTTCACCTCTCCACTCTCTAAGTAGTACATGGCGGGGAGAATTTTAACCTTCCCTTCCTCGACCAATTTTTTAGCGATGGGCATGGTAGTCAATATCTCATTAACAACAGATTTAGCGTTTTTGATTATGGCCTTATCTATAAGATTCTCATCGCTTGCTCCTTCCTCAATAGCTTCAACAACGAGGGGCCTAATCTTCTCCGTTAAGCTATAGAGATGCGAACCCTCCAAAATTTTACCATTCTTAAATACTTCAACCGTCGATGTTACAGCACCACATTTGGTATGTCCCAAAACAAGAACAACGGATGTTGGAAGATGGTCGAGCGCATATTCTAACGAAGCCTTTCCTATATCATCAAGAACATTACCTGCAGTCCTTATCACGAATATTTCGCCGGGATAGGCTACGAATATCTCCTCGACAGGAACGCGGCTATCGCTACATGCAATAACAGTCAAAGACGGCTTTTGCCCTTCATCATAGGTTTTCTGCCTGCTCTCATGAAATTTGTTGTAATCAAAGCTGGCCTGCGCCTCGACGACTGCTTTATTTCTCGCCAAAAATTCATTAAGCACTTCATCTGGATTGCGTCTTTCCATAGCAACACCTCCCTAATCCATTACGACGGAGGGTTTATAAAAAAAGAGGTCAGATGATATGGCCCTTAGGAGTAATCTCTATTTCCTTGCCTTTTTCATCAACGAAGGACAAGTTATTTGTAAAAAGGCGAACATAGCCACTCTCTGGGAAATATACTCCATTATAGATTTTTACATCCCTATCCTTCAAAAAAGCACCTTCATTGAGCCGAATGTGAGTAAGGACTTCATAAACGCTTGACGCTACTCGAATAGCATTTCTCATGGCAGCCTCTAAGAGCACATCTGAGTCGTCTTTATAAGCATGATTTATGCGAGACTCCGTTATTGAAGATGTGATACCCCCAGCAATGGGATGTAAATAACGGGGGATAGGATGTTCGCTCAATAACAAATTAGATATGAACTCCAAAGCAGAACATTTAGATAAGCCCATTACAAGAACAGTATCTATTGGTCGGCGTGTTAGATTATAATAAACAGAGGCAAGACCCTCCCTACCTAAAACAAAACCAAACTGCCTTATAACAGACATCTCGCCAGGATACGCTGCGAATATCTCCTCGACAGGAACGCGGCTGTCAGTTGAGGTTATTACAAGCAAATTCGGCTCTTGTTTTTTCGAACTAGAAATGCGGCGCTGGTGGAATAGGCTTTTGGACAAAAAAGAGCGCTTCTTCTCGACGACGCTTTTATTCCTTGCCAAAAAGGCCCTCATGGTTGGATTTATATCCAACACCCTATCTCTAGACAAGGTAGTAGAGCGCGCTGCAACCATGATTAATTTGTGTGTGAAAAAGTTTATAAACATAGGTATTGAAGCCTCCGGAGGGATTTGAACCCTCGACCTACCGCTTACGAGGCGGTCGCTCTGCCGCTGAGCTACGGAGGCTGAAGAGAGATAAGTGAAGAAGGATTTAAAAGTTTGCTTCTTCAATCATCATCAAGCTCAGTTTGTGATATGATTTCTAGCACATCATCATCTGGTAAATTATACCCTCCTTGTCGCTCCATTCCATAAAAGAAACTCATCCAAGAGACAGAAGAGAAAATGGCTGCCTGCACAATATCTGTATTAAGAAGGAAGGAGCTCATGACAAAACCAAACAAACCCATTCGCTCCATGGCCTTCCATAGTTTCACTTTCCAATCTTTCTCGAAGACCTTCCCCAAAACATGCCATGTGACCTTATTTTCAGGTCCATCAAACATCTCATCGCCAACAGTATGAGCAAGTTCTAAAGATATTATTACCATCACTGTGTTAGTTAATATATTTAAGAAAGTATCCTCTCCTCCATTAATATCTCTATCCATGAAGAGTTTAAGCAATGTGGAGGTGCTTACGCCTGCAATACTTCCTTTGGCTGCGTAGGCAAGCAAAGCGCGCTCTTCTAATGTGGTGTAATGCTTACGGAGTTTCTTTACAAAAGATTTGCCTTTTTTAGATTCCACCTTTTTCAAGAGATTCATTATACCACCATATATGCTAACAAACACATAATATAACTATTTATCAAACTTTTTATAAAAG
This sequence comes from Microcaldota archaeon, assembly GCA_026982895.1. GTDB lineage: Archaea > Micrarchaeota > Micrarchaeia > Anstonellales > J096 > J096. The sequence continues at coordinate 17,116 of JALWQW010000003.1, read as the reverse complement.
ATTGTCCTTCAACATCTCAAAGGCTTTATCTTCATTCAAGTCCGCTAAACCCTTATCATAGATGCGCGCCTTGATAGAATACAAAAACATAGTGGTAGAAGTCAACGCCAATAAACTGCCAAGCATGGGTTGCGTTAATATGAATAAAAAGCCGCTCCAAATGCCTGTGAAACCGGCTAACTGTTCAAAGAAATATCTGCTGTTACTCTTCCTTCCAAATAGCCTATTAAGAAGCGCCCACCTGCCTATTTTCTCCTTTGGAAAGAGGATGTTTTCAAACTCTTGGCTTATATCAAGAGCAATTTTACTGCCCAAAATAGCAAAAGCAACCCCAACCATTACATCTGAATTAGAAGGAGAATCCCTCTCTACCAAAGCTATGGCTGTAGCCAAAGAAGGTGCTAAAGTTATAGATGTGCTTACGAGTGTTGTTAAGAAATGCTCATTGTCTAGTTGTTTATACTTGTTGAATGCTTTTCTAACGAGATTTTTGCCATATTTTTCCTCATATTTCTTCAAAAGGGACTTCTTTTTTAAGAGCATGTAGTGTTTTTTATACCAAAATTTTAATAAATTATAACTGCACTAAAAAGATTTATAAACCCCCTTTCACTTATCACTTATATGGTAGCCGAACCTCCTTTGCCGCCCATCGTGGAAAAGACAATCCACGACATAAAGAATATAAAAATACAAGGAGCCCGCAATGTAGCAAAAGAAGCGCTCAAAAGTATCCAAGAAGTCGTAAAAGAGTATGATGGCAATTCTGCCGACGAACTTTTGTCGATGATAAGTCTGGCAGCCTTTCGCTTGATGAATTCTAGGCCAACAGAACCTATGACAAGAGAGCTTTTATCCAAACTTCTTCAGAGAGTTGTGACTTTAGCTCAACAACCGTCTGTAGAGAAGATAAAGAAAGCTTTAGATGGTAGTATAGATGAACATCTTAAAAAAATGGAGGAGAGTTTCAATGCACTAGCAGAGGTGGGAAGCAATGTCATACCAAATAACGCCATTATAATGACTTATTGCCATTCATCGACAGCCACAGCACTGATAAAAAGGGCTCACGAAAAGGGCAAAGTAAAGGAAGTTTTTAGCTGTGAAACGAGGCCTCTTTATCAAGGACATATCACTGCTAATGAATTGGCAGAGGCTGGTGTAAATGTTAAAACAATCGTCGATGGAGCAAGCTCTTCTTTTATGGAAGATGTCGATATAGTCATTGTAGGCGCAGATGCGATACAAGCAGATGGAAGCCTTATAAACAAAATCGGCACGCGCACGCTCGCCATTGTAGCAAAAGAGTATAATGTGCCGTTCTACTCGGCAGCGGAGCTCTTTAAGTACGATGCTCAGAGTATATTCGGCTTCCAAGAGAGGATTGAGCAGCGCCCGCCAGAAGAAGTATGGAATAAGCCTCCAAAAGGTGTTTCTGTGTTAAACCCTGCCTTTGATATGACGCCTGCTAAATACATAACATCATATATAACTGAAGCTGGGCTTGTGACACCACAACGACTGCCACAAGTCTTTGAAGACGCTTACAGAGTTTAAGCATAGATGGTTATAATATGGTATAGTCCAATTCCTAACTCTTTTGATTCTTCATCTTTGAATATGTATAAAGCGCGTGAAGAGCCCTAACACCTCTTTCAGGATAGGGATAAGCAGGCAGACCGCTTATAGTGAGCATCCTCCTTAAACCCTCTTCAACATTCCCACCAGGCACAGCTATCGCTATGGGCTTTTTGCCCACATATTTCGTAAGCTCTTCGACGAGAGAAGAATTTATAGCCGGAGGCTGGAAGAGGACATTGACTAATACCATATCTACACTCTTAGAATTGAGCATTGTTTCCAACGCCACCCTATAACGCTCAACATCAGCGTCAGCCACGACATCAAAAGGATTAGCGGGCGTAACATATGCAGGAAATCTCTTCTTAGCGGCTTTTTTCTCAGCTTCAGTTAGAGGAGGAACCTCCAAACCAAGCTTTATTGCCTCATCTGTAGCCATAACGCCGAAACCACCTCCATTCGTTATTATGCCTATGCGATTGCCTTTTGGAAGGGGTTGAGAAAATATTTTGGCAAAATCAAACATTTCTTCCAGGCTATATGCTTCAAGAATTCCTGCTTTTTTGAATGCAGCCTTATACGCAATATAATCACCTGCCAACGCTCCTGTGTGCGTGTGAGCCGCTTTTTTGGCTCTACCTTCCTTTCCAGCTTTAAGGACAATTATGGGCTTTTTAGCAGCAGCATAGTCTAGAGCTGAGAGGAACTTTTTGCCGTCCTTGACACCTTCTACATAGGAGAGAATCACCTCAACATCCTTTATGTTTGCATATTCCCTTATTATGTCGCTTTCATCCATATTGTAAGCATTACCATATGAAAAGAAGCTGTGTATACCCAACCCAGTCCTCGACGCTAAAGCTAAGAATGAACTCCCTACACCACCACTCTGACTTATAATACCAACTTTACCATAGGCAGGCCTCTCCAGTTTATAATGAGGGAAAAAGAGTGTATCAACTCGAGATTTAGCAGAATAAACCCCTAGACAATTAGGCCCTATAACATGCATGTCCTTAGCCACTTTCTTGAATTCATCCTCTAAATCAGTCCTTCCGGATTCGCCGAAACCGCCACTTATAACTATGGCATGCTTTACCCCCTTCTTCTTAGCGTCTTTCAGAATGGAAGGCACGGTTGGAGCTGGTGTAGCGACGACGACTAAATCAATTTCTTTTGGAATAGAGCCGACAGAGCGATAGCACTTGTTTCCAAAAACTTCTTTGTGATTAGGATTTACAGCAAAAACATCGCCGCTAAAACCGCCTTTTATGAGGTTTAAATATATAACAGCACCTATCTTCGCAGGGTTATTCGATACGCCGACTACGGCTATGCTCTTTGGGTTTAGAAATTTCGCCAATGTCATTCTTTCACCACCCTTGCATCAAGGATGTAGCCATCTTTAGGCCCTATCTTAAAGGGATTTATGTCCATTTCCTTAACCTTATTTTTCTCAGCAAAAGCACATATAGCTACTAAAACTCTTTTAAGCAGGTTCAGGTTAATGCTCTTCCCTCTATAACCCAACAGCACCTTCTTTGCCTTCAAATCATTTATCATGCTGTCGACATCTTTATCAGTTATAGGGCAAATCCTAGCGGAGATGTCCTTGAAAACCTCGACATAGACACCACCTAAACCAAATAGGATAATCCTGCCAAAGCTTGGGTCTTTTTTAACACCTATATACAATTCAATGCCTTTCTTTATCTGCTTTTGAATTAAAACAGGCTCATCGCCAAATTTCTTCTTAAAATACTGCCAAGTCGTTTTAAGCATCTCATCACTATAAATATCAATAACAACACCACCCACATCTGTCTTGTGTATCGTATCTGAGGCGAGCTTCATAACGACAGGATACTTAAAACCCTTAGCAACGCTACGGGCTTCATCAAAGTCTTTTACTATTTTATAGGGCGCCACAGGCAGTCCAAAAGAATAGAGTTCTTTCAACAGCATAGAGGAGCTTTGATTATTATATTTTTAAACATTTAGGTTGAGCGAGCTGGTTGAGCACTGTGAAGATACACCATAATTCCAACTATACCTACTATTTTAATCAACAGCACATCCCGCACTTTTAAAAAGCTAATCCCACAATAGGAGAGCATGGCAAAAACCTTAACAATAGTGGAAGATGACAGAGTGGGCTTACTAATGGATATAAGCTACATAATGGGTAAAGAAAAGATAAATATAGAGAATATATCAGCTGCAGCAGTAGGTGGAAAAGCCATTATAGTATTGACTGTGAAGGATACAAAGAAAGCTACAGAGATATTGAAAAGGAATGGCTTCAACATATTGGAAGAGGATACGCTCATGATTAAATTGCCCGATAAACCTGGCGAGCTGTCAAAGATAACACAGATGCTCGCTAAAGAGGGCGTAAATATAACTTCCCTCTTCGTAGTAAGCAGGGATGGGAAAGAAACTGTCGTGGCTTTGACAGTCGACAAGAAAAGGAAGGGCACAAAACTACTCGAGCCCTACCTCATAAACAGCGAAACTGCTTAATTTTCAGCTTTTTTTAGTCTCACTTTTTTATCTTTTTCATTTATGTCTAATATTTGATAGAGAGTGTCCCCTATCTTAACCTCATCATTCCTTTTAACAGCTCTTTGCCCCACTTCTGTCAAAAGCCTACCAATATCAGAGCTACGCTCGAAAATCCACTTACCAATTTGATTATATTTGTCAGCATTTAGCAGATATTCATTCATCTTCTCCTTCTGCACCTCTATGACTCTACGCTTCTTTACCATCTCAGGCTTCTCGCCGGCATATTGTCTCTCGGCCTTATAAACTTCGACAATAGCGGTGCTTAAAGCATCGACTTCTTTGCCTTCGTTAAGTAGAGAATAATCTTTTGCCTTTCCATCTTTTTCAATGACATGTGGTCGAGCAGATTCGAGCTCCTCCTCTATAAAAGCCTCTATGGCTTCGGCTTTCTCAACATATTTGCCAGCCTCCTCCTTTTCGATAAAATCCGTGTGTTTGTCCAAAAAGGCTTTTGCATACTTCTTGCCCATCGCCTTGACTAGAACAGCGCCAAGCGGTTTCGAAGGATAATGTTCTATGAGAGACGAAATGGTGCTATCTTCTGCTTGTAGATTTCGGCCAGAGCTCAGCAATTCTTCATCTCTCCTATAAAGAGAAAGCCCTCCTTTGCCAAAAACTTGGACATATAAAGTGGCATCGTCGAAATGAAAGGCAAAAAGCCTATCACCTTTAACCATCTCAACCTTCTTCAAAATGCGCCTATTCAGCTCCTTTCTGAGCTTTTGAGTAAATCCACTGTCTTTATAGTCGTTAAATTCATCCCCGCCAGCCACAACAAACTCGCCTGCTTTAATCAGATAGGTAAATTTATCCAGCTTCAGTTTTACTGCACCATCTTTTAGAGTGTAAGCCTTTCTAAATCTCTGTCCAAGCCCTTTCTCCAATTCGCGCATGATGTATAAACATTCCAACCGCTCCATTGCTCGCATCCCTACTCTATGAGCAAAAGGCTATAAAATACTATTGAAGCTTCAGCATGCCTTTTCTCTTCATGGCTGCGATGTTTACAGTTCTAAATACAGCTAGGAAAATAAACATCATAAAACCTTCTATGGCAAGCAATATGAAAGCTGTTACAATAGCACCAATACCCATAGTAGTGGGATTTATTCCGCCATTTGGTGAATGAGCAATGGTAGTGATGCCAAAAATCAACCCAAAAATGAACAGCATATACAGAGCATATGCTATAAACCCAATAACAAAACCTAGAGGTATCATCTCCAAACCAAGGCTTATCATGTGTATCACTTTATCCTTCTCAAAGGGCCACTTTACCACATTTGAGAGCAGGGTTAAAACACCTTTATCGGGGTTGGCATAAACAACAACAGAAGAGAAATTTAAAAGAGATGTAACATAATAAAGATAGAGTGGGTACAATAAAATAACCAATATCACAGAGGCACAAACAAACCTAACAACTACAGAGGAAAAGCCTATGAGAAGGGATAAAATAAATGTCAAAAAGCCAAGTAAAAGGATTACCGCAAGCACATTCAAAGATAGCCTTTTAACAGTCTGCCAAAAAGGAGGTTCTTCATTTAAAATCTGCATTTTTTTATCGACTGCTTTGTAAAAAATAGTATCTGAAATGCCTGCTGCAAGAATGAATGTAGCAAAAGATAAGAGAGCCAAAGTTAGCTCTGCAATCAGCGAAAGATTTGGTATAAGCATAGCTAATAGCAACAAAAAAGGTATAATATACGCAGCTCCCATTTTAATAGCAACAAACAGCATATCTACAGAGAAAAGAGCCTTGAACGCAACCTTCCAATCATCTAGTGTAACATAAGAGAGTCCTTTTGCCATAGCCAAAATGAGAACTTAAGGTTTAAATATTTAACGAACGGTCACGCTCTTTGCTAAGTTGCGGGGCTTGTCGGGATTTCTTCCCAGTTTAAGCGCAGTATGATAAGCTAAGAGCTGCCCAAAGACTGCATAGCTTATTGGGAGATACTTCGATGAGAATAAAACAATTCGCAGGTTTTTAGGATATTTTTTCATTATATTCTTGGCTTCATCCTCAAGCTCGATAGGTGTCAGAGCAATAACATCAGCACCTCTTGCCAAAGCTTTAACGACCTCACCTAAACTATCCTTTCCCTTCTCACCACGAGGGATTAACGCAATAACCTTACTTCCACTCTCAATAGTAGCCAATGGCCCATGCTTCAATTCGCCAGAGGCAAGGCTCTCCAAGCTGAGATAAGTTAATTCCTGCATCTTCAACTTTATTTCAGAGGCTATGTATTTCAATTCACCCTTGCCCAAGACAAAGATGTGCTTTTGTGAAGGCAACGACTGAGCTGTGTTTATAGCTTCAGCCTCTTTACCAAGACCTTCTAGAATAGATTCCTCCAAAGCAGCCTCGTCTAAATCTATACCGGCTATCCTATATGCGAGGATTAATTGATTAAGATAACTCTTAGTGGCTGCCACACCTACTTCAACTTCCACACCAATGGGCACGACGATATCTGAGAGCTCAGCCAATGTAGAAGCCAATCTATTGACGACGCTTATAATTTTTACCTTGCCTTTTACTTCCTTCAGGGGTTTAATTATGTCAAGAGTTTCGCCACTTTGGCTTAATGTTATAAATACACTCTTCTCCAGATTAGCCCAATCGCCGGGATAAAACTCATGACCATATTTAAGTATTAAAGGCTTCCACACGTTCCTTTTGAAGTTTTCTTTGTACATGTGGTGCTGTAAAAACTTGGCAGCATTGTAACTCGTGCCAGCAGCAACGAAGAATACCGCCTTCGCCTCATTTATAGCGTTCCTAACGTCTGTCAAATCAACTGCCATTGCTCGTTTATAGAAATACTTCTGCTCTTCAATTTCTTTCCTCATAAAATGGGCAAACGAGCCTCTCCCAACAGCCTCTTGTGAAGGAATTTTCTCTTCTTTTCCCAAACCTCCTCTGTATAAATGAGCTTTGTTTCCATCGATGTAGCCATAGGAGCCATCTTTAATAGCACAATAGGTTCCCTCTCCCAATAATGTAAAAGCGCTTGCATCCGAGGATAGAGCTTTATTTTTACTGAGTAGAAGAGGCTGGCCTTTAACAGCAAAAAATATTTTCTCCTCACCTTTAATCAAGAACAATAAAGCGTAATCCCCTCTTATTTTTCCCAATGCCTTTTCGATGCCTGCTTCTATTCCAAATTCTTTTATGTTTTTATCCAAGAGAGCTGCTATAACCTCGCTGTCAGTATCAGATTGGAAAGAATAATCTTTGAGTTCATCTTTTAGGTTGAGGTAATTGGAAGTAACACCGTTGTGAACAAGTAAAACAGAGCCCTGTAAAAAGGGATGGGCATTTTCCTCGCTTACGCCCCCATGAGTAGCCCAGCGAGTATGGCCTATAGCTATATAACTCCCAAGGTTTTTTAGGCTTTCAAATCCTTCGCTGCTAAATATTTCAGAAGGGCCCCCCACACCCTTTTTTATGATAAAATGTTTGGCTTCACTATCGGCAGTTGCAGCAATGCCTGTTGAATCGTAGCCCCTATACTCTAAAAGCTTCAAGCCCTCCATCGTCTTTTTTAGGGCGAATTCATCAATTATACCAATAATACCGCACACGGCTTGATTAGGAAGGACATCCTTTTAATGATTTCCTTCTTTATAGTGGTATGGCAGTGTTGATTTTCTATGTGCCTTCAGATAAATTGAAGGAGGCTAAGAAGATTTTAGAGGCAGACCCCTATGCTGAAGACAGCTTCTCTAGAGTAGGCTATAAATTGAGGGAAGGAAAGAGCTTAGGTATAGGAGACGATGATGGATATTACATTTACATTCGTTCAGAAAACGCAGCTTTTTTAGATAAAGCAAAGGAGCGTTTGAGTGGAGCTGCTGAACTGTTTGAGGGAGAAAAGGCAGAAAGTGTGAAAAACAAAATAGAAGAGGAGGAAGCAGCAGCCGCTAAGGGCTTCGGTGACATCTTCGGATAAGATGGATGAGAAGAAGCAGCCGAAGAGCAGGGGCATACCCAGCTCGGAGTCCATGTGGCTCCCTGCCTTTTACAGCTCCGATGTGAGGCGCTTTCAAGATGATGAAGGCAGGCTAACCAGGAACATATGGAAAGTAGAAGAGCTCATGAAGTTTTTATTTCCGCCGAAATACCAAGAGACTTATTATAGAATAGCAGTGGCGTTCCTTAAACTTCTTGAAGAGAAAGATGGCATCGTGGAAGGTAAGGAGATAGGCCAATTTATTAAAGACAATAATTTCTCAAAGGCAACCTTTTACAATAGGGTTTTGCCGCGGCTAAAACGCGTTGGGATTGTTAGATTAAAGCGCGCTACAGAAGAGGGTAAGAATAAAAAACACATGCCCATGAGCGTTGAGCTGAGCAAAACATTCGGGAATTATCTTATGAAGATTGCCGATAGTTGGCTGGCGTTCATAGATGATGTAAAAAATCGCTAATTCTTTATAACCTTCCCCCCATTCATTTATGTGGTATATACAGATAAGCTCCATAAGAAATGGCTGAATAACAGCTTGCGCTTTATACGAGATTATGTAAGAGAGCATAGGCTACCGCTGAAAGATTCTCTCGAAGGGCAGAGCAACGAAGTTTTTGTGCCTCTCTCAGCTAATGCAGATGCCATTGCTATCGGTGGGGCTGACGCTTATACCCTCAAAACCCTATCTTACAAAGACATAATCATAAACCGCGCTTCAACAGTCTTTGGCTTGGACTATGGGCATTTCTCAAGGGAGGTGAAAGAGCTGGCTATGTCTGTTAAGCCCGTCGATGTAGAGGTGGAATTTAGTAGAAAGCCCCTTCCAAAATGGGATTTGTCTCTTTATACAACACCTTTTGGGCCACGCGCGCCGTTGAAAGATTTGGAGTTTTACTCCACCCCAAAAATCCCGAAGAAAGTTGAGAGTCTGGCCGAGGAAAAGATAAAGGCCAAAACTGCTCTTTATGAACTATACGAGCGCTCTTACGACCCATACTATTTGCAGCGCACATTCTCTCTTGGCTTATTCGGCGTGGAAAAACGATTAGTGCCCACAAGACAAGCAATAACTGCCACCGACGACCTTTTATCAAAGAAAAATATCGAAGAGCTAAAAGATTATCAAACAATCGGCGAATATGAGTTATACTCTTACGAGCACTTATACAATCGCTATTTTTGTATTTTACTGCCAAAGGCATGGGCCTTCGAGAATATGGAGAGCTGGCCTCCTGGCAGTTCATGGGGCGCTAAGGACAAGTATAGAATAAGCGTAGAGCGCGAGCTTTACAGGGGAAGGTGGCGCTACGCCGAGAGTCAAGCAGGGGCTTACTACGCCACGCGGTTCGCCGTAACGGAGTTTTTAGTCGAGCGGAGAAGGCAGGCGGCTGTTCTCTGCATAAGAGAGATTCTGCCAGAATACAATGTTCCTGTCGGTGTGTGGCAGGTAAGAGAAGGTGTTAGAGAAGCTTTTAAGAGGCCCCTCTGCAAGTGTGATAACGAAAATCTCTGGAGGACTTTATCTAAAAAACTTTATCTGCCTGCTAAATTATACAAGCAAAAGAGTCTATTATTCAGGCAGGGGATACTTACAGATTGGATGTAAAAAGGTGGGTTTAATTGGAGAGCATTTAGTAGGGAGTATATTTTTAAACACTTCGTATCACAGAATAGTCATGGATTTTCTTAAAGAAGTATCTGCACCAAAACGCTTCAAAGAGCTCAAAAAGAGGTTTAAGGAAGGACATATATTCTCTGGCCTCATCAGAAGCGCAGGCATTACGACAAGTCTATTTTTCTTGAATGTAGCGCCATCCTTAGAAGTTTTTCAGAACAAAAAAATCTCCAAAATTACTCTGCCTGAAGTGAGCAATGCCCTCCTAACTCTTGGAGGTGCGGCAGTCCTTTTGGTTTTAACTGAAGTCGTGGCCAGAGATGTAAAAAATTCATACATAAGCGCTGATGAAGAGCGCGAATTTATTAATTTAAGAGAGCGCATCGAGCCTCAGAAGCCTGAGAAAACCCTAAAATCTTTAATCATCTCATCGACGCTCATAAGTGCTGGAATAACATTAGCTCCTTTTTACCCGCTAATGGCTTTTCCTCTTCTAACAATTGGCTTTCCTTTATTAACCGGCAACGCACCCAAAGACTCTAATCTTTAACATAGCGCATTCTTTTCTTTATTTCCTTATATCTCTTTATAATTTCAACATCTCCATACGATTCTAAAACAGCTTCACTAAAAGGCTTGAAGGAAGTGGCAGTGGTGAATAAATCAGAGGCTTTATCCTCAATGCGCTTTGACGAGAAAGACAGGCCAAAGTCGATAATGTAGAATTTGCCTTTTCTATCCAATATATTCGCAGGGGTTAAATCATTGTGTATAATGTCTATATTATGGAGAGCTTTTAGGAGAGCACCTGCTTTTTTGGCACTCTCCTCACTCACAGTAATAGGTTTTCCTTTTATACGTTCCATCACTATAATATATGCCTCTACTCTCTCCACTTTCGGCACTGGCAACCCCTTATCATAGGCTTTCTGCATGAGCTTGGCTTCCTTCTTTGTTCGCTTCTTCCGTATGGCGTCGTCGAAGGATTTTTCTCTATATGGCTTTTCCAGCCTCTGCTTTATTACAACATCTCCTTCAAATACGACGATGGCTTCTGCACCCTTTGCCCTTTGCTCATCTTTTTTATGGTCGATTTTTTTCGAAGAGGTGTTCATAAACTCACCAAAAGCAGCGCTCCACTTATAAATGCCAATAAAACCCAGGCCCATTTATTGCCTGATAAAATTTTCCTGCCGTCTAAGGGGCCAAAAGGAATAAGATTGAAGAGACTTATAAATGCGTTTATCTGTATAAACATCATAGCGAGAGGATTGCCAAAAAAAGGCAAGCCCATGAAGGATAGAAGGATGTTCATAGCAGGACCTGCTGCTGCTATCTTCCAAAGCTTATCCTTGCTGATTTTTCTTGCAAATATAAACACTGCACCAGGAGCCGCGAATATGACGCCCAAAGGCGATAACACTAAGGCAAGCAATACTCCTGTTTTAAACATTATAAAGCGCGCCTTTATGCAATAATGCTGAGCAACGGCTTTATGCATAAGCTCATGAAGGATGAAAGCAGGCACAACGACTATAAAAGAGGGAAGGAAGCCTCTAAGCGCCTTCTCGTTTAGGCCAAACATAGCTATGCTGAACGCCAATGCCAAAAGTATGGCTGCTATGCCTATATCTTCAATCTCACCCTCATAAAATTTCATTTTATCTCTCGATGCGCTCTTCGTATATAAGCCTAACTCTGGGAGGGCTCAAGAGCTCTTCATAAGTTTCTAAAATTCCTTTAATCTCGCTGCCATCATCCAAACGGACAGTAACTTTTTTATGGAGGCCTTTAACGGGGCTGATGATTCTTCCTGTCCTGCCCAAAACAGAAGGGACCAATGAATTGGCTACAACGACGACTTGGTCGCCCTTTTTAACCCCTCTAAATTGAGGATAAAAAAGCACATACAATAATGTTATGCCTAAATCCAAACCAATGAGTCTAATCAAATCCATGAGTGTAAGGTTTAGAATAGCGAACAGTATCAATGAAACGGCAAAAAGAAAGAGGAAAAGAAAGGCAATCTTTTTCAACATCATCTGTACATCTCCTCTGATCCTGCTGTGCTTGATGTTCTCTTTCTAACTTTATCGAGCGCCTCTAAGAAATGCTTCATCTTTACTTTCTCTGCCTTCTTACCCTCTAAATTCTCCCTTATGGCAAGCATACCTGCCTCCCTGCAGATGTTCTCAATATCAGCTCCGCTGAAGCCGTCAGTAAGCTTCGCCAGCTCATCGAGCTTAACATCCTTATCGAGGGGCATGCGCTTTGTATGCACTTCGAATACTGCCTTCCTAGCACGTTTATCAGGCAATGGCACCTCAACAATCTTATCGAAACGGCCGGGCCTCAATAGAGCTGGGTCGACGATGTCTAGTCTATTCGTAGCCGCTATTACATAAACATTCTGCATCGTCTTTATGCCATCCATTTGAGTCAATATTGTATCGACAATCCTCTCTGTTACGCGCGTCCCGCCTTCGCCGCTACCTGAACGCTTCGGTGCTATTGAATCGAGCTCGTCTATGAATATGACTGTTGGAGCAGCTTGCCTTGCTTTCCTGAATATCTCCCTTATAGCTTTTTCACTCTCACCAACCCACTTGCTAAGTATTTCAGGGCCATTAACGGCGATGAAATTAGCCTCGCTCTCCGTAGCTACGGCCTTTGCTAATAGCGTCTTACCCGTGCCCGGAGGCCCATATAGAAGAACGCCCTTTACAGGCCTTATGCCAAACTTCTCAAAGACCTCTGCATTTTTCATAGGCAATTCAACCGCTTCTTTAATCTCGCGCTTGACATCCTCTAAGCCACCAATATCATCCCAGCGCACATTCGGCTTTTCCAAGAATACTTCACGCATGGCAGAGGGCTGCACCTCCTTCAACGCCTCCTTGAAATCAGACATATTGACATTAAGCTTCTCCAAAACCTCAGCTGGTATTGTCTCTTCTGTCAAATCTATCTTGGGGAGATTCCTTCTAAGGCCTTTAAGCGCGGCCTCCTTAACCAGAGCAGCCAAATCAGCACCAGTGAAACCATGAGTTATACTCGCCAGGTATTTCAAATCAACATCTTTATCCAAGGGCATATGTCTCGTGTGTATCTGCAGAATCTCCAAGCGGCCATCCCTGTCAGGCACGCCTATCTCGATTTCCCTGTCGAAACGGCCTGGCCTTCTCAATGCAGGGTCTATATAATCAGGCCTATTAGTCGCACCAATAACAATTACCTGCCCTCGCGTCTTCAAACCATCCATCAATGTTAGGAGCTGGGAAACGACACGCTTCTCAACCTCTCCCTGCACCTCTCCTCTCTTCGGAGCTATAGCATCAATCTCATCTATAAAGACGATGCTCGGAGCGCTTTCCTCAGCTTCCTTAAACATCTTCCTAAGCCTCTCTTCGCTTTCACCAACAAACTTGCTAACAATCTCAGGCCCGCCAATGTAGAAAAAGTTGGCTTCACTCTCGTTGGCTACGGCCTTTGCTAAGAGCGTCTTACCCGTGCCCGGAGGTCCATAGAGAAGAACGCCCTTTGGAGGCTCAATGCCCATTCTCTCGAACAACTCAGGATGCCTCAAAGGAAGCTCAACCATCTCGCGAATCTTCTTTATGGCGTGTTTAAGCCCGCCTATATCATCATAAGTAATCGTCGGCACACGCTCTAGCTCTTTAATGGGCTCTTCCTTGATGGTTACCTGCGTCTCTTCTGTCACCACTACGACGCCCTGCGGCTGCACGCTCACAACAACAAAGGGGAGGACATGCGTTCCATAAATGTTTATAGGCAAGACATCGCCCTTCGTAATAGGCTTCCTTAGAAGCTTGTGCTTTATGTAAGGGGCTATATCAGCACCGAAGCGTATAGGCTCCTTCAAGCCGAGGATAACCTTTTTAGCCTCGTTAGCAGTCGCCTTCTCAACCTTTATCATGTCTCCAAGGCCTACACCGGCATTCCTCCTTAAGATTCCATCTATGCGTATTATATTGGCACCTTCATCTTCTGGTGAGGCTGGCCACACAATGGCAGAGGTTGTCTTTTTGCCAACAAGCTTAACAACATCGCCTGCTGTAACGCCCAGCGCCTTCCTCGCTGCTGAGTCTAACCTAGCCCTACCTGTACCTACATCCATACTCCTAGCTTCAGCAACTTTTAATGTTATCTCCGCCATTTTATCACCTCAAAAATAAGTATTTCTTTATATATTGCCTTATGGCACAACATTTTTTTATACTTTTCCCTACATTTCTTTCCACGCGCGGCGCTTTGTAGCCTTTGGGTAACTCCACTTTTATAAAATCTTCGACGGCCTTAAAAGCATCTGTGTATCTCCTCTGTCTAACGGCGATGAGCCTTTCACCATCCAAATAAAAACCCTCATTTTTTTCTAAAAAAGCCTCGACCATCTTGTCTTTGAAGACAGAGGGACCTAAGCGCTTCTCTGCTTTGGGCAGGGTTAAATCCTCTAAAAACAAGGCAACGACATCTTCGCCATCATCGACATCAACCCTCCACTCCAAAACATCAAAACCATTCTCCTTTAGATAAGTGGCCAACTTTCTAGTCCAGCGCCTTAGCCCACCTATACGAACATCCTCGACTATTTGCGGCGATTTGAAAAACAAACCAACAGTAGGAACCTTTGGCCCCTCTTCGCCTGAAAAAAAGAACCACTTTTCATCAGGCTTCATGAGGAAGGCTCTACTTGCGAGTATAGCTGTGGTGAGTGTTTCAGGCCTTAATGGTGAGAGAACATTCCTTTTTTTATCGACAGGATCTACAAAAATCAATGGCTCGTCGAAGGTCTTTCCCGGCAGTGAATCTAGAAACCAAACTGTTCCTCTTTTAACTGCGCTGAGCTCCTCCAAGACCCTTTGAAAGGAGCCAAACTTCATTATAAGAAGCTCGCACGCATAACCCGAAAAACCACCTACGCGAATCTCAGCGCCATAGACGCCCACTGACTTAAAGAACTGCTTCAAAAGCCTGACATCGGCTCTCTTGCCCTCTGCCAAATTAGCATTGACATGCTCAACATGCCATTGCGTTCTATCGACGGCTGAAAGGGGCTCTTTGCCCTTCTCTATATGATAAGATGGAACGACATCAGCCCTCAAATCACCCTTCCAAACGCGAATGTAGGGATGTTTGGCAAAGGCTTTCTCAATAGTGTATTCATTGCTTTTGCCGAGCGCCTGTTCAGCCTCTTTTACAGCTCCGCTTAAATCCTTCTTGGGCGGAATTATTATGAAAACATCAATCTCTTTGTTTCCCTTTAAGTGAGTATCCTTGGCGACGCTGCCCATGAGCTTGACTTCACCTATACCTCTCAACTTCACCTTTAATTCTTCAAAAAAAGATAGAAGCTGAGCAGTCTCATCATCGTCGGGCGTTATCTTTTCAATAACCTTTTTCAAAAGCTCCTCCATGCCTGCCTTTCTCCACAGGTGTTAAAAAACATTAGCCCGCTTACGGCTTTAAACCCTTCTTCTATAAGCATAGATGTGTTATTTAGGCATGAGAAATTTAGAAAACACCAAGACAAGCTCATTGAGGATGTGCAAAAGGCTTTGGAGGAAAAAGCGACGCTATTAGCGCACGCGCCGACGGGATTGGGGAAAACAGATGCAGTTATAAGCCCTGCCTTGAAGCATGCAGTCAATACAGGAAAGGTTGTGCTCTTCCTCACGCCAAAGATAAGCCAGCATGCCATAGCTCTGGATGTTGTAAGAGGGATAAACGAAAAGCATGGCATGGCGTTGAAGGCTGTCGACATTATAGGCAGGAGATATTCGTGCATACATCCAAGTTTAAGTGGCTTAGACCAAGACAGTTTTTACACGCTATGTGAGCATTTTAGAAAAGAGGAGCTCTGCCCCTTTCACAGGAATGCCGTTGGTTATACGAAGGAGGAGAGCGTAGCTGCGGATGGATTTGTGAAGGAAGCACTTAAACGATTCTCAGCACCGAGCTACAAAGATATGATGGAATTCGGCAAAGAATACAATCTATGCCCTTATGAGCTTATGTTAAAGGCGGCCAAAGACGCCCACCTCATTATAGCTGATTATTACCATTTCTTTATTCCATCCGTGAGAGATGTTTTGCTTAAAAAACTCCACAGAAGAATAGACGAGCTCATAGTCATTGTAGATGAAGCCCATAATTTGCCCAATAGAATAACCTCTTATTTGTCTAGGAGCGTTAATCTCTTCATGCTCAAAGCCTTAGACAGAGAGCTGGAGATGGTTGGTGGAGATAAACTGAAGCTAAACAAGGCCCTTGAAGAGATTGCCTCTATATACCTTAAAGGCAAGGAGTCAAGGAAAGGAGAGGAGGTTCTAGTGCCCAAACATGTCCTCGACCTCTTTCTAAGAGAAGGAGAACGCACCGACGACTTACTAACATACCTATATGAAGCTGGGGAGAGTTATGTAGAAGCCACAAATAAGCCAAGCATAGCGATAAAGGTCGCCAAGTTTATAGAGCAATGGCAAGAAGACGGTGCAGATGTTATCCGCGTATTGAAGAAAACGCAGAGAACGATAGCATTATCGAGGAAAAGCCTCGACCCCTCTCTATTAACAGATATACTCAACAATGTGGACAGCGCCGTACTTATGAGCGGCACATTGACGCCATTAGAGATGTATGTGGATATACTCGGCATAAAAAAGCCCATAACGAGAATGTATCAAAGCCCATTTCCGCCTGAAAACAAGTTAAATATTATCGTCAAAGGGCTTACAAGCAGATATGTCAAGAGGACAGAGGAGATGTTCGAAGCTTATGCCAAAAAAATAACTGAATTGTATTACGCAAGTCCTGGCGGTGTGGTTGTGTTCTTTCCATCTTTTGAATTTTTGGAGAGGACGCGAAAGTATATAGATGTAACTCCTCTTCTGATTCAAAAGCCAAGTGCATCACCAACTGAGAATGTCGAGCTCATAAACAATTTCAGAAGGGGGAAAGGATTACTGTTAGGAGTGCAGGGAGGCTCATTATCAGAAGGTGTAAATCTTGCCAAAGGCGAGATTAAAGTGCTTATTATTGCCGGTCTAGCCCTCAATGATATGACGCTGGAAACAAAGGCTCTTATAGATTATTATGAGAAGAAATTTAAGAAGGGCTGGGATTATGCATATATTTACCCCGCCATAACAAAGGCATTGCAAGCTGCTGGCAGAGCTATACGAAAGGAAAACGATAAAGCGGCTATAATATACATGGATGACAGATTCACATGGAGCAATTATTTTAAGCTGCTGCCGACGGAGAGATACATTTCAACATACGACCCTGAAAAGCATGTTAAGGAGTTTTTTAGAAAATAAAGAGTTGAAGCTTTGCACACATTATGGAAAAA
>JALWQW010000002.1 GCA_026982895.1 Microcaldota archaeon | reverse complement strand
ACCTCTTGGAGAAATTGAGGGAAGAGCGTCTAGGAGAGCTAGTCATAGATTTAAAACGATTAAACAAGGAGGAGCTAAGCATTATAGCCGCCAAACTTGACCATAAGAATGTTGATAAAACTGTCCTTAAAGCCAGTTCTTCTTTCTTAGACAATGTGAATCAGTATATGCCCAGCGACATAAAACCAATAATTGAACTTTATAAGATATGGTTCTCATATTATTTAAGAGATAAAAGTTTGGATGAAAGCACGCTCAACATGAATGCCGTGGAATTCAATGAATATATTTTAAGAGAGTTCTCAAAAAAAGCAGAAAAGTTAAGAGATGAAGAAAAGAGGGCTATGAAGGTGCTGTTAAAATTTCTTTTATATAGAGAGCTACACGACTTCAAAGACGATGAAAGAGGTTGGATATGGCCGCTGGTGCGCGTGACATACACATACCTCACAGAGATGCACGAATTAGCGAGTATTATTCACAAGGCAATTATAGAGGAGGAAATATGGAAGGGAGAATTGTTTGTAAAGTGAAGGATGAATATATAAAGGCAGTAATTCTCCTCGTTGGCGCTAGTGAAGGGGAGGAAAAGATAGAGCTTGTCGATAAAACGAATGATAGAATAAGTAGGGACTTAATTCAAATACCTTTATATGACGCCAAGGAGTACATAAAAAAGAGGGTGCCGAAATATGGCTGAACGATTTACGAAGGCAGAATATTTGAAGCTGAAGAGCGAACTAGATACAGTTAAAAAGAGCAAGGATGTTTTGGAAGAGAGGCAGAAAGAGCTAAACTCTGTTTACATAGGCCTCCTTAAAGAACTAAAAGATTTGGAGAAGAAACATAATAAGAACCTGAAGGAGTTAAAGGCCATCGTTGATAAAATTAGCGACAAGTATATACTCAACGAACTCTACCCAGACATATATCTCCAAGGAGAAGTTGTAGCACATATCGAAAAGGGTCTATTCATGAATAAAGGCTATGTTAAATTGAAGGATGTTGAATGGCCTATTTTGAAAGGTGGTGGTATTAGCCATCCTCTTAAGGAGGAGCTCATGGAAAAAGTAAAAGCAGTAGTCGAGAGTGGAGGAGAATTGGATGAGTATGTTAAAAAGGCGGAGGTCGTCTTCGATGAAATAAAGAGGATAACTCATAAAGTCGCATACTTAGAGAACGACTTAATACCAAAAATGAAGAAAAAGCTTAAAAAGATGGAGCGCCTATTTGACGAGAGAAGGCATGATGAGATGTTGAAACTAAAGAGATTTATGGAGAGGGGGAAGAAAAAATGAAGATAAGCCAATTAATACTTGATTTACTTGAATATGCACTCATATTCGTATTCATATATCTTTTCTGGGTTGGTAAATTAGATGTGCATAGTGGAAAATCTTTAATAGTGTTTATAGCTATAGCACTCTACTTCTTGGCAAGTGGAAGCGCATGGTTGATGAGAGAAGAAACAGGGCTTTTGAAAGAATACCTCAAATATAAAATATGGATGGAAGTCATAGCGTTTATCATAGGCATATTAACGCTCATATATGTGATGTGGTGAAATGTTCTCAACGAAAGGCGTTTATAGAATTGCTATTATCGTAGAAAAAAACGAAGCAGAGCCTTTGATTGAAGAATTGTTATCAAGAGGACTTGTTATGTTGAAAGATGCTAAAGAATATAATGGGCCATTTATAGGAAAGAAAGCGCGCGAGATAATCACCTTCAGCAAAATCATAAAGGAAAAAATGCCACCTCATGAGGAAGGGAAAAAATGCAACGCATATACAGATGAAGAGATTATAAATTATTTAGAGGCTGTTAGTGAGGGAAAGGCTATAGACTACTGTAAGCATAAAGCTGCCGAAGAGCTCCTCGCATTTGCTAACAAACTCTTGGAGTGTGAGAAAAAAGCCCAAAAGATAGGTAAGAGTTTTGTGCTTATAGAAGGGTGGATAAGTAAGAATAAATTGAAGGCTATTGAGGGCCTTATTGAAAAGAGAGAAGGTGTATTAGAATATGTTTTGCCTGAAGAGGAAGAAAGATATGGCCCTATTAAATTGAATAATGGCGGGGCCTTTAAGGCCTTTGAAAAAATAACTGAACTTTACCCACCTCTAAAATATGGAAGCATCGATATAACACCCATTATAGCGATAACTTTTCCCTTCATATTTGGATTGATGTTTGCCAGCGCTCTAGACGGCGCTATTCTAGCCCTTGTGGCTTTATACCTCATAAAGAAGGGCAAGCGTGAATTTGGTGTCGTGTTAGGAGTGATGGCAGCAGCATCCATATTCTTCGGCTTACTATTCGGAGAGGTTTGGATAAGTCATAGTGAAGCCCTTTTACCTGTTTATGAAAAGCCCATGCTCCTGCTTTACATTTCAATAGCCGTCGGTGTGTTTCACACGGGTTTGGGTCACATAATCGCTCTCATAAACGCATGGAAGGAAAGAGAAAAGAGAAAAGCATATTTTGAACATTTAGGTGCGCTTCTCCTTATTTTAGGCGGTATTACTTACATCGCATATCAGACAGCAGGTCTAGCATTGGGAGGTGTTGGACTTTTGTTGATAGTATTGGGAGGAAGTAAAAGCATAGCAGAGCTTCCGCATGTCGTTGGGCACATATTTTCATACGCAAGAATCTTCGCTATAAGCCTGTCCCATTACAGTATAAGCACAGCGTTTTACGGATTGGCTGTCGGCTTTTTTGCAGCCAAGAGTATTGTTGGCCTGATTATAGGCGGTATTATTGTAGCCATAGGCCACCTCATATTATTAACAGTGGAGCTTCTCATAGCAAGCATACACACATTGAGGCTCCACATATTGGAATTCGGCACCAAGTTCGTCGAGCAAGGTTTTGCTTGGTTTAGCGCCGATGAATTCAAGCTAAAGAAGATTATGCTGAAAAAAGGGCTAAACATAAAAAGCCCTATGTATAAAGGTGAATAATATGGAATTTGCTGATCCCGCCGCCATTTCGATATTGGCCGCTCTTATAGCTATAGTTGTGCCTGGCGTTGGTTCAGGCTATGCAATGCAGAAGATAGGAGAGTTATCTGAGAATATACTGGGAAGGAATAAAGGGAAAGGTTTCTTCACAAATGCCCTCATATTTTCAGTGCTTGCTGAAACACCCACCATATATGGTTTATTGATAGCTATCATTATTATAAGTCAAGTTACAAAAACGATAACGGCAATCCAATCATATGCATTCATATTGTCAGCATTGGCGGTTGCAATTCCAGGCGTAGCGGCTGCATACTCTATAGGATTAGTAGCTCAAGCGGCGATAGTGGCTATAGCTGAGAAGAAAGAGCTCTTCGGAAAAACACTCATATTGGCGGCGCTGCCGGAGGTTATAGCAGTGTATGGGTTAATTGTATCCTTGTTACTGCTTATGCCTGCTGGAGCGTTTGGTCCTTCTAAAATAAGCACGATGCACGATGTATTTGTCCTGGGCATTGCCATGCTCATAATGGCCATTTCAGGTATAATAGCTCTTTACATAGGTAGGGTGGCTGTAAATGCAGTGAAATCTTTGCTAGCAGATGCGTCAACATTTACACAAGCGCTCATTATAGCCGTGCTGCCAGAAAGTATAGCATTATATGCTTTGATTATAGCAATCTTAACACTCAGTCAAGGAAAATACATATAAGAGCAAGCTCGGCCAAGCACAAAAAAGAAAAAAGATTAAGAGGCTTTGCAGGTCTTGAGGTATTTGTAAATGGTTTGAGCGCTCTGCACACCCTCTAATTTTTTGTCATTAACGACCAATATAGGGGCATCCGTCGCACCATAATAATTTTTGAGCACATTCAATACAGAGGGCTTATCCACATCAAGAGGGAATGCAAAGATATACACATTATTTCCACACTTCGCCTTGACAGTATCGAGAATACGGCCTTGAACAGCACATCTGGGACAATCAGTGTAGAATTTGTAGAAGAAGAGGATTGTATCCTTCGGCCCGCAAACCTTCTTGTACCTCTCAGTTAGAAGGAATAATTTAAGGTTTGTCAAAAAATACATACCTCTAAGATTTTCATAATTTAGGAAGACATTCCCCTTGCCTTCCTCCAATGATTCCCTTAGCAACTCAACCTGCGAACCAAGCGGGTCTAAACCACTAACAATAGCCTTACATTCATTAGCAGCGCTAACATTAGGCAACGCCTGAGAGAATAATAAGATTGTCGAACTGCTATCGATTTCCAAATTAAGCTCGTTAAGGTTGGCTAAAACCTCTTGATATTTAACAACCTCTACATAATACCCGATTCCAATGCTGGCTATGAATAATAAGATAGCTAATAGAGCACCTTTCCA
Organism: Microcaldota archaeon; assembly: GCA_026982895.1. Classification (GTDB taxonomy): domain Archaea; phylum Micrarchaeota; class Micrarchaeia; order Anstonellales; family J096; genus J096. Next base: position 25,805 of record JALWQW010000002.1, on the reverse strand, counting down.
ATATATAGACCTATCTACCATTTATAACTCACCCCGCTAATCTCCTGGAAGAAACTCAGGAAATAAGCAAAACTTGTAAAAACACTATAAACAAAAGCTGTTAAAAGGGCTATTATAAAATCACCAAAATCAAATTTTTTGGCTGTTAAAACCCTGCTAACATATGCGACAAACAATAAAGGCAGTATAAGAAAGAACGCCATAACAAGGGCTGATATGCCAGAGATTGTAAATGTGCTTATAGCGAATGGAGCGTGTGCAGCAAGCGTAGCCTGCGTGGCTGTGAAAAACCACAATCCTTGTTTTACTAAAAATATGAATAGGAGAGATGTAAGGGTTATGCCCATAAGCTCAGCTGTAAATGTAAACGGCAGCATAAACATGCCAAAATCCTCGTATTTCGGATTGAAAAGCATGTGCTTATAGCGGCGAATATTTAGAAGCTTACCTCTATACCATCTCAACCTCTGTTTAAGTAAAGCCCTCCATGTTGGTGGAACCTCTGTATAAACAACAGCATCGAGAGCATAACCTATTTTGTATCCTTTCTCTCTAAGGCGCCATGCAATCTCCAAATCCTCTGTAACATTATCGACATCAAAAAGCCCAACATCTATGAGAATTTTTCTCTTGAAGACGGTCATAGGCCCGGGCGTAACAAATATTATATTGAGCCACTTGCCAACCAAAGCATATAAACCAAATCCAACAGCATACTCCAACTCTTGGAGGCGCTCTATAAGTGTTTCAGGCTCATGAACTTTTATTAGGACAGTCACAGCAGCAGTCTTTTCATCAAACTCCTCTGCACTCAGCCTAAGCGCATCTTTGCTTATATATGTATCACTATCAATACATGCTACAAGCTCCCCCTTAGCGGCTAAAATACCATTATTTAAAGCAGAAGCCTTGCCCAAATTCCTCTCGTGTCTAATTACCTTAACACCTTTCTCTTTGGTTATTTTATATGTCTCGTCTTTGCTTCCATCATCGACAACTATTATTTCAAGCTCGCCTGGATAACGGCTTGCCTTTATAGCATCAATGGCTTTGCCAATAGTCTTGGATGCATTGTAAGCAGGCACAATTACTGACATAGAGGGATATTCCTTCAACGGCTTGTTTTTCTTCATGGGAAGAGACAGATATGCGATGAGGAATATGAATGTCAATACAAGCAGAAGGAAATTTGGAACGAGCATAACCCAAAAATAACCTACATTGTCAATAGCCCACCAAAACAATAAAACAAATGCTAAGAACACAACAATGCCTAAAAGTGGATGGCCAAAATCATTATCCCATCGGGATTTTTTCTTCCGCTTTAAGCTAATGATCGGCAAAGTATTCACCCTTCTCCTTTTGCTCTTTATCTCTTTTACTCCAAGGTTTATTTATTTTTGGCCTCTTAGTGTCGATATCTCTTCTAAGCGTTATGCCCAGCGACTTTAAGAAGTAATTCAGCCCTTTTTTCTTTGCCATTGGCGGGGTGGCCTTCCCCTTAACAGAACTCTCACCCTCGAATATTATAAGCCTATCTGAGATTCTATCGATTAAAGCTATGTCATGGTCAACGACTAGAATTGGACTTTTCCTCTCTGCTGCAATCTCCCTTATAAGGGAAGAAAATGCTAAGCGCTCTTCAACATCTAAGAAGGCAGAAGGCTCATCAAAAAGATAAATGTCTGCATTCATACTTAATGTGAAGGCTATAGCCACCCTCTGCAATTGCCCACCGCTGAGCTGTTTAAGCGTCTTTTCCAATATGGGACCATCTAAATGGAGAAGCTGTTTAGCCCTATCCAATATAGCTTTATCATCTGCTTTCGCAAACAAATCTTTAACAAGAACATCAGAGGGCTCTAAATACTGCTTCTTATATGCTATCTTAACATCGAGGCTTTCCCCTTCATCAGGCTTCTCTACGCCTGCTAGCATCTTCATAAATAGAGTTTTACCCAAACCATTCTTACCAATAACGCCAACAACCTCACCCTCGCCTATCGAGCCCTCTTCAATCTCAACCTCAAAGGAAGAAAAGGTCTTTTTAAGATTGCCATAACTGATGTAAGGCTTTGGTTTCTTTGTCGTCGGTGAATATGTGCCAAAGTTTATTGCATATTCCCTAAAACGAAGGTTCTCTGCCTTCAAATAACCCTCTAAATATTCGTTGATGCCTACACGAGCAGACTTTACAGACGATGATGCGCCATAAACAGATTCTTGGCCAAAAAAGACATAAACATAATCAGCCATGTAGTCAAGAATGGTTAAATCATGGTCAACGACAATCAAGCTTTTGTCCAAAGCAAAATCTCCCAGATAAACTGCAACTTTAAGCCTCTCGACGATGTCTAAATAATTGGTGGGCTCATCGAAGAAATAAAGCTCAGCTTCTTTAGCAGTAGCTATAGCTATGGCTAATTTCTGAAGCTCTCCACCGCTAAGCTGGTCTATTTGTCTATCTGCAATGGGAAGTTTCCATTCCTCCAATATAGATGAATCTAATGAAAGCTCGTTCAAAAGGTCCAAGACAGTGCCATTATGAGCACGCAGCGTCTCTATGTTCTGTGGTTTTATGCTTAACTTTCCACCTTCAACATCTTTGAAATATTTGGCAACATTTACAGGAACTTTATCCAAAACCTCTTCCCAATCCCAATCGCGCGTATAATCGCCAAAATTTGGTATTATCTGCTTTGCCAATATTCTTATAGCAGTTGTTTTACCAATACCATTCCTGCCAACATAAGAAGTGACATGGCCTTTAACAGGCAAAGGAAAACCATAAAGACGAAAGGCATTCACGCCATATGAATATGTAGGGCTCCCCAAATCCTTGCTTAAATTTATGATACTAATGGCTTTAGTAGGGCAACGCTTAACACAGATACCACAGCCGATGCACGCAGTCTCCAATATAACGGGATAATTTGTTTGAGGATCTATGGAAATAGCCTCCTCTCCCATCTTATTCACTGGGCAGACCTTCTCGCAAACATACCCACATTTTTCTTTTATACACGCATCCCTATCGAGAACAGCTATCCTTTGAGCCTCTGGCATAAAAAACACCTAAAAAAGAAGAAAAGAAAATTAGGAGAGCTCTGCTATAATTGTGTCAAAGACATTTATTGGCAAAGCTCCTGAAACTTCAACACCGACAGTGCCGTTTGGATCTTTAACAACAACCCCTCTATAAGGAGCTACCTTCTTTATAAGCGCCTTGATGCCATCATCACTTAACTTCTTGTTGCTGTATATTAAGAAGGTTGGTGTGCCGCTTACAGCATACTGCTGTTGAGCCTCTTGAGCTAATTGATCCAAGACAGTTGTGTTGGAAGCATTGAAGCAGGTTTCCCATTCATTGTAGTTTAACCCACTCATATTTTTTGCCAAATCCTTCAAGAGGTCGTTGCTGAGTTGCTTCCTATCTTTACCTTCTGCATTGTATATGGCATTGTGCATCTCCCAATATTTATTTTGCTCACCAGCACAGTTGGCAGCTACAGAAGCTGGTTTTGCCATCTGGTGGAAGGATAGGGGGAAGTCCCAAAAGACATAGCGCACCTTGCCAGTGTCGATATACTTACTCTTTAAACTCTCATAAGTTTGTATGTGGAAAATGGCACAATATGGACATTGATAATCAGCGAATTCTATAATGGTTATGGGAGCGCTGGACTCACCCTCGACATGTGCTGCGTCTGGAATGGTTATTGCCTTTGAAAGGTCTTTTGGCTTCATGGACTGCTCAATCGCCTGCTCCAGTTGACCAACATCCATTTCACGACCCATGACGATCTTCTTATAATCCGGCGTGACATAAACATTAACCACTTGCCCATTAACATTGTACGCGACTTTAACCATCTTAACCATTTCAGTTGTATATGAGTTGAGTTGCAATGGCTGCCCCTGCATAGATGAAAGCTGTTCTATGAGTTGAGTTATGTGAGCGACGCTAGCATTATCTACACTACCCAAACTTGCGCCTTCAGAGGCTGAACATGTGCCACCAGCCATCAATGTTGCGTTGCCATTGCTGACATTCGCATTGGGCTGAGAAGGCATTGTACAGCCTGCCAATAAAAGTACAAGAAGAGGGATCACTAACAGTAAAGCTTTTTTCATAATAACACCTCTTGTTGCTTTTTAAGGAAAGGGTTTTAAAGATTGAGCCTGTCCTGCTCGTTGATTGTGCGAAGCAATGAAATAGGGAATAAATTAAGAGTAATTATAAGCGCAAGGGAAGATTTTTAATAAGGTCTCCCAAAAAGACAGTATGGCTGAGATGCGCGTAACACCATGGACTGTTGAGGGAAAAATCGAATATGAACGCTTGATAAAGGAATTTGGCACGGCACCAATCAACGATGAGTTGTTGGAAGAGTTAAAGATGCTGGCAAAAAAACCCCTGCCTGTTTTTCTTAGAAGGGGTTTCTTTTTTAGCCACAGGGATTTATCGCTGGCATTGAAGGAATATAAAGAAGGCAAGCCATTTTTCATATATACAGGAAGAGGACCTTCGGGAAGGATGCATTTAGGCCATATACTCTCCTTCTTGATGGCAAAATGGCTGCAAGAGGCCTTTGGAGCTAATCTCTATATAGAAATCACTGATGATGAAAAATTCTTACAGAAGAAAGAATATACTCTAAAAAAGACGCGAGAACAAGCAGATAAAGATATTCTAGATATAGCCGCGCTTGGTTTTGACCCTGACAAAACATTCATATTCAAGGATACTGAATACATAGGCCGTGTTTATCCCCTTATGGTGAGAGCTGCCAAAAAGGTGACATTCTCAACGATGAAAGCAGTTTTTGGCTTTACAAATGAAACAAATGTGGGTTTGATCTTCTGGCCTATGTATCAGGTCATGCCAACCTTTTTTGAAAAAAATAGAGCGCTAATACCATGTGCAATAGATCAAGACCCTTATTGGAGGATTCAGAGAGATATAGCCGAAGGACTTGGTTATAAAAAGGCTGCGGCCATTCATGGCATGTTTCTTCCACCCCTTCAAGGTGTAGAGGGGAAAATGAGCAGCAGTAAGGAGGAGAGTGCCATTTATTTGGACGAAGATGCTAAAACCGTCCGAAAGAAAATTATGAAGTATGCATTTAGCGGCGGGCAGCCGACAGTGGAGGAGCACAGAAAAAAAGGGGGAAATCCAGACATAGATATTAGCTTCATATACCTGAAAATGCTCTTTGAAGAGGATGATAAGAAATTGGGTGAGATATACAATGCTTACAAAAGTGGAGAGATGCTTACGGGTGAGTTAAAGGATTACACTGCCAAAAAAATCACTGAATTTTTAGAGAAGCACCAAGAAAAGAAAAAGAGTGCTGAAAGCTTGGTTAAAAAAATGATGTACGATGGAAAGTTGGCAAAGGAAATGTGGGAGCGCGTTTATGAGTAAAGTCGTTCCAAGAGAATTAATTATTTTTTCTGCTGATTTATCATATCCCTCGCAGTCTTTCCAGGAGGGAAGATCTTGCCGTAGATCGTGTTTATAGCCTCATTCAACTCCTCGGCCAGACGCAAAAACTCTATTTTAGGTACTTCCTTAACATGCGTAGCATCCAGAAGACGATAAGTGCCAAAGGGTATTTTCTCCTCAATATAATTCAGCGTTATTTTCTTCTTTATGCCTGCAACTTCAACTTCGACAATTCTGCTCTTTGTCTTTGATGTGGATTTCGCACTTTTGGTCTTTTTAGAGGAAGTCTTCTTAACAGAGCTCTTCTTTGCAGTCTTTTTAGTACTCTTATCGACGGTCTTGCTGCCGCTCTTGTTTGTGCTTTTCTTAGCAGTTGATTTTTTAGTAGGTGTCTTTGATGCCACGGGCAGATTGGCAGCCAAAAAGGTTAAAAAGGAGATGGTTATGCTTCACTCACAGAAGCAGGATAGGATATAGGTCCATTGAATATAGCCTGTGTAGCTTTCTTGGCGGCAGCCCCACTAACTTTACCAGAGCCTATGATTTTTCCAGCCCCATGTGAGCCCAAAATTTCTCTTGGGGGCTTGAATGTGCTGGCCATTATACCATTGCCATAAGAGAGTGGCATAGTAGCTTGATGTGATGGCATCGCCGCCATAGCAAGGTGTTTAACGCCATTGGCTGCATGCCTGGCAGTATGAGCAACCTTGTTTTGGTCTAAAATACTGCCATAACTGCCCAATAAACTTCTCAGCTTCTCAACAGTGGAGAGACCTTCTACTTTCGCTCCAGGAAGCATTAGATAGTGTGCGCCTATTTTATTGTAGAACGCTGTTGGGTTAGCTATATGCAGTTTTTCTATGACATCTGGTAAGAGAGTAATTTCCTTCTTACTTATACCATATTTAGCCAGCGCGCCATAAAAGTGCTCAGGCGTATCCATAGGCACATTGACAAGTTTATCCTTTATAGCATCAATAAGGACATTTTGCTGGTGTTGCGATAAAGAGGTGAATTTCTCACCGTAGGCTGCTTTCAAAGAGTGCTTTATGGCATGCCAAAGGCCCTCCCCTTTATGGATAGTGTATGCATCAGGAGGTATGATATTCGTATGCGTCGCTGCCGCGCTAGCTCCCTCATGAATGACTGTAGAGCCATTAACTGCATGCTGAGCAACTTCTGATGACGAACCGATGCCAAAGAAGTGTTTTATGCTCTGCCATGCGTGAGACAACCACGAACCATGCTCAGCTGCATTAGCTGTAGCATGAGCAGCCGTTGCAGCGTGGCTTACAGCATTAGCAGCAGAGTGTGCTGCATGAGTAGCTGCCGCTCCTGTAATGACTTTTGTCTCACCAACACCAGATATCCAATTCCAAAGACCATGCCATGTATTAGATATGCCACTGCCAATAATATTGAAAACTTCTTTGGCTGCATCCCAATAAACAACGCTTAATGAACCAAAGCCAAGCAGTGTGCTCAATAGAATGCGCCCCTTTCTCCATATACCAAATTTTTTGGCGAAATCTATGGATTCATCTATAAAATGGAAGGCCAAGCCAACCTCTGGCTTCTTCTCTTCAGATACTTTTGTGCCATGGATTGTAGCTATTTTAGGATACACGCCCCCCTCTTCAATAGTTTTCCTAGCTATTTCTTCATCAAAATCAGTTATGCGCCTGCTAGAAGGCACGGCATTTACACTACTCCTCAGAGTACTAAGGGCTGAATTGAAGTGATGCTCATCACCCCATATAATAGAAGCTGCCAATCTCCTGCCAGCGTCTAGATGGCTCCTGAAATCAAGCATTTTATGAATGTTAGCAAGAATACCTGTGTTATAAGCTACTGATGCGAGAGTACCTCTTACAAAATAAGACAATGCAAGGGTTGTAGCACCTACGGCTGGAGAAATGGGCATGATAGCAAAACCTGTAATTGTTCCTAATGTTGCAATAACAGCCGTGGTTAAACGACGAAAAGTGCTATTGGTAATCCATCTTCCTGCCTTTATGATAGGATTATTTAACCTTGGAGAGAATTCTTGCATAACAGCCATCTTAGATTTCTCTATACCTAACCTCGTTGCCTTAGCTAAATCTTCTACTGTCTTGCCCCTCTCAATTAAAGATTCTGCCAAACTCAATAGTTCTTCTTTCTTCTCATCAATATCTTCAATGAATTGCTTATATCCCCCTTTGCCAAAAATGTATTTTGCTACAAAGATTTGGCCAAGCTTCTCGCCAAATTCTTTTAAATCTGATTCTACATTTCCTCCATTTGATTGTTCATCTGATTGAGGTTGAGAAAGAGTAGTATCATTATTAGAAGGAGCAGTATCAGTAGAATCATCGGCTTCATTGACATCAGGCTCTTCTATTTTATATTTATCAAAATCTTCCCTCGTAAACGGAGGTGTATCATCATCCACATCGTGGATTATGTCCGAATAATCATCAGCTTCATTGACATCTTCTACTGTGGCCTCCCTTAGGGCCTCTTTAGCTGCAACCTCATCTTCCCTATTTTCTTCAGCTCCTTTAAGCTCTTCGACATGCTCTTTAACGACATCCTCTGTAATTGTATTGTCGGCGCTTATTTCTCCACCATTCTCAACCACCACTTTCTCTTTAGAGTTCACTTCAACGGCGTCGCTTATAGTTACATGTGGTTTATCGTTCTGTTCCTCTTCACTAGTTGTTTCATTGCTGGAATCTTCACCTTTAAGCATTTCTTTGCCGGTTTTATCAGCGTCAGACGAAAGTGCGTCATTCAAGGCTAAAATGGTGGCTAAATCAGGCGAAACTTTGATGTAGCCCTTCTTGATACCCTCTTGAAGGTTCGCTAATAAATCGATGCCAAAGGCTTCTTCCATAGCAGCCCTTACTTCACTTTCTAACCCTTTTTCTTGAATAGAATCTATGAAAGCAGTGAATGCTCTTTCTTCTTTATCACTTAGCGTATAACCTTCTTCTTTGAATGAAGTTGGTACTGACTCCACCTGCGAAGAAAAAGCACCCCAATGCTCATGGGCAAAGAATAACTGCCTCAATAATAAAAGATGCTCATCAAGCCAACCTCTATCATCCACATAACCCTTTAACAGCTCGACATACCTAACAATATTCTCTTCTGTGAATAAATAAGGTGTATCCTCATAATAGCCCTTTCCTACCATAATAGCACCTATAATATAAGTGGGGAGAAAAGTTTAAAAACGCATATGCGTTAAACACCTTTTTAACACAAAATCATTAGAAGCTTTTTGCTTTATTTATACCTCTCCTTATAATCTTTGTACTTTTGGGTTGTGTAAAGCTGAGATGTCCTGCCTGTTTTAACTTCATTCACAAAGCCCCTCTTAACCAAATCGGCAATAGCAGGGTAAATTTTAGAGCCCAACTTTTTAGACAACAAGCTTTTCTTTATTCCAGGCTGTGCATCGATTAAACCAAGCAATTTCGCCTCAAACTTGGTTAGCTCCCTGACATTTATGTATTTTTTCAAGATGGGGATGTATTGGGGTTTAACATTCATGCTATAGTAAGGCCCAACTTTTCTGACATCAATTATTGTATCAAGCGTTGAATAGAAAGAGATTAAAGCATCTAATTCCTTCTGGACAAGCTCCTCACTCACCCTCAACATCCTTGCCAAGTCCTCAACCTTCCATTCTTTGGCAGTAAGGAAAAGAATGCCCTCAATTGTCTTCCTTAACAAGGACCTCCACCTCTATATCCTCAAAAACTCGCTCTTGATAGAGCCTAACTTTTTCGTCGTTTGTTAAGAAAAGGACACTTAAAAGTGTTCTGGCCCAAAGAGCATCGTCAGGGACTAGATTAGAAAAGCGCGTTTTTCTTAATTTCTGGAGGTGGTTGTACAATGCATCTACCTCATTCTGTATGTTTTCTTCTTCAACCTCTATGTGAATGTCTTCCTTTGGCATTGATTTAGAGGGCTTAGTCGCAACAGGAGCCTTTATTTTCTTCAATGTCTTCTCAACAGCATGAACAATCTCTCTAATAGTTATCGGCATTCGTGGATTCAGGCGGATGGCTGAGACATCTGTATCTGTAGGGATTATATCGTCTTCATCAATCGTAGGCAAACGCTCTTCCTCCTTAAGCTCTAGGGATAAGCTCTTGAACTTTACAACAATAGCACAGGCGAGGACAAGATTAGCCGGCACATCAAAACCCTCTTTTGTAAGCTCTTCCAGCTTCTCAACAAAAGTCGAAGCGAGCTTCTCAATATCTATATTCCAAGGATCGAGCTTATTCGAGACTATGAGTTCAACCAATACAGCCCTCCAATTGTCCTCCTTAACAAGCGCCTCGATGGATAGGTCTGATGATGCGAGAGTTTCGATGTTAGACTGCTCTTCAGCTTCTTCGCGCTTGATTTCCAGGGGGACTGCTTTCATCTGTGATTATTTGAGGGAGGGAATATAAAAAACTATCCCCTGCGCAAAGTAGTTAATTTTTTAACTGCTCGCCCATCTCTTCAGTTCTTACCTAAAAATAACTGCGCTCTTCTGAAAATTTTCTCAGCAAGAGAGGTGCGTTGTTGTATAACAGGCTTACCTCTCTTCAACCTCAAGATGAGCTCTTCCGGACTTCTTATAGGACCATCAACTTCTACAAAAGCCCTTCCAATCTCTTCTGGTCTATGGCTATCGCTGCCGGCACCTTTTAACAGGCCTAGCTCCTCTGCAAAATCCCATGCTTTCTTATCGCTTCTCTCGGAGTTTTTAGCATTAAAAACCTCTATAATATCAACTTTTGAGAGTAGCCTCTCGTTGTTTATACCATGTCTAAGTGGGTCAAAGGGGTGTGGGGCATATATTAACCCACCTTGAGCATGTATCTCTTCCATAACAACCTCGGCAGGTTGAGATGGCTTAATTTCCTCCAGCAAAAAGAGGCCTATAAGCTCGCCCTCCTTACACATTACCTCTTCGCCAGGAATAATGTCAATCCTTCCTTTAGCTAGAATATCCACATCTCTGTTATTGGCTGTGCTGTCGTGGTCGGTTACAGCAAGGGATGTAATGCCTTTTTCAATAGCAGCCCCAATTAACTGCTCTGGAGTGGTTAGAGCATCACCGCTAGCCGTCGTGTGGTTATGTAAATCAACTCTAAAAAAAGAAGGAGTTTTTGCCACAGTATCCCTTATGCCTCTTACTTATAGGTTATGATTTCGAGATTGCTAGGTTTCTTTGATACATTACCTACCTTTATACCAATAATGTATTTAGCTCCTTTATTAGAGGCTATATCCACCAAACGCTGCGTGACTATGCCGTCGAAGATTATAGCTCCTGCTTTATCCATAGATTGTAATGTTGGGAGCATTTCCCTAACTTGGACCTCTGTTATAAAGTTGCCTTTTTCGTCGTAAAATCTTGCTCTAAGCTTCCCCTTCAACTCGTTGAGCTCAGCTTTGAAGGCGCCCTCGTCAAAAGATATGACCTTTGCTGGCTTGGCAGGTTTCCTCTCCTCTTTCTTCTCATCCTTCTTTGAAGTCCTCGATGATGTGTGTTTTTTGGGAGAGGAGGAATGGTTGCCGTTGGAGCTGCCTCGTGAGCTTTTAGTAGTTGCAGCTTCACCAGCCTCTTGATGTAGAGGCGCTTTGTTGCGCAACGCCTTTATTATCTCCTTTCTCGTCAGCTCTTCCACTTCCTTGCCAGTAGGCGCTCTTGCCACAAAGTCAATGTCAACGCCAGCGTTCAAAAGCTCCTTTAATATAATGTCGCCACCTCTATCGCCATCCAAAAAGACTGTAGTTTCCTTCTTCTTGCTTAGCTCCACGACTGTTTTAGGCACTTTAGCTCCACCTATGGCTATCACATTAGTTATGTCGTTCTTGAGCAGGTTTATTACATCGGCTCTACCCTCTACAAAAACTATGGCGTCAGATATATCCACACCCGGACCTGCAGGCAATTTCTCAGGACCATAGGTCGTTATCTCGCTAGCCTTTACTTCTTTTCTAACCATTTCCGTAATCTCCCTGCTCTCGGGTATCTGCGTGTTTATGAGCTCTTTGAGCAACTGCTTTGCCTTTGTAACAATCTTCTTGCGCTTCTCGTTGCGGTTGTCTTCTATCCTATTGATGCTTATCTTAGCGTCGCAAGGACCAACCCTATCAACGGTTTCCAAAGCAGCTCCTATTATAGCAGTCTCGACCATGTCCAAACTAGAGGGGATTTTTATTACACCTTTCGTCTTTCCGCTCTCGGTTACGAGCTCAACCTCTATCCTGCCTATACGACCATTCTTCTGCAATTCCCTCAAATCGAGTTCTTCGCCTAAAAGACCTTCTGTCTGTCCAAAAATAGCTCCCACTACATCTGGTTTCTCAACTATGCCACTTATATCAAAATAGGCATAGATGGTGTATTTCACCGTATCTATATATGTTTTTCCCATTTTTTCACCTCTTATGGCTGCTCATTTTATTGGCATGAATAGCCTGCGAGCAACCTCTTAATTTCATCCATTTCACCTTCTATGGAGATGCGCTTTCTCCGGCTCTTGTGGCCAGAGACTATAGCCACCTCCCTATGAAGAGCAGCCTCCAAAAAGCTTATGAGCTCCTTGTTGGCCTTGCCCTTCTCTGGTGGAGAAGTGAGCTTAACTGTTAGGAGATGCCCGTCCCATACGAGGCACCGCTTCTTGCTGCGCGGCACCACCTTGGCATCGACGACAACCATGTTAAAATGTCCGGGCGCCGTTGACTGCAACGCTCACCTATCGCGTCCGCCATCCCACGCCCGGTTGAGCATGATTAATATGTTGCGAGAGCACTTTCCTCTATGATGTCTATGAGGCTTGGTAAAATCCGTATTATATCCCTATCTGTTATAATACCGACTAGGAACTTCTCTTTGTTTATGACAGGTAATCTACGAATGTTTTTATCCTTCATAGCTCGAGCGGCATCTTCCACGCTCGTATCAGGAGTAACGACAACCAATGGAGCAGACATGACTTCTTTCACTTGAGTATCTAATGATTTTCCCTTAGCGATGACCTTTCTAATGATGTCTCTTTCTGTAAGCATACCTACAGCTTCATCTTTATCTATGATGACCACTGAACCTATCTTATTAACTGCCATAAGTTTGGCAGCATCTAACACTGTTGATGTCGATGGGGCAACTACTACATTTTTCTTCATGACATCCCCCACCATAAGCTCACTTTCCATGCTTATGTTTAGGTAGGAGAGGCTTTTAAAGGTTATGCCTAATAATACAGGGTAAGCTCCGGTCGTCTAGTGGCCAAGGATGCTGGCCTCTCGAGCCAGCGACCCGGGTTCAAATCCCGGCCGGAGCACTCACTTATACTTATAGAAAAGAGAATGAAAAAAAGAGTTTGAGGCTTTAGTTGTTTGGGTAGATTGGAGCTTACAAAAGCTCATCTATGAACATCTTCTCCATTAAGAATGGTGGGAATGTCTTGGCAACTTTTAACGCTTGGCTAAGCTTCGTTTCGCTTTCGGCGTAGATGGTGAGTATTGCTTCGCCCTTTTTCACAAAGTCGCCCTTGACCTTATGGAGATAAATACCTGCGCCCTTGTTGAAGGGTGCTCCTGCGGCTCTTGCAATCCTAGATATATTCTTGTTGTCTATGTGTTCAACACGGCCTTTTTTGGTTGCTTTTATATCATAGGTGTATTTGCCGGGCTGTAAATCAGATACCTTAACTTTGCCGTTGCCACCTTGCAGTTCAATAATCTGGCGCATTTTCTTAAGGGCTTTTCCACTGTCTAAAATTGATTTTGCCACGCCATAACCTTCACCCACCTTATATTTCCCTGTGAGCTCCAACAGCTTTCCTGCCAAAAGAAGGGCTTTTTCCCTTAAATCCAAAGGACCATCACCAGCCAAAACCATGAGAACATCCCTTGCCTCCAATATCGGACCTATGCCATTGCCAACAGGCTCTGAACCGTCAGTTATAAGGACATTTGTCTTTATATTCAAGCGGTCCGTTACTTCCTTAAATTTGCGGGCTAGATTACGAGCTTCATTTACATCCTCAACCTTAGCACCCCTTCCAGTTGGAATGTCAATAATGAGGTGGTTTGCACCGACTGCCTTCTTTTTGCCGAGTATGCTAGCGAGCATAACGCCAAGAGGGTCTAAATGAAGAGGTCGTCTTAATTGAATCATTTTGTCGTCAGCTGGCGCTATATTCACGCCTCCACCCCAGACTATCGCTCCCTTTGCTTTTGTCACGAGCTTCTTTAACTCCTCCATGGAGAATTCAACTTCAGCTAGCACTTCCATCGTATCGGCAGTGCCTGCTGGTGATGTGATAGCTCTAGAGCTCGTCTTTGGAATATAAAAGCCAGCGGCTGCTATTATAGGAACAACCACCATAGTGGTGCGGTTGCCAGCTACACCTCCAATACAATGTTTATCTAATACAAATTTCTTGTTCAAATTCAAAACTTCCCCGCTATTAACCATGGCGTTGGTTAAGGCAACGGTTTCGTCTAGGCTTAATCCATTTATCTCGGCGGCGACTAAAAAGGCAGAGACTTCGGCTTCTGTAAGATTATTGTGAACGACATCATTAATTATGGAGCTTATCTGCTTATCTGTAAGCTTTTCATTGTGAATCTTCCTAACAATAGCTTCGACGCTCGGTAGAGTTGGCAGAGCAGAAACCTGTATAGAATCGCCCTTTTTGAGATTCAAGAGCTCCTTTACTTCTTTAAATATGCCCATGACCTTCGGCTTGACCAGGGTCTTCGTTAAATCCACAACACATGTTATAGATTTCCTTCCTTTTTTCAATTGAACTCTGTCGCCAGGCATAAGGCCATAAATCTTAGCATCGTTAACATTCATAAGAACAACATATTTTCCAGCTTCTATGTTCATGCATTTTGGTTTAAATACAACATTTTCAGCTCCGAAAAGACTAACCTCTTTCTTCGTCCTAAATTTTAAAGACACACTATCATGGAGACCGTCCATATTACCACTGCTTAATCCTCTCCAAATAAGTTTAAAAGCCTTTTGTCGATGGTGGCAATATCTTCAATGAAATAATTCCTTAAGATGGGGTCTTTCGGAAGAATTGCTGCGACGACCCTACCTTTGGAAAAAATTAAACGCGAAGACTCCAATATATTCCCCCATATTTTAGACTTAACCTTGCTACGAAAATCTACAGCCAACAACTCACCATCGACATCTAATGACTTCAAAAGGTTTAGGAAAACCAATACATCTGGAAAAGATTTGTGCGCCTCCAAAAGTCTAAGTGCGCCTTCTTTGAAACCCTCTTCTAAGTAAAGCCGAGATAATAAAATTACTGCCTCTGAGCAGCCAAAGAATGCTGCCTTCTCAAGTAAGAATTCTGCTTTAGCCAAGTTGCCCCTTTCATAAGCTTCTATAGCAGGCTCAATGTACCTTGTCGTGCAATGCCGCGTCTTCGACAATCCATTCCCCCCAATCATTATGCCAAACGGCCTTAAATTTATTCACAACTATGCGCTTGTTGAAGAAGGGTGCATCTAAAACAACAGTTTCACCTTCTCCACCCTCCAAGAGTTCATCGCCTATGAATGCGCCTTTATCCTTCATTCGCCAAAGTTGTTTAATAGACGCACCTATGAGAGTTTTGTCTAAGCCATACGCAGCCACCTTCGAGAGCCTAACATCCATCTCAATTGCAATATCCTTTACAATATGCCTGCGCATCCACAATGGAGAATATGTCGGCACATTCAACTCCTCTCCAATCCACTCCAATCGCTGCCTTTGATACCAGCTCTCTATAGCTCCAGAGCTTATTCCATCTACACTTAAAGAGGAGAGATGGTCGCGCATCTCCTCTACTTCTTTTTCTTTTTCACCGCTAACATGAAAGATGTGGTGCTTCAAGCCAAGAGCTTCTGCTTGGAGAGGGGTCAAATTAAGGGATTCTGTTTGCAACATGTAAGAATGGTGTTTCTTAGGCAGAAAGGTGACAAGCTCTATGTCAAAACCTGCTTGCAGCATTAAAAAAGCAGAGATGGTGGAGTCTTTTCCACCAGAGAAAACATGGGCTATCATCTCTTCCGCCTGTACCTCCTTGCGGGCACCTTTTTCTTTGGCTCTCTGCCATGAAGCCAATAAGCAACGCCAGCCAAGATGATAAGGACAACGACGAGCACTACGCCTATAACAAACACCACTGTGAAAATTGTGCGCATATTGTTGCGCTCTTTTTGAGACGGTTCTGTCGAAGCGGTGCTGTTAGATTCGCTGCTTGAACCCTCGCTTACATTAGAAGTATTTGTTTGAGAGGCATTGCTTGGTTGCGATTCTCCATCACTTGTCTGATTTACTGTCATATTATCTTGCACAGAATTGTTTTCTTCTGCCGTTTGTGCTGATTCGTTGGTTGTTGGCTGAGATGTTTTAGACTCTTCAACGAGCTGAAGTGTATAATAATGAAGCACACCCCTTTCATCAGAGACAATGAGGGTGTCATCTTTTGAGCACACTGCTGCAATCGAGAGATTAATATTGCCTTTCGTATAAGAACAATTACTCGCGACGTTTTGGAAATAATATATCACACCTTCCGGAGATACTGCTATAACCTCCCCACCGTATAAAGCAAGTTTAGTTGCGTTGATAGGACATTCATTCACAATTTGGAAGGAAGCATTCATGACTTGGAGATAGGTTTGATTAGCTTTCTCACCTAACAAATAGATGTAGTTTGAATCTGCCACCGCATCGATGAAACGGGCATAAGTATTAGCGTTGCCATGTAATGCTGTAGATTCCAAGTCTAGATTAAAGGAGCGGAGCGTTTTATATGGCGTCACTGCTATTATAGAGCCTCCATAATAAACGAGCTTCACTGTATTGTAAAAATCATATTTTTTTGATGAATGATAACCATCAACAATCTGGAAGGGGGTTGTATAAAATAACTCCTCTTGCCCTTCAGAATTATTAAAGATTAAGAGAGATGTAACATTAACATTCGTCGCTGTTATCTCAAAATTCCGCTTACCCCTAACATAAATGTAGGGCGTGCCTTCGAATGTTAAAAAAACATTTCCATCGCTGCAAGCCAGCGCCTTCAACGAACTGTTTGTAACTACAGGAGCTTCTGAGCGCAGCTCGGTTATGTTAAGTGTAAGGGCAAAGGCGCCGCTCATTAAAGCTATAAAGATAAGAAAAGTTATGCCGACTCTCATGGAGGCCATTGAAAGGAAAGATTTAAAAGGCTTAAAAGGCTCTCTTTAATAGATAAGCCTCTAAACCAACTTTCTAAAGAATTTATTCTTCCCCATCTAAACAAGGAAGTTTTATCGGAGGGAGTGGTCTATCTTCAACAGCAAAAAGTTCAAATACTTCTTTCACTAACTTCTTAGTGCGATTTGTTATATCCTCTACAGTCCAATTTTCCTTTTCAGCAAGTTCTTTGTTTAGATATAAGCCATTTTTGTAACCTATATAATTACTACTCTTATCATCAACTCTATCTCTCTTCTTTATGAAGGAGAAATTAGATAGATTAGAATTATAGGCAGTAAGTGTAAGATTTCCAAGCTTATGAACACACATACCTTGAATTATTTTAGCCTTCTCAGCATCACCATCAGCAATAGTTTGAATCCACTCTTTTGGTAAATTACCGCCTTCGGGGAGTATGTGCTCAATTGTCCATATATACTTATTATATTTGGTCTTAGCCCATAAATCTCTCCAGTTCTCCTTAGTCATATGACTCTCTTCCAACTTAGACAAAATGAAACGAGCCATGTTGGTGTTTGTTATATAGATGTCTCCTAGCAACATGTTTATGAAAGTCTCATCATCAGCAAATCTTCCTGGAGCTGTTAAGTAATTTTTTACGAAAGAGAAAGTAATCTCACCTTTTTCTTCAGATATATCAACTAGATCTATAAAGATTTTGTCTAATTCTCTTGTAGCGGGGAAGTCGGTTATATTTCTTCTTACGAAATACTTAACTAAAAACTGAATAATTTGTTCCAATAAATTTGTGTCCTCGTAATATTTGGAGAAAAAATATAGTAAAAGGATATATGAAGGTGCAGCACCAACATGAAGTAAATCTCGCAAACCAGAATAAAATTCATCATCCTTATCAGGAGAGATGAAACGAGAGTAAATTTCAGATTTATCCTGAAGCTCATCTAATAAAAATTTAGGATTTTTCTCAATAAGCTGTTCATATATCTTTATCAATGTGGATGTGGTTGCTCTTGAGAAATTTTTTATCTTAATTTGTGGATCATATCTGAATGCATTATAAAATTGCCTCAAGAACCTTTCTTGATTAGCATAATCAGGAATATTGGCAGTTATATATCTCCAATGTTCAAAAGCATCCTCTATAGTCATTTCAAGCTTCTTGTTTTCATGCAACTCATCTATTGCAGATAAAAATTTATTCTTTATTAAATCCATCGCAGAGAGAGGTAGTCCTCGATTATTTAAACTTTCAAATAAAGTGTATGCATCTGCATAATTACCGACTTCTATCTTAACTATTAAAGCAGAATTGAGTTTATCCAAAAACGCACTTATCTCCTCGTAGGACATTTCTGACAACCTATTTTTGATATACTGATATGTTTTGTAAAGCCTCCTATTACCCAAATTTTGTGGTTTCTTGAAACCAGGTTCTTTATAAACACCTATCTCATGTAGTATTGCTTTATAATCCTCAAAATTATTATTTTGCTCTGATAATGTTAATTTAGTCTCAGTAGATGTTCGTTTTACGATTAAGCTGTTCTTCAAATTGCCTTTTTCTGTTTTAAATTCATCATCATCGATGTTAAAGTGAGAATATTTCTCATAGACTGCTGCATAAATAAGAGATATAGTAGTTAATCTCTGCTGTCCATCTATTAACTCAAGCATTGTTCCTTCGTGATGATCTTTAGACCTATCTACGCAAAGAATAGTGCCAAGAAAATATCCTTCTTGGTTCGTTGATAAATCATTTAGAAGATCCTCAACCTGGTCTCGTTTCCAAGCATATTCCCTTTGATATTTAGGAATAATAAATCTTATATTACTGCCTGGATCAAATATTTGGGATATAGTATACGAATTAGCGGAACTTATCAACTTTGCCATATATACTCACCGCCAAACAAAGAAGGTAAAAAAGAAAAAGGAACTAGTCCTTTATACCCTCAGCGCCAACCTTGAAGATAACTTCCCTCTCTGGCAGGCTTGGCGAATCGACGAGGCGCGCTATGCGCTTCTCCTCCTTGCTCTTCCTTAAATAAACCCTGTAAGTAGCGGCGTGCGCTAAAACATGCCCACCGATGGGTATGGTGGGGTCTCCAAATAAAATGCCGGGGTTGTCCATAACCTGGTTAGTAAAATAAACAGCAGTATTATACTTGTTGGCAAGCCTTTGGAGAGTATGAACATGCCTATTCAATTTCTGCTGCCTCTCACCCAAACTACCTCTGCCAGCATAATCCGCTCTGAATTGGCTCGTCAATGAGTCTATGACAATCAAACGAATGGGCTCTTTCTTCAACAAATTCTCAAGCTTTTCGACTATGAGAATCTGGTGGTCGCTGTTCTCTACGCGCATTACAAATATATTTTCAAGAACTTGTTGTGGGTCTAGGCCTTTGGCTTCTGCTAACTGTTTTATACGCTCGGGTCTGAATGTGCTCTCTGTGTCAATAAATGCAACCTTACCTTCTAATCCTCCTTTTTCTGGTGGCAACTGCACATTCACAGAAAGTTGAAAACCAACCTGGCTTTTTCCACTACTAAACTTGCCAAAGAATTCCGTCAGCGCCTGCGTCTCTACACCTCCACCAAGAAGCTCGTCGAGTTTCTTGCTTCCAGTAGTTATTTTAGTAACGACTTCTCTCTGTTTTAAAATTTCAAGGCCCGTCTCATAGCTTATATCTAAAGCATCCGTAGCCGCGTCTATAATCTTCTTAGCCAATTCAGGCCTTATATCAGCAGCCTCTGCTAAATCATGGGGGACCATCGATGCCAAATCTTCTAAAGAAGTAAAGCCCGCATGTCTTAACTTTTCAGCCGTTGCTTCTCCAACACCCGGCAAATCCTCTAACTCCTTGGCAACTTTCACATCATCTTTCGCCATGAGAATCACCTATTGGTGTTGGGAAAAACCAGCAAACGAAGCTCCCCTATTTTTAGGACAAAATATTCTTGGCCATTCTTGGTTGTCGAGCGCCACATCGCCCCAACACTCCTCAATGTGCTTTGGCCATTTGCATCTGTATCAGGCTGCAAAACCCTAAAATCAGGCCTATTGCCTTTTGGCCTTTCGCTCTTCCCTTCGGCTCCTGTCGAATTAGAGTTGGCTTTCATGCCAACCTTCTCTATTTCTTCAAACTCATCTAATTCAGATAGTTCATCTGCCATTTTTTCATCTCCGGGCTTTCCCTTGCCCATTAGCCTATGGGGCGAAACCTTTATAAGCTTATATTATAGCTTATATAAGCTATATATTATAGTGGGGAGTTACATTGGTGAAATGAGGCAACATTTTAAAACAAATTGCATCTTATAGCCATGTGGGCAAGCACCAATTGAAAAGGCTAAAGGAGCTTTCAAAGAGAAGAAGTATTAGAGAGTACTATGATGTGCTGCTCGATGAGGAAATAGAAGGAAGAATAGGCGCTTTTTCAAATAATAAAGAGACCATTAAATGCTGTGGGAAATTTGTTGAGTATAAATGGTTGGAGGATATGGCCAACGAACTGTTAACAAGAGATATGCACACACTCCCTCAAATATTCAATAGAATTTACAACTTGCCTGTTAGAGGGTTGGCTCCATTCGTTAGCGTGTTGAAGTATCATACAGATAATAATATAGCCGATAAAGCCAAAAATGTGATGAAACAATACAGAAATGACTGGATTTACCTAAACAAAAAAGAAAGAACATTGTTAGTAGAGAAATTTAAGGAGCAATTAAGAAAAGAGGAATACAGGCACAAAAAAGGCGTGCTGGAAACTATTAAAGAAATTGGCCTAAACGAAATGCTCGGCGAAGTGCTTTTTTACATGCACAACACAAATAAAGAAATAAAGGACTTAGCTATAGATGTCTGGAGGAAACTAACAAATAAAATGCCAAAAGATTGGTGTGCAGAAAGTTCGCAGAGAATATGTAGAGATGTGAAAAATAGGATAAGGGAATTCTTAGAAGCAAAGGGCTGGTCAGAAGATAGACGACTTATGGCTCTCGGCGTTATAGATACCTTAGGACTGCATCGCGAGTTTTTACCCGAATTAATAGCTCTTGCATTCTACAATAAAGGAGTGGTAAAAGAGAGGGCCAAGAAATTGCTTGAATCTATTGGAGGTTTAAGAAAGGCATATGAAATAGTGATAAAAAACAAGAGCTTGAATAAATTAGAAAATTACTTTGAAGACTACTTTCTATCTGGGAATCATGATTTAATTAAGGGGGCTATTGACGCCACAGCATTATTCAAACTAAGAGGACTTTACCTATATGTCTATGTGTGTAGTAAAAGCGAGGGGCTGAAAGGTTATGTTGAAAAAGAATTTGGCGATGTGACTATAGAAAAGTTATCAAAATCCTTTGTGAAAAACCTTAAAACATTGGTGATAAACGAGAATCCTTTGAAATTAGGGGCTCTTGAAGTAATAAGTGAATTTAAAATAAAGGCTTTGCTGCCCGATGTGGTCTTCCTTAGACAACACCCGCGAGCAGTTATAAGAAAAGCTGCCGAAAAAACACTCGGTGCATTTGACGAGAAAGACATAAATATTGAAAAAATCGCTGATGGAATAAAGAACATTTGTAAAAATAAATCCATTTCAAGGCAGGCGGATGTACGGCTGATGGTTGCAAAGAATATAGGCGAATTTCTCCTATTTGAATTATACAAAACAAGCATGGTATTAGCGTATGATGAAGTGGAGCTTGTCAGTGATACTGCATTGGAAAGTATTAGAAAGCTCGTAGAAAATCCATCAATTAGGATGTTGATTTATAGTGAGGGTATAATGTACATAGAGCATTTGATACAAGAGAATCTTGAATTGCCTTATCCTAGAGAAAAAATAATATCATTAAAAATTATAGATATCTTGGGCTTGGAAAACTTGCTGCCCGAAGCATACATGCTTAGATGGCATGAAGACAAGGATGTAAGCACGCTGGCTAAAAAAATTATAAATAAATGGGGTGCTGGCGATAAACGAGAACTTCACAGAGTTGTAGAAAGGTGGCTGTCCAGCGATGATGAAGAAAAGGTGAGCGCAGCCATAACAATGGTTGAGAAAACGAAAAACACATTATTTCTCCCTTATATAATACTGCGGAAATACGGGCGAGGGAGCAGAGAAGTTTTACTGGCGAGACTGGCGTGGGAATCTATATGGGGCAGCGATATGGATGAGAAAGAGTGGTGGCAAAACGCCTCAGAAGTGGAGAAGAAAATGGCAAAAAATGTTTTTAGAGAAGGGTTATATTCTGACGACCCGTGGATGAGAAGGGCTGCTTTAAAAATCACGAGCATATTAAAGATTTATGAATTCATAGGGGACTTGAAAGTGCTTCTTAAGAAAGATGCCCTATTGGAGAAAAGTGTTCAAGAAACCATTGATAAGTTAAGACAATAAACGAAAGATAAAGATGGGCTTTTTTAAGACCTTTTGGTGAAAGGGCAGATATGGTTGAGAAACGCAGAGTAGCAATCATAGGGGTTGGATTTTCAAAGTTCGGCGAAAGGTGGGATAAAGGATTAAGAGATTTAGCGTTAGAAGCAGGCATCTCTGCCATAGAAGACGCTCATATAAAAGGAGAAAAAATAGATGCTGGCTATATGGGAAACATGGGCGGAGGGGCCTTAACAGGACAGGAGCACCTCGGCTCTTTGTTAGCTGATTATTTAGGCCTAAACCCCATTCCTGTAACGCGTGTTGAAGCTGCATGTGCTAGCGGTGGCGTTGCGTTGAGGCAAGGATATATGGCTGTTGCCAGTGGCATGCATGATATAGTCGTGGCCGGCGGCGTAGAAAAAATGAATGATTTAAATACAGCACAAGTAACAGAGGTTTTGGGCGGTGCAGGCGACCAAGAATGGGAGCTTTTTTTAGGCGCAACATTTCCTGCTTTATATGCCCTTATAGCACGAGCGTATATGGAGAAATTTGGTGCTACAGAGGAGGAATTGGCAGCAGTAGCCGTTAAAAACCACAAACACGGCGCTATGGTGCCATATGCACAATATAGGAGAGAGATAACGATGGACACTGTACTGAAGAGCAAACCTGTAGCTTCCCCGTTAAAGATTTTTGATTGCTCGCCTATAACAGACGGCGCAGCAGCAGTCATTCTCGCACCTCTAGATGAGGCATATAGTTATGTAAAAGAACCTGTTGAAATTGTAGCAAGCGCGCAGGCCACAGATACAATAGCCTTGCACGACAGAGAAACATTGACGGAATTAAGAGCTACAAAAATAGCTGCTGAAAAAGCATATAAGGAAGCTGGCATAGGGCCAAAAGACATAGATGTTGCTGAGGTTCACGACTGTTTTACTATAGCTGAGATATTGGCAATAGAAGACTTGGGCTTTTTCCCAAAAGGGCAAGGAGGAAAAGCGACATTAGAAGGAAAAACGACTTTTGGAGGAGATGTTGTTGTAAATACAAGTGGGGGTCTTAAAGCAGCAGGCCATCCTGTTGGTGCGACAGGCATAAAACAGGCTGCTGAAATAGCCCTTCAATTGAGAGGCGATGCTGGTGAGAGGCAAGTGAAGGATGCCAAATATGGTTTAACCCATAATGTGGGAGGCAGTGGAGGCACAGCAGTCGTCCATATAATGAAAAAGGTGAGCTAATGTATTTCCTGCTAAATACAGGAAAGCTTAATGAGAAAAATGGTGAGCTGTTGAGTAAAAGCCTGGTTAAGGAGAAAATGTTAAAAGGTGTAAAAAATTTCATTTTAATTACACCTATAGACGAGCGAACACTTAAAATCGTTGACGGATTTAAAAAAGGATTTTTAGAAAATGGAGACCTCTTTAGCTTTAGTATATACACCTACACGAGAATAGAGAAAAGCAGAGATGTGATGCGTATAATAAAAGATAGCAAAGAGATGTTAGGAGAGATGTATGCAAAACAGGCCTTTTTTATGTTTATACAGAAGCACATTGCAGAGACATTTAACCCTTTTTTAAAATGTGAGATAGGACTCTATAGCGACGACCTAATCGGTTGGAAAAGAATAGTTCTACCTGGAGTAGTTGGTAAGCAAAGTCTTGCTGTTGGAAAGCCGTTCTAAAAACAAAGTATTTTTAATGTTTCTAATCACAATATAACATGCGACGCAACATATCGAGCTTTTTGTTAGCAGTAATTTTAATTATAAGTGTAGGTATCGCCTATGAAGTGAAAGACTTCGAGGTTGAACAGTATAGAAGCAATTTTGAGACATACATCCATCACGAAGGAGGACAGATATCTAATCCCTTATTTACAGAAGACACAACTTTAAATATAAATAAAGTGGATGTTGGAGTAGACATAGGTTATTACATCATACCTTCGAATATTCCTCCATCGGTAAGCGAATTGTTGGAAGCTGCAAAAGAAAAGGTGAATAACGGAGTATATACAGATAAAGAATTGTGTGAAGAAATTTATGAATTTGATGAGAATGGAGAGATAAAGTTATTAGAAACATATAGTAAAACCATTACTGCAGACATATCAAAAAATCTAAAAGCCATGGATAAAGATGACTTGGCCGAAGTTTATAGTAATTCGAAATTAAGGAATAGTTTAGCCAACTATGGACTTAAAGTTGTTCGAGATGTGTATTATGAGAAAGTACCAGATGGTAAAGATGAAAATAATCAAACGATATATAAAAAAGTACCCAAATATAATTATCATGTTGAAGAAGAAGGTTTAAGGCAACTGGATTTGATAGGGTGGGCAAAACTTTACACCGCCTTAGCAATTGTAACTCCAGGAGGGGCTGGTGCTGGTGTTTTTGCAGGCATAGTTGCTGCTGATAAATATACTGGGGCACAAACTTCCTGGAACGCATGCGTCGCATATAAAGGCAAATATTTGACAGCGTGGGATTATTTATGGGATGCTGCTGAGTTGAGCAGAAGAGCTTGGATAGAAACATTGAGCAATGCCACAAGCAGTTACGACGAGATGGAAAATGCAGGGATAGGATATGCAAACTTCTCAGGAGAGGGTTCGGATACATTTAGAGAGTTAAACGACAGTTTAAATGTGGCGTTGGAGAGACAAAGGCCTACTAATTACTATGAATTTCTGGATGAGTATTTAGAGAAAACGAATAGCGACGACCCACCACATATGAGCAGCCTCTGGAATTTCTCCACTGGCGTCTGGAATGCATTGGAATTGGTCAATAAAAGCCTGAGCAAGGTACCTGATGTATGGGAAGCAAATAAGCAAAAGCTGGAAAACAAACGGAAAGCCTTTGAGGAGAACATTGCAAAAATAGAGCAAAATGTGAAAGAGGCAGAGGCTGAGAGATGTGATAAAGTAAGTAATGTCATGCTCTTGAATAAAGGAGATACAGCAAATTTAGAAGCACCTGCTGTGTACTTAGCTATGGCGAAGAGCGAAAAAGCAAGATTAGAATCTGTAATCGACAAAATAAACTACACGCTTAACAATTGGAGAAGTGATAACAACAATGAGGGTTGGCTGTTTTACACCTTTAAGTATGTTGAAGAAGGTGAAGAAGGGCAAAAGGGCGTGCCCTCAAATATAACAAACAGCTGTAGAGGAACCGTTGCTAAGATGAGGGAGATGGTCGTTAAGAAAATAGCGAAGCTCAATAGCAGCCACTATGAAGTAGGAAACCTAACCAAAGAATTGAAAGATGCCGACAATGCCAGCACATTAGGTGATAAATATGTTGCATATTTGAAGATATGGGATGATATAAATTTAACACTGCAAAGTGACGCAACAAAAGCAGCCCAATACGAGAGCTTGAGAACATATGTAAGGGATTTATTAGATAGAGCAAAAAAAGATAATGTAGAAGTTACAGACATAGAGCATGATTTCAACATATATGTGTCAGAGGATACAAGTTATGCCTATAAAATAGAGAAACTGAATGAACTGGTTGGCAAGATAGAGAGTAAAATTGAAACGAGATACAAACATCTGTTAAGTCTGAGGGATGACATACTTGATGCCATAAACACATTCCCGGAAAGCTTGCAGGCTTATGAAGACTTAATGGATAAAAAAGATAATTCTTACTCTTTATAACAAGATCCATAAAATAATGGATTTAATGATAATCTTTTAG
>JALWQW010000001.1 GCA_026982895.1 Microcaldota archaeon | reverse complement strand
TACCATTAGATATATTATTGTAGTTTGAGTGATCTAAATAAATGGCGTTATGACTTGGTGCTGATAGGTTGAGATTTTGGAGTGTGTTGTTGTTTGAATAGCTTAGTACAAGGAAGTCGTTGTTTGACTTCCCATAAACATCACTCACAGTAACGTGATCGGCATGGTCAAGCTTTATGCCATTGTAGTTGCCTGTAAGATTTAGATCATGAATTTGGACATTACTTGCACTGTGCACATAGATAGCGGCTGCGCCGCTATTCGTCGAGCCGCTTATGGTGAAGTTATTACCTATGATCTCAACGTTGCTGGCATTTATATCCAAACACGTGCCACCTGAAGCTGTAAGATTAGCTGTTATGTTATATGTACCAGAAGAGGATATAGCTTGACAGCTGCTTATATCAACAGCCCACACAAAATTAGTGAGTAGAAGAAATAACAACGCACCCAAGAAAACCTTATGCCGCATACCTTCTTTTCTCTCGGAGAGTTTAAAAGGGTTTCGTAGAACTTGAAAGAGTATTTACGACCACTACATAAAATATATCTACTAACATGTAATATATAAGTACATCAAACAGTATATTGATGTACAGTGAAGAGGATTTAAACGACGGCAATCTCTGGAAAAAACTTCTAAATGAATAAGTACCCACATCTTTGCGCAGAAACGACATAACCACAATTCCGGCAAAATTCTAAACCGACGACGAAATCCAGCTAGCACAAGGGCTAACCGAAAGCTTTTTAAAACCTATCATGATAATATCATGACATAGCATGACAATATCGCGAAAGTATCACAACCCATCGCGATGATGTCCGAGAGGTGTATGATAATGAAGGGAAAAGTATATAAAAGTTCCGAAAGCCTTGAAGGCGAAAGCCTAGCCGTTGCAATCCTGCACCTCTCAGAAAAAATAGAAAACAACAATCGTTTAATTATGACGCTCATCCGTCGCATAGAGCAATTAGAAAAAAGTTTAGAGCAAGTTAAGGAAGAGGAGATTGAGCAAATTCTCTCAGATGTAGATGAAAAAATAGTAAATCTCGTCAAAGAAAAGGGCAGAGTGACAGCCAGCGATGTTAAAGCTGAGCTCAATTACAAAGGCACAAACGCAGCCTCTGCTCGACTAAACAAATTATGCTCTATGGGCGTGTTGAAAAAACAATACGCCGGTAGGAAGGTGTATTTTTCCCTGGCAAGGTAGCCCGTCCCCTTGGGAGTGGTTTACACCACCCCACTCCCCTTTTTCTTCCCGCCGATTTCGTAATCGACGCCCTGGGCTTTCCATAGACTGCCATATTGCTCTACTAACTGTTCCTCGACACTCTTAGAATTTTTGAGCGCTTCAAGCACATGCTTCTTCTCTATAAATTCAGAGCCTTCCATAACAGCCAAATCACCAGCCAAGCGAACAACACCTGATAATGTCCTCAAACGAAGAGTAAGCCCTCTTGTATTGTCAATATCTCTAGCCATCTTCCTGGCAGTACTTTCAAGCACTTCAACAGCCTCCCTTAAAGCGGGCGGCGTTTTCCCATCGTTGGCAATCTCCTGGGCTACAAATTGGGCCATCCTAGCTCGATTGAATTCAGTATCATCCATAGTCGTATTCATCAAAATCTCATAGCCACTGCCCCTAACCCTGCTCCTCAAAGCAGGACTAAGTGAAGGCAAGTCATTAACATTTATAGCCCCTACAAGAATAAAGTCACAAGGCACATTCTTAACCTTTACAACCGCCCCAGTGCTCGTCGTATTTCTCCCGCTTATGTTGAATTTCTTTTCCTGCATGGCAGTAAGAACACTCTTCTGCAATTCAAAACTAAATGAAGCAAGCTCGTCTATGAACAAAACACCCTCGTGGGCCTCATGAATAGCTCCCGGAACGACGCGCATATAGGGAGGGATACCAATCTCAGGATGCCCACCATAAGGATCATGTTGAACATCGCCGAGAAGCTCGCTCTCGCTAGCCCCAGTAACCTGCACAAAAGGATTCCTCTTAAGTGGAACGAGAACCTTTTTCTTACTCTTATGAGCATCTTTCTGTAGAAGCTTCAAATCCTTCTCAGTAAGAACACGAATGAACTCGCCAGCTTCTTCGTAAATAAGTGTCTCTCGCTTACCGTTAGGCATCGTCCTAGTCGTCCTAACGCTGCGCTTTCTTTGGGGGGCTAAGCTTATCTGCAAGAGATCATCAAATGGATTTCTAGTGCTCTTAAACTTTCTCTCGCCACAAGAAGGGCAAAATTCCTCGTTGGGCAAAGAAAGCTCGCCGCAACGCTTACATCTATATCCAAGTTCCTCTGCAACGAATATAGGTGCTTCGGTAGGTGGAATTAGCTTTCCAATATTGTCGGGCTGCTGCTGTTCCACATTGGATAACTCAGAAAAATGCTCCACTTTAAGTAAAGGCCTCTCAGGTTTCTTTTCATTATGCAAAACAGATATCTGCCACTTTGGTTTAGGCAATAATTGAGCTATTCCCTTGGCAAGCATGCTCTTTCCAGTGCCAGGAGGCCCTACCAAAAGCAAATGACGACGCTGTTTAGCAGAAATCTTAGCAATCATGACAGCCCTATCCTGCCCGACGACAGCCAAAAGTGGATTCTTTGGCAGAGGTATTTGAGAGGTATTCTCATAATTCTCATAAGAAGCCATAAGACTATTGAAATATTCCCTAGACTCTTTGTCGTTAGGGGCATCCTTCGGAAACTCTTTTTTAGAGGTAGATGTTTTGCGAGCCATGATGCTAATAAGAAAAAAGGGTTTAAAAAAGGAAATTAAAAGCCGAGACCATCGGCAATCTTCTTAAACATTAAATCAGGTGGCATAGCACCTTCGAATTCAACGCTGTTGTCTTCTGTGCTCGCAACAATCTTAGGCACAGCCTGAACCCTATATTGGTTGGACATCTCAGGGAACTCGATGGCCTCTATCGTCTCTGCCCTTATGTTCGGATTAGCGACTGCAAAGCTGTAAGCCACCAACGCTGCATTGGGACAATAAGGACATTGCGGCGTAACAAAAACACGAATGCGAAGAGGCTTATCAATCTTCTCAACCAATTTCAATGTAGCATCATCCAAGACGAGCTTTGGGTCGCCGCTAGCAACCATCTTAACCAAATGCAAGAAAGCTGAGAACTCATGGCCAGAGGGAATACCGTAATACAATGTCATACCCTTGGCTTTTCCCTCAATGGAGATAACAGGAGCCTCTTCTATTTTACCACCTTTCACAGGCTTTGTGTATTCCACATTTATATGCTCGCTGGCGCTAGCCACTTCCTCCAATAACTGCTTTATCTCATTGCAGTACATACATTCGCCTTCTTTTTCATAGAAGACGATTTTTACATCTTCATTCAGGTCTCCAAAAAATTCCTTCACCTGCTTTAATGTATTTTCATCCAACAAAGCCATAAAATCACCTTACGCCGAGTATGTAGAGAAAGGATTTAAAAGGGCACGCAGAAGGGTTTTTAAACATTACTTCCATCTCGACCCTTTCCATCACCTTCAATAACACCCTCTTCCTTTCCAGCATAACTTTCTTTCACATCTTTTTTATCTGCCTTCGGAAATATAAGCTTCCTTATCTGAGCATACAAAAGGTTGAATACAAGAGAGAATGCTATGAACAGCCAAATACCATGAATCCAAAAGCCAAAAGAACCAAAGGAAATCCACAGCTCAGCTCTAGTGCCATTGTCATCTTTTAGCTCCAAAAACTCATCGGCGTTGGTTTCTATTTTTACAGGCTCACCTAGTTTAAACACGGGCTTGCTCATATTGATATGAAAGCCATCTTTTTCAAAGCCGGGATTAAGGCCGTCGACGGATTGGCCAACAGCATAGACAATCTCACCTTTGTATTCTTTCCCATTCTTTTTAGCTTTAAAGGACAAGATATGCCTGCCTGAATTATTCACATGATAAATATGAGTTGCATTAAAGTGAGGCAATGTAAGAAGATTTATGTCGTCTGCCACGCTTGGATCAAA
Source organism: Microcaldota archaeon (assembly GCA_026982895.1). Taxonomy (GTDB): domain Archaea; phylum Micrarchaeota; class Micrarchaeia; order Anstonellales; family J096; genus J096. The sequence goes on along the minus strand of JALWQW010000001.1, from coordinate 92,764 downwards.
GCTGTTGAGCACCCACAACGCCAAAAAGAACAAAGCAATAGACAAAAGAGTCATCTTAAGCTGCTCCTTCAACAAGAAGGGCATCTCCTTAGCCTTCGCCATCTGCTCAGCATTTATCCGCTCCATGGCAGCACTATCTTTTTTCTTCGCAGCCTCCTTAAAACGCTTGTTTATCTCTTTCATATCTTCTTGGAATTTCTTTATGCGTTTTTTATCGACAAACTTCTCATTGAATTCCACAACTAGAATTGCATATACAGCAACAACTAAAGCATAAAAAATAAGCGTCCCCATTATTTTTCACCATCATAAAAAAGGGATTTTATTCTATTAACTGCATCCTCCAATTTACCATTATTGTTTCTAACAATCAAAGCATAAGCCCCGCTCATGGCAGAGTATGCCATAAGATAAGCAATATTTATTTTCTCATGCTCCAATATATCATCGATACTTTCAAGGTCTCTCTTCCTGCTTGTATCAAGATGGCGGCGCTCCCAAATTTCCTCAGGCCTAGCGGTTATTAAGACAATAATCTCAGGTTTAACTTTCTCCAAAAGCTCTTTGGGAAAACCAGGCATATAACCAGAAGGCGTCTTTATAGCCAAATGCGTATCTATTATGACATAACGCTTTCCCTTCTCTAACTCAACAATTTTATCTATGGCGGCGAGTTGTAGTTCATTCTGCTTAACTCTGCTAAGTTTCCTCATAGCATCCCTATCAGTTATACCAAAGCGTTCTTTCGCTATATCAATCATAACCGTGCCAAAATTCACGACGAAGACATCTTCCTTCAAAACTTCCTTCAGCTTATTTATAACAGTTGTTTTTCCTGCACCAGGAACACCACCCATAATAATCCTCATGACGCATCACCAAAGAGCACGCGGGAGATTTTTGGATAATGAATATCCAATGTTTGTTTTATTTCATCCATCATCCTATATAGAATCTCGACAGTTAATAAAATACCTGTGCCAGTACCATAAGCCCCGAGAACATTTGCAAACCCCGCCAATAAACCAACGGCAAGAGAACCTGTAACAGTAAGAGGCCATATATACTGTTCAAGCTTCATCTTCAAAAAGCGCTTATCAGTTCTATGCCCTCTAATGGCAATGTTTTGCTGACTTAACATCTCGGCAAGCTGCTCAGGATTCTGCTGCGGACTCATCTCAACCCAAAACTTACCAAAGAATATGGAGAGCAACGAAAGCGTTATCAGATAGACAATGATATGCACCCACTCTGGAATGCCAAGCACAGGAGACCTTCCATTCATAATCCTATTAATGTAATCTGGAATGTTTCCATAAGCATGAATGGGTGTGGTTAAATAAAGCAAGTCTCCTATGTAATTCAATACATCGGGCTTCCCGCTGGCAGTGACATGCCCTATAAGACTATTCGATATGAGCATAACATTTATGAGCAAAGCTGCTGCGAAAATAACTGGCAAGTTGCTGACGAAGAAAAATGGCAACTCCAAAGGCCTTCTAGCTCCTGGCACAGATAAAGGCAGCTTAACTTTAGCACTCTCACCATAAACGACAAACCAGAAGACAACCATTGTGGTAATGAAGGGCAGTATTTGAATGAAAGCATTGGTCAAACCCTCAATACCGCTATCGGAGACCATTGCCACAACACCGCTCGGTCCAAAAAGCGTGGCCAAAGCACCCATTATAACGCTGAAGCTAACACCTGCTGCAATGAATAACCCAATACCAGAACCAATACCATACTTTGTCACAAGCTGGTCGAGATATATAACAATCGTGGCGCCCAATACAAGCTGTATGAAGACAAGCACGATGCCTAAAAGTGAGGGGATTGTAAGCATACCCTGTGAAGCATAACTCGATGTTATGGCAAAACCTTCAAGAGCTGCTACAATAATTGCCAATGTCATCTGAGCCCCCAATACCTTCTTCCTTGCCTCAGGACTATTCATGTCGATATTCAGCAGACCACCGCCTGCAAATAATTGGATAAAAATGCTTGCCATAACGATGGGACCGATACCCAAAGCAAGAAGAGAACCTTGCCTACTAGCAGTAAGTATCTGAACGACATCATAATTGGCTGTTTCCTTTAAAATCAAAGAGAATATATCTCCATAATGAGAAACATCACCGCTGAGCAAAATGCTTATAATCTGCCCTATAACACCGCCACCATACTGCTTAACTCCCAAAGCGGTTGTATTATAAAGAACATAATAAATAACCAACACACCGACTGTCCAAAGAAGTTTCTGCTTGGATGATAAAAGGGTTTTTGGATTCTCAATTTGAGGCAACTTTTTAGACACTCCGTAGAGCCACTCAAATATAGCTGTAAGCAACTAAGTGCACCCCCTTATGCCTCCTTTGGCTCAGTTATAGAACCGCCTGCTGATTTTATCTTCTCAGCGGCTTTTTCAGTAACCTTAACGGCTTTGACAGATACAGGAACGGTTATTGAACCCGTGCCCAAGATTTTTCCTTTAAATTCAAAGGTATAAACGCCATTGTCTTGCTTTAGTTTTCCTGCCTTCGCCATCTTCTCAATCTCCCACACATTTACAGATGGGAGCTTTTTCACTTTTCCTTTTTTGACAAAACCTTTTGAACCGAAGTGGTCTTTGGCATATTTAACGGTATAGGTCCATTTCTGCTTCTTTAAACCAGCATTGCCTCTACCACCTTTATTACCACTACCTCTTCTATTTTTAACATTACCATGACCATGCCTTCTCCAGCCGCGAAGGCTCACCTTTTTCTTCTGATAACGACGGGGCATTTACATCATCCTCCTAACGACATCGACCATATCAGGCCTCTCTCCAAGAGCGCCGCCCGCTCTATATGATTTTTTAACATCCTTCCAACCCTTTCGTGGAGGGTGAAGCCTAAAAACGCGCTCGAAGAGCCTCTCGCCCTTCTCCAAAAAAGCCTTAACAGCTTCATCAACTGACTTATCGCCAAGTTCGGAGAAACGCTTTCTGCCTCTATAACCTCTCTTTTTCACAAGGGCTTTTAGAGTATCCTCGTCTATGAAACCAAAAGTTACATAGTCTTTAACGATGTTGAGCATTCCTCTTATTGATGGGCTGTCTTTAAACACAACGAGATGGTTAGGCTTGTTGAGGCCCATTAAATGCAATGTGTGGCGTATCTTTGGTTTCATATTTCTAACGCCGCGAACGCGAGCTACTGCGATTAATTTAAGTTCTTCTGCCATATTCTCACCTACTCATTAAGGGATTTGAGAGCCTTCATAGTGGCCACAAGCGTATTATATACATTATTCGTTGAACCCCTGACTTTACCCCAAACATCCTTAATACCTGCCATATCCATAACAACTTTTATGTTATCATTGACCGCTAAACCAACACCCTTAGGAGCAGGCATGAGCTCTACAATAGTAGAACCTTCCTTACCCTGAACCGCTCTTGGCAATGAATGCTCTGTTCCACACTGACACTCCCAAGAACCACAACCTCTCGGCAGTTTTATAATGTGCCTCTTGGCATCCTCAAGAGCTTTAGCGGTGGCATTCGCCGCCTCTGTGCTTTTGCCGACGCCCAGACCAACATAACCTGCTTTGTTACCTACAACAACAATCGCCCTAAAGCTCGTCTTCCTTCCGCTATCGGTAACACGCTGCGTCATGTCCATACGCATAAGTATTGCCTCTAAACCCGGCAGAAAAGCGTCGACGATTTCATCTTCAAGTATGGGCTTGTCTTCATTTAAGATTTGGTCGAGAGTTATCTTGCCCTCCTTTACCATCTTGCCAAGCTTCGTCTTAGGCTGCCAAGCAGCAACATCGACAGGATTAGTACGTATAGATACACGCCTTCTTTTCTTTGATCCTTTTGCCATAACATCACCCTTTTATTTTGGACTTTATGTCCTCAAAGAGCTTTGGTAGCTCCTCTGGTTTTTTCTTCTCAGCTAGATAAGAGGAAAACCTCTTTTTATAATCATCGCCTGAGAGAGATTTAGCATAATTGGAAATATGTTCACCTTTAACTCTCGCCTCGTCCAGCTCCACAGAAAAGCCTAAATCAAGGCCTGCCTCCTGAGCGCCAAGAGCTGCAGCGAAGACGAGGTTGCCCTTCGAAGGTGTATTCAAGCCTATATCAAAGATAGCCTTCTTTATACCCTTCTTCAAGGCCAACTTAGCTGCAAGCAAACCTGTTAGATACGCTGTCGGCGTATTGTTTCTCACAGGCCATCCATAGGCAGAGAGCTGCTTTTTCCCAACATAAACAAGAGTCTTGTCACCTTCAGGTGAGAAGTCAATGAGCTGAACAATTATCTGCTTGTTCGTTTTTCTCACTACAAAGCGAGGCAGCTTACTCTTTAGGAAGGCAAGTCGCTTCTTATAGCGTGTCTTGCCCTCGCGGCGCCTCCTAAAAGGAACATTATACATTGGAGATGTTGCTTTTCCCATATTATCACTCCTTCTTAGACTCCTTCAACAATTTCATATCTTTCAAGTAATTGTAGAACATGCGCTTGCCCATGAAGTGCCCGCCCTTAATCTTCAAGTACAAGGTGCGCTTCATTTCTTTGGACAGCTTGCCGGACTCTATCAATTCATTGAGGTACTTTCTAAGAGCGCGGATACGCTCCATCCAGCCCTCCTTCTTTGATTTCCTAGATTTCGGCGTGCCCTTTCTTTTCCCCGGGCCTCTCCTAGCCTTCCTCTCTTTCTTCTCTTTAGTGCGCCTGCCCTTTACAGGCACAGCTTTAATGACACCTTCCTTTATCAGATTGGATACATCTTCGCGGGTAGCTGCTTGGGCAGCCTTCTTTGTATCCAATATACGAACACGATTTTGGCCGACATTGAGTATGTCAGCGGCGAGCCTCCTTACGGTTTTCATTGTCATTCTTTCACCTCCGATGAGCTTGGCTCAGATTTAGCGCTTTTAGCATCAGGCTTCTTTTTTGCGGATGGCTTTTTAGTGTCTTCAGCACCTTTCTTTGCCTTTGCCCCTGTCCCTTTATCTTCACTTTTCGCAGGCGCTTTCTTTTCAGATGTTTTCTTTCCTTTTGAGGATTTGCTTTCTGTTTTTTCTGCTTTTACACCTTTATCCGATTTAGTGGATTTAGCGCTCTTCTCTTCTTTGGTTTTGTTTTTATCTGCGGTTTTCTTAACTGCTTGCTTCTCTGCTTTAGCTTCCTTCTTCAAAGGATTAAGCACCTTCAAGCCAAGCTTAGCTGCAATCTCTTCCAATATTAACCTCTTCGCCTTTCCAACGCCGTGCTTCACTCTAATGACAACCCCCTTCAAGCCCTCTAAATCTTTTGGGCTAGCTACAAGAACTTCCGGCTTACCCGACGGATGAAGGCCGCGCACCTTTCCACTGTTCTTATAGCCAACACGGGGCAATGCGCCGTGGCTCTTTTTCCTTATGCGCTTCTTGTTGTCGACACCCTTGGGCTTCCTCCAACGGTCCTTTACACGCACCTTTCCTTTCTTACCTGAACCGGCGTTAGGAACATTGAATGCGGGTTTTCTTTTCTTCTTCATACAATCATTCCTCCGTTAAGACAGGATATATACCATCCTGGAATATACGAACATCCTTATTGCGAATCTTTGTCGCTTCTCGTATGTTAGCGGCTGTTTGAGAAACTGCTTCTAAATCAACACCTTCTACAGTGAGGTTCTGGCCTTTGACAGATACTTTAACGCCATCTAATATATATGCCTTACGAGGAACACGCTCGCCTAAGAAGTTTTCTATGACCAAATCATTGCCCTTGACGCTGACCTTTATAGGAAAGTGACTATATCTAATGACCATCTTCTTTGTGAAACCTTCTTGAACGCCTTTTATTAAATTCCTAATGTGAGCTTTCATAGTGTTTATAAGGGCTTTATCGAGGGCATCTACTTCAACCTTACCATTTTCGACGGATATCTTCAAGCCCCTGCCTTTGAATTCTTTTTTGACAGAGCCTTTGGGACCTGTTACCTCGACTGTTGTCCCGTCCACTTTTACAGTAACGCCCTCAGGAACCTTTAACTCAACATATCTCATGCCAATCCCTCAGTAGACATAGGCCAAAAGTCTTCCGCCTATGCGCCTCTTACGGGCTTCCTCGTTCGTCATTACACCCTCTGAAGTAGTTACTATTAAACGACCATAACCAACGGCTGGGAGGAATTTGGCCTCTACACTATACCATTCGTCCTTGCTTATTGGATGCCTTGGCTTAACAGCCTTCAATTCCTTTATCTTGCCATTGAGCTTAACGACTAATTTTCCACCCTTGTAATCCTCGACATATTCAAAATCATCTATATAGCCATGTGTTTTCAACTGCTCCATTATCGTCTGAAGAAGCTTTGAAGCCTTAATCTCGCAGGTCTCTCTGCCTGCTTGACTGTAAAGCTTAATTTTATTCAGACCATCGGAGACGATATCCCTTGCCATAAACACACCTCACTGATGCTTATAAAAGCCTAGGCTCTCGCCTATCTCGCGCAAACAGCGCCTGCATATATTCAAACCATACTTTCGTATAACTCCCTTTGTCGTGCCACAGCGAACGCAGCGTCTTAAACCTTTACCCTTCTTTGAGGTAAAGAATTTCTTAAGCTTAATTTCAGCCTCATTTTTTTCTTTTTTCTTTGCCATTCAACCACCCCTTATACAAGCTCGGCCCCAAAGTCCCTCATAAGGGCCATTGCTTCCTCAGGCGTCACTCTTTGATTCTTACCAACCCTTGCCCTTCCTCGTTTTCTTCTTGCTACGCGGAATCCGGGCTTAGAGATAGTAATAGAAACATCCAAACCAAACATACCCAAATCAGGGTCATACTTTATGCCGGGAATGTCGATGTACTCCTTTACGCCGAAAGAGACCTGTCCTGTTTTATCGAAGCTGGTTTTTGGGATTTTGTTTTTCCTAGCAGCTAGAAGACGCTTTAACATGTCCTTGGCAGCCTGCCCTCTGAGAGTAACCTTTACACCAATGGGAAGACCAGGCCTTATGCCAAAGGTAGGGATTCTCCTTCTAGCTTTTGTTCTTATCGGCTTGCGGTCTGTCAGCCTCTTCAAGAGCTCTTCAGCCCTATCCAAAGCCTCACCAGCCTCACCAACACCTATGTTAAGCGTCAGCTTCTCAATATAGGGTTTAACCATAACATTTTCAGTTGCCATAGAATCCCTCCGGTAATGGGAAGATATACTCATAGCGAGTCCTGAATTCCTTGCCGTCTTTCTCTAGAACAGCGGTTTTCTCAGCGCTTGCTCCCTTGACTTCAACATCCTTTAATTTGGCAACCTTGCCAGCGTGCTTACCTTCAATAATCATACAAACAGCACCAGGCTCGCCCTTAATGTGCGCCTTTATGGCTTTGTCCTTTAAATCGAAGAGCACAACATCGCCGACTTTGTAATTGTTGTCATCAACTAGAAGAACGCGGCCATCGTTAAATGTGAGCTGTATCTTGCCACTTTTAACGAGCACCTTCTTCTTTACCTTTAACGGCTTCAAGTTTTTCTTGTCGTCGCTCTCCTCAACTACAGACAACCTGCCGTGGTCATCGAGAGTTATGCGATAGGCTCCAGAGCCTTCCACTTCTATAACATCCCACAAGCCAACAGGAATCTTCTCATTTATCCTCACGCGGCCATCAACCTTAACAGCCCTCTTAACCAAGAGATAGCGCGCTTCCTTGGCAGTGTGCGGAAGTTGAATGAGCTCCACTAATGCCGTCGAGAGAGCCGTTGATGAGCCCTTTGTGTGAGGTCCTGGATTGGGATTCGTTATGAATGTCCTATCCTTCTTATTGTGGATGGGGACATGCGCAGGAACAGCAATCCTCTTCATATGCCTTTTAGCACCGTGTTTTGTCATTTAATCACCCTTTAATAGAAGTTATTACAACATTGGAGGGATGGATAGGCGTCGGCTTATCTTCCCCTCTTGCATTGGGCCTAGTTATGCCCTCTATGTAAATCAAGCGCTTCATATAAGAAACGCGTATGACTCTACCTTCCTTACCTTTATGAGAGCCTCTCATAACCTTGACAGTGTAGCCTTTCTTAACCACACTATTTCTCTTCTTGAGCTCTTTGCGGAGCTCTGATGATAGAGGGGCTTTAACCTGCTTTCGCCTCTCGTGAATAGGAGCTCTAAAATAATTTTTTCTACTTTTTCTTCTAGTTGCTGACCTCATATTTTCGCCTCATACAACACCTGCTGCTATAGTGCCTACTTTAGGGTAGCGCTCAACCACTTCTTTTGCTACAACACCCTTCACCTCTGTACCCAAAGGCAAACCTTCATCGTTAACCAATACTGCAGCGTTGTCTTCAAAGGATACGCGCCAACCGTTTGCTCTCTTATACTCCTTGCGCTGCCTGATTATAACGGCCTTAACGACAGTGCCCTTAACTGTTGGACCACCTTTCTTCACCGAACATATGACCATATCTCCAACGCCAGCAGCAGGATACCTGCCACGAACACCTTTATAACCAACAACACCTATAATCATGAGTTCTTTTGCCTTTGTATTATCGGCGCACTTAAGCACAGCACCGGCAGGAAGGCCCTTCACAACCTTCGAAGATATGCCTTTCATGCATCTTCACCTTCTCTTTTTACTACGCGGGTTACAACCCAATTCTTCGTCTTGCTTATCTTCCTTGTTTCCTGAATCTCCACAAGGTCGCCCTCTCTTATAGGAATATCTGCGGGGATATGCGCTGCCAACTTACTTCTAGAATATGCCCATCTGTTGTATTTAGAGTAGAATTTAACCAACGGCCTCTCAACAGTTGCCGTCTTCTTGCGCTTGGTGCTCACTACCTTACCTACAAGCTTCATACCTCTAGGCAAGAGGTGCTCTGCCTTTATAGCTTCTGCTAATTTCGCGTTCAGCTCATTAATATTCATCAACTTCACCTCACAGGCCATGTCGCCGAAAGGATTCCTGACCCTTTCAGCAGTGCCTTCTATATCAAGGAAAGGCTTTTTAAAGGTATGTGGCTGGCGTAAAGATACATAGATTAGTATAAATTGGAACTAATATAGACAATATAAAGGGACAGAGGAATATGAATAATGAATAGTATTTTAAACATTTTTAAGCAATAGCCCTCGGTGATACCATGAACTTAGAGGAAAAGTTAAGCTTAATCACTAGAAATGTTCAGGAGATTCTGACAATGGATGAGCTGAAAGCTCTTTTGAACGAAAAACAAAGCCCATCGGCTTATTATGGAACCGCTCCAACAGGCCCGGTGCATTTAGGATATTTTATTCCTCTAAGCAAAGTATTAGACTTCACAAAAGTAGGTATCAAAACCAAGATTCTTCTGGCAGACATCCACTCTGCACTAGACGACCAGAAAACGAAATGGGACGAAATAGATGCAAAAGTGGAGTATTACAAAAAATGCATTGAGCTTTCATTCCCATGGGGGGAAAACAAACCAGAATTTGTTAGAGGCTCTGATTATCAAATGAATAGGGATTATGTATTGGATGTATTGAAACTATCAACGATGACGACAGTATCTAGAGCTACAAGGGCTGCATCAGAGGTTACAAGAATGAAAAATCCAAAAGTCAGCGAGCTTATATACCCTATCATGCAAGCTTTGGACGAAGAATATTTGGATGTAGATATTCAAATTGGTGGGATAGACCAAAGGCACATTATGGCCTTAGCAAGGGAATACCTTCCAAAGTTAAATTATAAAAAGCGAGTCGAGATAATGACGCCTCTTATCGTATCCCTTCAAGGCCCTGGGAAGAAGATGAGCGCGTCCATACCAATGAGCCACATAAAAGTGTATGACAGCGAGGAAGCCATCAAGAATAAATTAAACAAAGCATACTGTCCTGAAGGAGTAGTTGAGGACAATCCTGTATTGCAGATTGCTAAATTCCTCGTCTTCCCTGCATTCGAGAAGTTTGAAGTTCATAGACCTGAGAAGTTTGGAGGAGATGTAACATTCAACACATACGACGAATTGGAGAACGCCTTCGTAAATAAGAAATTGCATCCTGTCGATTTGAAGAACACGCTGGCAGAATATTTGATAAAGCTGTTTAAACCATCTAGGGATTACTTTGAATCGAATACAGATCTCTTAAAGCAATTGGGCGAAGAGTTTATGCCCTAATTTTTAATCAAAAAAGTGAGCGGGCCCGAAGGGATTTGAACCCTCGACTCCCCGGTTAAAAGCCGGGTGCTCTGCCAGGCTGAGCTACGGGCCCTTTTTAAAACCTCTTCTCCCTCTTTGGGTTATGAAACCTTTAAAAAAGGCCATGTTTAGAGCTCTTAGGTCTATAACGAGACCACTACCAATAATCCTCACAGTCGTCTTAGCATTGTCGTTAATAGAGTGCCTTCCATTGAAGGATATATCGCAGTATATCGGCAGCGGTGGTTTTGTATCGATATTCTTATCAGCAATAATCGGCGCGATATCGGCAGGCAACGCAATGACATCATATATTCTCGGCGGTGAATTGGTTAAGAATGGGCTGGGAATAGGCGTCGCCACAGCCTTCATTGTTGCTTGGGTAACCGTGGGGATTGTCCAAATGCCTGCTGAAGGAACGCTCCTAGGCAAACGCTTCGCCATTGTGAGAAACGCCGTTAGCTTCGTCTTGGCCGTGACAACGGGTTTAATATTTGCATTAATATTCTGGTGATTAGATGGCGTTTGTAAAAGCACTGCGGAGCCTATTTTTAGGGGAGGAAGAGGATTATAGACCAATCACAATTTTCGCAATCACATTCATAGCATACCTGGTTATAATACTCATCTTCCCGAGCATTCAGAGCAAGGCAATGGCAAATCTCTGGAAGATACTTTACAATCTAATACCAGCCTTCGTGCTCGTATACATTCTCATGCTCCTCATAGATTTATTCGTGGAGCCAAAGAGTTTAGCCGCGAAGTTCAAAGCAATGAGAGGATGGAAACTCTGGTTGTTCTCCGTCATAGCAGGAATTATATCAACAGGGCCCATATATATGTGGTATCCCCTTCTAGCTAGATTGAAAAAAGAGGCTGAATTAAACTATGGATACATAGCAACATTTTTGTATGCCAGAGCAGTGAAGATTCCCTTGCTTCCTTTTCTCATAGCATACTTTGGATGGAATTATGCCATAGCCATTACAATAACAATTATAATACTTTCTCTCATAGAGGGGGTAATAATAGATATGCTTATGGAGGGAAAAAATGATAGCAGCAATAGCGTCTGAAAGCAATAATGCTAAAGGAAGAATTAGTTCTATGGGGGGCAGAGCTCCTTATTATCTTATATTCGAAGATGGCAATTTAAAGGAAGTTGTAGAAAACCCCTTTGCTAGAGGTGGTGGTGGAGCTGGTTTCGCAGTTCCCCAAATGCTAGCCGAGAAAGGTGTAGAGGTTGTTGTTGTCGGCAGAATAGGCCCAAATATGAAAGCAACACTGGCTGAGCTCGGCATAAGAGGTGTTGAATTAGAAGGAACAATAAAAGAAGGATTGGAGGCTATCTTCGGATAAAAGTATAAGAAGAATAAAAGATAAAATAAATAGCGAGATTATTTCCTCGCCTTTACGATTTTTACGGCCGATGGTGTAGCCAAAATTAATTCATGACTAGGCACCAACGCGGCTATGTCGCCGTTGCTCTTCTTTATAACTGTTTTAATCTTATCTGTGAATTTCTTCAAACGATTGGGCTGTTTTATTATGGGCGCAGTGTCTATAATGACTACATTGCCTTCTTGAAGCTCTCTTATAACAAGGTCAACATCACCTTCGTTCCTGAGGCTAATCTTCTTAACATACATCTTGGCCTCTGGAGTTACGGCATCAACGTCCTCGCTGTCTATGATGTCATCTAGGTTCTCGAGGACACCGGATTCTTCACCATCTTTTCCCAAAATCTTATCAAATATGCCCATGTTCAACACCTCTTTTCTATAAGAGCCTCTCACTTTAAAAGCCTTTCTATGGGCCAAGAAGTTTAGCCCTTTAGACTGCATCAAATAGTAACAAAGAAAGCAACTACCACTAAATAGTAGTAACTACTAGTAAGTAGTAGTAAACGGCAAAACTAAGAAAAAACCAAGAAAAATAAGGGGGCGTTGAAATGGAAAAAGAAAAATGTGGTAAATTAAGAGCTAACAAACACACGAAGTTTGCGGAAAATTTAAAAAGAGTTCTCGTCAGTGTTGCCCAATATCAAGAATAGTGGCAATAACGGCAGATAGGCTTTTAAGCCTTCCTAATCCTAGCTTTGCCATGGTAAGCTTTGAGGAGATTTTAGCAAGAGAGGGGCTCGTTAAAAACCCTGATGTCCTCTCACCTCATTATGTGCCTGAAAATCTCCTCTACAGAGAAGACCTGATAGAAACCATTATGAAAGAGCTTGCACCTGCCCTCAAGGGCAAAAAGATTAAGAATGTATTTGTATACGGAAAGACAGGAACAGGCAAGACGACATCGTTGAAGTTTATAATGCAGAAATTTTTAGAAGCAAAAGAAAGGTTGAAAACAAGAGCAAATATGTTTTATATGAACTGCAGGATTTATAATTCGAGATACAGAATTTTCCAGAATTTTCTGAAAGTATATTTTCCAGAAGTCGATAAACCAGGTTATGGATTATCACACTTTTATGAGAAGCTTATAGAATTGCTCAAAAGGGGTGAGCGTATAATATTAATATTGGATGAAGTCGATGCTATCAAAGATATAGACGAGCTTATATATACATTAACGCGCTCAAATGACGACTCCAAAGAAGGCGGCCTCTCAATAGTCGGCATATCAAATAAATTAGGATTTAAATCAGAACTCGACCCGCGCACACGAAGCAGCTTATATGAGAAAGAGGTAATTTTCTTCCCCTACGACGCCAAACAGTTGAGGGGGATTATATTGCAAAGGGTCAAATTAGGATTTAAATCAGGAGCTGTAGCAGACAATGCTTTAAGCTTAATAGCAGCCATTACAGCCCAAGAAAACGGTGACGCAAGATATGCCTTAAAACTCCTCCAAAATGCTGCTGACATAGCAGAGAAAGAAGGCGCTGAATTGCTGGAAGAAAAGCATGTTGAATTAGCAAGAAGACAGGCTGAATTCGACATAGCAGCAGAGGCCTTAAAAAATCTGCCTTTGCATCAGCAGCTCATCGTATATGCTCTTGCCAAAATGAGCATCAATAAAGCCAAGGTTAAAACGCTATTTGAAGAGGTTGGAGATGGCTATTTCTTCTCCGGCGACCTCTATAATTATTATACAAAAGTATGCAGAGCGTTGAGGAAAAAACCCAAATCCGCTCGTAGCTACAGGGATTACATAAATGAGCTGGACAACCTCGGTCTTATATCTACAACATATACAAGCAAAGGGATAAGGGGTCATACACGACTCATAAAAATAGGTGTCAACGCCGAGGATGCCACAACAATCATTGAAAAGCAGATAGGTATCTGAGGTAGTAAAATGGGCGCCTATTTAGAAATAATGGATACCACTCTGCGTGATGGCGAGCAGGTGTCTGGCGTAAGCTATACTGCTGAAGAGAAATTCACAATAGCCCGTTTTATATTGGAGAAATTGAGGGTCGACAGAATAGAAGTATGCTCGGCCCTAAGCAGCGAAGAAGATTTGAATGCTGCGAAGAGAATAAGTATATTTGCTGAAGAAAAAATGAAAAAGCCTTTCGCAGTCGAAGCGTTGGCATTTATGAACTCTGCTTCAGTAGAATGGTTGAAGAAGGCGAATGTACGGACCGCAAATCTCCTTGTGAAAGGTTCCCTCGTGCACTTAAAAAAGCAGTTAAGAATGAAGCCCGAAGAGCAAAATAAACTTATAAAAGACATTGTTGAGGAAATGAAAGAAGCGAAGATGCGCGTCCATGTTTATTTAGAGGATGTATCTTATGGTATTCAGGAAGACAAAAACTTTGTATATAGTCTGCTGGAAGCGCTCTCCGATTTAGATGTGGATAGGATTATGTTGCCGGATACACGAGGCATATTGGCACCATGGCAGGTTAGGGATTTATTTGGCCCATTATTCAAGGCCTTCCCCAAATTAATATTTGACTTTCACGCCCATAACGATTATGGTTTAGCAGTAGCAAATACCTTAGAAGCTGCTAGACTGCCCTTCAGGGGAGTACATGCAACAGTAAACGGGATGGGGGAAAGGACAGGTAATGCGGCATTAGAGGAGGTTGTCGTCGCTGTAAAGGACTTCACAAATAGACGCATGAATATCGTAGAGAAATATTTGACAAGGGCAAGCCATCTAGTTCAGCGTATATCGGGCAAAAGAGTTGCGTGGAACAAACCCATAGTAGGCGACGATGTTTTCACACACGTTGCTGGTGTGCATGCTGACGGCGAAAAGAAGGGAAATGTTTATACAAGCAAATTGTATGCAGAGAGATTTGGGAGGTCTAAAAGCTATTCAGTCGGCAAATTAAGTGGAAAAGCAAGTATAGAATTGGCTTTAAAGGACATGGGGCTGACGCTGAACAAAGAGCAAGTAAAAGAAGTATTGAAGCAAGTCGTCGCGCTGGGCGAACGCAAAAGCAAAATAACGGAGGCAGACTTATTCTTTATAGCGAGAGAGGTTTTAAGGGCAGGTGGATGTAATCTCTTCAAGGTCTTGGACATAAATGTGTTATCAGATAATAAATTGCCATCGTCGTGTGTAGTAAAGGTTAAGGTTAAAAAGGAAGAAATCGTCGCTGTAGGTAAAGGCAATGGGGGCTTCGATGCGTTTATGAGCGCCATAAGAAGCATTGCAAAGAAAGAAGATTTCTTACTACCCGAATTAGTGGATTTTGAGGTCGGGATTCCCAAGGGTGGTGGAACAGACGCCCTCGTTGAAACAACGATAACATGGAGAGATAGGAGGGGGAGAATTTTCAGGACTGTCGGAGTTAACGCTGACCAGGTTTTAGCAGCCGTCGCAGCAGCCGAGAAGGCAATAAATTATATAAATGCAGCAAAATAAAACCGACCGACAGAAATAATAAAATAAATAGATAGCAGTTGAATGTAGAAGAGCTATTCCTTCTTGCCAAAAAAGATAAGGTTTCTTCCCACATATCTAGATATTTCTTTAACAGCCTTGAATAAAGAAAAAAATTCATCTTCTTCAAACACATAATAGTAGCGCTGCGTATCCCCCCATCTCTTGTATATATCTTTTTTAGGTAAGTGTTCATGTAGATTCCACACGCTAACAAGAATGAATGCAGATGGCTTAGCCACACGCAGCAATTCAGAAACTGCCCGCTCGTAACCCTCATGCAAATGATGTAAAACAGCTATACTCATAACAGCGTCAAAAGTATTGTCCTCATAAGGCAAAGTGTTTGGCAGGTTACAAGTTTTCTTTTTTATGAGAGGTGGACAAAGATTAAGCATCTCCTTACTAGCATCGCAACCGCTCAATACAAAGTCGTTGCCGAAGAAAAGAAGATTCCTTCCAGTGCCACAACCAACTTCTAGTACTTTAGCAGATAAAGGTAGTTTATTCTTCATTTCTTCAAGGAAGGGTAAAATTTCGGGCATCGGCCTCTGTCTATACTTATGCCATTCACCAGCTATGGAATCCCATTCATTCATGGACAGCCCTCTGGCTTCTCTCCACTGTATTCTTCAGCCTTATCACATATATTTTCAAGCCATTTAGAGGAATAGCAATCCTCACATGTGTTATATATAGAGGAAAAGAGCCTCAAAGCCTCTCCATACTTATAATAATCAGGGTCAAGGGTTGTGAAATAGCTATTCTTCTCGACTATATTTTCAAGATAATCACCGAAGTTATGGACAGTGCAAACGCCATGAGGGTCTGAAAATTCCAATTTGCTTCCGCTGGAATCGTCATTATCGTCGCTGCTTTTCTTACAGCAAAGCGCCTGTTCATCAGCAGTTAGGAAGGAACAATCGTTGGCATCAGTAGCTCGCCAAAGGTCGAAATAATTATCCCACCAGCGCTCCACACCGCTAAGCTCTCCAAGAATACCGCCGACAACATAGCCTCTAAATGTTTCGCTGTTTTTGTCGTCTGGAGGAAGGCCTGCCTCTTCTTTAAAGAAGGAGATTGTATCAAGAGCATCGGCTGCTGCTTTTTTGTATTCGGCTGTGAAGACCTTTGCGCTGTCATCCTCATTAAACGGATTAAAGTTTTGGGATGGTGGTTGGGTTAAACCAAATATGCCGAGATGTTCATTGACGCCATTGTTGCATGATATCGTCGGGCAAGAAGCTGCTGACAAATATGTATTTACAGTATTGACATCCAAAGCACCGCCGCATTGAGCATAACAACGATTGCCGCCACTCTCAAGCATGGCTATATCCCTCGCTATTACACCATCCAACCCCTTAGCCGCAGCTGCTGCATAAACCTCATTGGTTTTATCGCAAGTATCCGCAGGCAGAGAATAATCGAAAGAATCAAAAGGTTCTGGCAGCTTCCCGCTGAGCAAACAATTGCTGCATTTAAAGAATGTTTCCTCTGCACTCTTTAAAGTTGGTTCAACCTCTAATTTTCCAGTGGCATCGACATATCCATCAAAGCTGTATGTTTCGAGACTTGTCGGCGCATACATATCACACCTAGCACCATTCTTGCCAAACACAACATAGGGATGAATAGCTTTTACATAATAAGCGCGGCATAGACTAAACCATGTCGAGAATGCCTTTCCACTCTGCAAATTTCCATTGCCATCCTTATAGGTTAAGGCGCAATCGTCGCATGGAAATATGCTCGTCGTTTCGTAGAAGGGCTGCCCAACAAAACCAATTAAGCCCAAATTAGCTAAATAAGGGGCTGATGTAAAGAATAGGTTATAAATAGCAGCATAATCCTCGTCAGAATAACTTCTCACTGAGTTTGGAGGTAAATAAACATAGTAAATGAGCATAAGCTTTGTCGTGTTCAAAGCAATTCTATTCATGAGAGGCATGACGGCTGTCGCAAATATATCCTCAGGATTAGCACCTTCTTTTAAAGTTTCATTAGGCAAGAAGCGGCTGTCTATACCAAAACCGATACCGTCTATACTCTTATTCAGCTCAGCATCTGATAAGACCTTGTTCACATAAAAGGCGTTGCTTTCATTAGCCTCGTCTAGAGTTATGCTCAAAAAGACGAGACAATTTTTACAGTGGCTCTTCAATATTTTTGCCTCCTGCTTAACCCTTTGATATGTTACACTATTATTCCTCGGAAGGAGTTCTGTAGCGACTATAACTGGACCTGTGCCATTGAGAGCATCGGCTAATGAAACAACAGAGGATAATAGTGCAGGCGGGGTTGTTCGATTATCAGCTTGAAGAGAGCCTTTATTGTATAAAATGAATAATGGCAAGCGACCCTTCTCCAAAACACATGAAGCACTTATAGAAGGCAATGGAGGCAAGTCATAGGCTGAACCGCTTCCGGTTATTACATACTCCGCCAAATTGTAAGAGTTATTACAATAACGAGTGCCATCGTTAAAATCAGCCAGAGAAGGCCCTCCTCCTAAAGCCAACTCCCTCACTTGCGTGTCAGAATCTTTTACAAGCTCCATATATTTGTCAAAGCCGTTGCTGTCTGGCGTAAAGTTGTAAATAGAGCAATTCCCTCCCAATAGAGAGGTGCCTTTGAAAAAGCCGCCTAAACCAAAATATGCCTTGGATGTAGCGTTATGGCAAACGAATACATAACACATCTTTGGCGCATTACTAACCTTATAATCGACAGAATCAATATATGAAGAGGGGTTAGTAGCCACCATCATAGCGCCATATTCCTTGTACGCTTTCTGTACAGCAGAGGATGTGTGGTCTAGACAACCTGCTGTGAATAAGAGCAGTAAAATCAAAGTAAATAGCCAAAATCGCATCATAAGATTGGGGGCAAAAGCCTTTTTAAGCTTGACTTCAAAAGAGCAGCATGCTCAAAGAACACCTAAACATCGAGGATATGAAAAAATCAATAGGAAGCTTAAAGGACATAAAGAGATGGAGAATTATTTTCAGCGTCGCGGTTATCCTATTGATGGCTGCGCTGATGCCAGATATAATAATACAATTTGCTAGTGGCGTGGCTCCTGGAATTCAAAGTTATTTACAAAACAACGCAGGCAATAATCAAATGAACGGAGAGTTATTGGCTAAGGCGATGGCCATTGTGGGATTAGGCTTTTTGGCGTCTAATCTCGTTATGTTGATAGCAGTATTGTATGTTGTCAGCGAGAGTGCAAAGGAAAAAAACTTAGAGGTTAAAGGCTTTTGGAAGTCCTATGTGAATTTTGTCGTATATGAGCTATTATTCTTTATCGTCGGCGCATTCGCATTGATAATCGGTGCGATGGTCTTGGAGATGCCGCTTCTATTCCTCGTACAGATGGCTGGAAACTTAGTCGGAACTATTATCCTGCTTATTATATTATTCATAGTCTTATGGATTGTCGTGCCCACTCAAATATTAGGGCCTTTCTATGCCTTAATGAGCAATAAAGGGAGTGGAGAAGCTTTCATAGAAGCAATTAAAGGAAGCATATCGATGAAGGGGTTGTCAATACTTATAATGGTTATAATATACAGTGTTGGTGGTGAGATTGTTAAAGCACTATTGAACTACATCTCGCCATATATACCCTCGCCAATAAACAGCTTCTTGAACCTAACACTCAGCGCAATAGTAGTTTATCTGGTATATGAAACGATTATAGAGCATATGGCAAAAAATAAAAGAGATTAATCATCACATTTGCTGTAACCACAATCTGGATTTATACATGTCATGCAGCCATTCTCGACTTTCAAAGTTCTTTGACCACATTTAGGACATATTCTAAGGTTGTCATCCGGCGTATCAGAGGGGTCTTGTGATTCAGCCTCGCTGTCTTTTTTAGATGAGCTTCCAAAGGAAAAGAGGGTTATTTTCTTCAATTTATTTTCGCGCTTCTTTATCAAACCAATGTCGGCAAAGAACTCCTCCAAAACATCGGCTATCTCGGCATAAAAAGAAGGCAGATATCGTCCATTCTTCATTCGCCCTCCGTTAGGGTCGTATATACTCTTTAATTCCTCGAGTATAAATGTTGGGTCTTCACTTCTTCTGAATATGGCTGAGATTAAACGCGTCAAAACAGAATACTCTGCGGCCCTGGTTAAATCTTTACTGTTGATGAATATTTCAAAAGGTCTTTTTTTACCTTCTTCCTCTATATAAGTTATTGTAACATAGACGGCAGAATCCACGAAAACAGATTTCAGCTTATAGACGCGGGCATTCAAAACATAAGGCCTTTCGTTCTTCTTAGTCGTAGCCTTGATAGGCCCTTCTTCAACTTTTATAAGTTCCTTAACCTCGACACCTGCTTTTGGTAATGTTATCATAAACCCACCCCCTTCAATATACCATCTTTCATAGCATGATAGACAGTCGTTAAACGACCATCTGGAAGGACAAGAACCTCTTGCCCTTTAACGACAATCTCCTTGCCATCGTAGACAATCTTAAACTTCTTCTCAGAGAAGCGCTGGAATTCTGTTTTCTTGCCATCTACGCTGAGGATAGGATATCTGCTGCCATCCCTATAAACAGTTATACCCTTCAATCCTTTTTCCCATGCATAGAGATATATTTCAGATATCGTCTCCGGAGAAATGTCCTCAGGAAGATTCACTGTCGATGATATGCTGTGGTCGATATACTTTTGAACCGCTGCTTGAATCTCAACCCTTCTCATTGGGTCTATCTCATGAGCAGTCCTAAAAAAGTGTTTGGGGAGAAGCTGTTTTAACTCCTCCTCGCTAGCTTCTTGGGCAGCCTCCCATAAACCTTTCATATCCAAATAGGCTTTAACCAGCGAATGGAAAACACGGAAGACTTTGTTGCCAAAGCTCTCTGTCCGTCTATTATAGTAAAGGGCAAAAACAGGCTCTATGCCGCTGCTAACACCCAAATAATTTCTGCCGTCATGCTCAAAGCTCTTAACGATATTGCTTATGGAACCCGTCGGAGCTATGCTCAATAAAGCAATGTTTCGCAGCCCGTGCTTAGCCACGAGCTTCTTCACACTATCATCAAGAGCTTCATTGAAGAAAGGACCTTCTCTATATTTCTCATAGACAAACGCAGGTGCTGGGCCCTTCTCCTTTGCCACTTTGGCAGAGCTCTCATAAGCTTTGTTTGCTATCCTTCTAGCAACATCCGTCATAACCTCTATAGCTTCTTCACTGTCATAAGCTAAATTAAGCTCATTGAGGAGGTCTGCCATGCCCATTATACCTATGCCAATCCTCCGCGTCTTCATAGCAGCCTCGATTCTTTGCTTCTCTAACGGATTCAAATAAATGTTCCAATCAATAACATTGTCGAGGAAGCGTTGGAGTGTTTCAGTAACCTTCTCAAGCTTCTTCCAGCAAATCTTAGCCTTCTCAGTGAATGGGTGTTTAACGAAGCGGGCGAGGTTTATGCTGCCAAGATTACAGCTGCCGCCATCTTCTAACGGGACTTCTCCGCAGGGATTTGTCGTTATAATCGGTTTGCCGATGTAATTGCTTGGGCTGTATTTTATGAGCGTACTCCAAAACATTAAACCTGGTTCTGCTGTCTTATAATTGCTCTCTACAAACAGATTCCAAAGATAACGCGCTTTGACAAGGCGCTTTATGACGCCAACCTCTTTGCTACTGAAGAATAAGAGGAAATCGCCTGCTTCCCTTATGGCTAAATCATATGGCTGATTCTCAAGCGCTATGAAATAATCTCCATAAACATCCCTTTTGTTTGCATCTCTAAAAGCAGCGTCGTCTATAGACACTTTGAATGTGCTTGTTAAATATGTATTCGCCTCTTCGAGGTTTGCGAAGGAACCAATAAGCTCATATTTGCTTATGTCTTTAGACGGCATGTTCATGCTATAATGGATTGACTCATAATCTTGCGGCAAATCCATGATTGTGCCCTTTTCGACTTTTTTATAGACAAGGATTTTTTTGCCATATTTATTCTGCTCTGAAACTGCCTGCATAAATTCATCACTGACTTTTAAGCTTATGTTGGCGAATCTAACCTGTGTATTTTCACGAACATCCTTCTCTACTAAAGCCAGCTGTTCATCATTAAACTTCCCACTCCATTTAAGCTGCTCCACAATCTGATTCGTAACCCAATTAGGCTCCTGCTTAACTTTTATGAAAAGTTCGCTGTCGGGATGCTTCATATCTAATGTGAGCATCAATGCCCCTCTTCTGCCGCTCTGCCCTATTAAACCTGTTGTTAGCGAATAAAGTTCCATAAAGCTAACAGCTCCAGTGCTCTTATCGGCAGCGTTATGGACTAAGCTGTCTGCTGGCCTTAAAACAGAGAGGTCTATGCCAATGCCACCGCCGTAACTATAGGTTCTCGCAGCCTCATAAGCAGCATCATATATACTCTTTATGCTATCATCTTTGAGCATAGAAACAAAACAATTCGCCAATGTCTTAAACCTATACAAATCACCAGCGCCAGCTAAAACCCTGCCGCCAGGCATCCATAAGCCTTCGTATATCTCAGTATAGAAACGCTCAGCCCACTTCTCAGCTTTATCATCGTCTTCAACGGCAGCAACGAAAGCAGAGACGCGGATGAAAAGCTCCTCAGGCCTCTCCTCTATATTGTCGCCATTCAAATCCTTTAAGAAGTATTTCTTCTTGTATATGTTCATTGCCAAGTCATTGTTGGCTAGATAATTGGCATGAGATGGGAGTTCTCCTTGGGCCAATTTTTGGCGGAGGTGAACATAGAGACGTTTATAACGCTCCACCCATTCCTTTGGCACACGAGAGAGGAGCTTGCCTTGATAACTAAACATCTCCCTTATTCGTGCGGGCACTACCTCTGAGGTTTCTTCCTTAAGCACTTCCATTTTACCACCATTTTGCCAGCGACATTAGCTAGCAGACATAACCTTAGCCATCACATGGCCGGTTATAGAGTAGGCCTCATTACTGCACGCGCCAGCGTCAGGACAAACCTTATAGGTTATAACGACATCCTTAGCATAGCGCATGCCGGCCTTAACATACAGGGTTGGAACTGAGACAGAATAGTTGAAGTAGTCACCGTCCCTGACAAGAGCCCCTCCTAATTTTATATTGATTGGGTGGTAGGGGTCTGTAAAATTGATTGACATTAAGCGTATATCGACGCCCATATTGTTGGTGAAATTCAAGAACAAGCTATCTTCATTAGGCCCATCGACTATCTGAAAGTGGTTACATATCACCTGAGGAGGAAACAAACACTGTTCCTTATATGACTGATTGACATTTTGCACATAATAAGCTAAGAGGCCTATTGTTATAACAAGAACAAACAGAGCCCACCCATAAGTCATGAGGTACTCGATAGCAACTTGCCCCTTTTTGAAAGCGCCTTGTCCAACCACGCAGGGCTTTGAGGAGTAAGGTTTTTAAAACATGTTGTTTGTCGTCGATATTAAAGTCGTCAGAAGAGGGCTGAAATGGAAAGTTCATAAGTAAATGCATATGCAAATTGAAGGCAACGAGAAGATTTATATATCTTTTTGAAATAAGGGTAGGAGATGGAGATATTAGAAGTTCTTCGCAGTTATAAGTGTTGGATTGTCGGCATAATTAGCATGGCCTTAGGGTATGTTTATATAGTAGCACCATTCCTGACAGCCAACTCGCCATTAATCGTCGTGGGAATGGCTGTGATTTTTCTTCTGCTATTCGGCACATCCCTTGCATGCATGGTTAGAATGACAGTTGTCTATGCCAAACAAAGTAAAGGCTCGCTGACATCCCTTTTAGCATATATTTTAGGGTTTGCCTCTCTTCAAACATGCTTTGCCAGCGGAGCATGTGTTTCGGGATTAGCGGTTCCGCTTGTATCTGCTTTATTCCCATCATTTATGAGGGGCTTTTTTGAAAACTTCGCGCCCCTATTCTTAGGCTTATCTATACTCCTTTTGATATACTCATTATTCTCAATGAAATGTTTCGTCGATACCAAAGTGGGGATTAAAGAAGTTGGATTCAAACTCACCGCACCGAAAAAGACAGAAAAGCGAATGTAGAAATTGAATAAGCTTATAAACCTTCCAATACATTGTTGGAATATGGAAGACCTCATAAAAAACGAAATCTGCTTTAGAGAATTATCCCTTCCCAGCGACATTAGGGCAAACAATAAGGCTCTTGTGAAATGGCTGGCTCTATCTATTGGGTTGATAAATCCGGGGGATAAACGAGATGGAATCGTAGATGTCTTTGCAGTGCTTGTGGAGGGGCTAAGAGAAGCAATGCCCTTAACGATAGAGGAAATAACAAGAAGAGCGAGCAGGAGGAGAGATAAAGCCATAAGCGAAAAAACAGCATATTACCATATTAAGAGGCTGAAAGATATGGGCCTCGTAAGCAAAGTTAAAGCAGGCTATATTCTCGGCGACGGTCATGAAAGAGAGTTGGGTACGATAATAAGGAAAGTTTATGAAGAAAGGCTTAATAAAATGCTCTCAACCATAGAGGAGATACAGTACAGCATTTAATGGTGGTTCTATGGTAAATGAAAAATTTAGCAAGTTCTACAAAAAGAGCGTGGAGGAGCGATTAAAAGTTATCGAAGAGGTTTTTGGTGAAGATGTAGCAAAAGGCTTGACCGAGCCTCTAAGCTTAGATAAAGCTGATAGCATAATAGAAAATGTCGTCGGGAGAGGCTCACTGCCAATAGGAGTTGTAACCAACCTTCGACTCAATGGCAAAGACTACATTGTGCCTATGATGATAGAAGAGCCCTCTGTCGTGGCGGCTGCAAATAGAGGGTGTAAGCTCACACTGCCTAACGGATTCACGGGTATAGCAGATGAAAGCCTCATGCTGGGGGAGATTTTGCTAAGAGCAGATAATGCACAAAAGGCATATGAAAAATTTAAGGAGAGGAGTGAAGAAGTGGAGAAAATAGGCAGAGAATTGGCAAAGCCCATGGAGCAATATGGCGGCGGGTTTGAAAGGATTTGGGCAGAAACACTGTACACTGTTCGCGGGGAATTCCTCTTGGTGAAGTTTTTAGCCAATACAGCAGATGCAATGGGCGCTAATACGATAAACACATTGGCAGAAGGCATGGCTCCGTACATAGAAGATATTATAGAGGGAAAAAGCAGGATGCGCATACTCAGCAATCTCTCGACATATAGGAAGGTTAAGGTTGAAGCCACATTCAATATAGAAGGTGTTGAAGAATTCTTAGACGGAGTAAGCTTTGCTGAAAATGATATCTACAGAAGAGCAACGCACAATAAGGGAGCTATGAACGGCATGGATGCAGTAGCTTTAGCCACAGGACAGGATTGGAGAGCAATAGAAGCAGGCATACACACATACTCCGCTTTGACAGGCAAGCCAATAACCTCTTATCATAAAGCAAAAGAAGGTGTAAAGGGTGTAATAGAGGTGCCATTAGCTGTCGGTAGCGTCGGTGGAGCAACTAGAGTATTGGCACATGCAGGCGCATCTTTGAAGATGCTCGGAAATCCTTCGGCAAAGGAGTTGGCGATGATAATTGCAGCAGTTGGCTTAGCAAATAACTTCTCAGCAGTCAACGCTTTAACGACAACGGGCATACAAAAAGGCCACATGAAGCTTCACGCGCGTGTCCTCGCTATGAGCTTGGGAGCAACGACAGAGGAAGCTGCTGAGGTAATGAAGAGGGTTGAAGGCAAAAAGGTGACAATGGATTTAGTGAAAGAAGAATTAGAAAAAATGAGGGCAGAGAGAAGAGGAGAAGCTTAGTGATAAATAATTAAAAAATGGGGTTGAGCCAAGCGAAAAATATTTAAAGGTGTTGGCTCATAAGATAATAGGGCCAAACCAGGAGGAAAAGAGCCCTCTATGGGCCGCCTCGCCTTAGGGCTTGAGGCCGCGACTCAATGTCGCGTAGTCGCTTCGTGCGGCTAAATGGGCAGATATGCCCTGCCGGTTCTCCGGCCAAAGGCTCCGTAAGGAGCGCCTCCTGGGGCTTAACTCTTTATTTTATATCTGTATAGGGAATTTTAGGAAGAGACAAATAAATAGATGCCATAATAGAAGTTGATGTAGAGATTACCGAAATTAATCTAAGAAGGCAAGCACCTGTTAAATCATCTCGATTTCATGCCAATTATGGATGCACGGTTCCCAAAGGCACGTATTGACATTTATGATGGGGCTAAGACCTGCTCGCGAAGCTGAATCAAAGCCGGGCATGGAATCCTCAAAGACAAGAACTTCGTCTTTGAAAAGAGGGAAAAATAGGCCCATGGCCTCTCTATAAGCATAGATGTAAGGTAAAGGAGATGGCTTCTTTTCCTTGACATCTTCACCACTTATGATGATTTCCGGCTCCCGTGGCAAATACTTGAGGACCTCGTCGATAATTACCCTTCCAGTAGTAGTGACCAATGCATATGGAGTGTCATATCTCTTCAAAAAATCCAAAAAGCCGTCTATGAAACGAGCCTCGTTCATCCATTCCTTAAAACCTGCTATAACCCTCTGTCGATATTTGGCGAAAGCATCGGCTGGCAAAGGAATATCGAGGCGATTGGCGAACCACTCGAGAGTCTTTGAACCACTTATACCCCTAACGGCTCTGAAAGCTGGACCATTTAACTCCTTCATGAAATCCACCATGACATCCTTTCCAGCAAAAGAAGAGAGAGCTTCCCCCATCCTCTGAAAATAATAATCCTCTGTCTTTAATATCGTGCCATCCATATCGATGAACATAAATTTTGGAGCATATACGCGCATGAATAAATCTAAAGGAGAGTTATTATTTTAAATAGACGCCTTCAAATAAGGTTATGGCTATTGAAGAGATTCACGCCCGTTGGATATTGGATTCAAGGGCTAAGCCGACTGTAGAAGTCGAGTTAAGTGATGGAAAAAATAAAGTTAAGGCAGCCTCACCTTCCGGAGCCAGCACTGGAAAAAAGGAAGCAAAAGAACTTCGAGACAATGGAAAAACTTTCCATGGATACGGCGTAAGCAAAGCGGTTGCGAATGTTAGGAACATTCTTGCGCCTTTGTTGAAGGGAAAAAATCCCGAAGAGCAGGAGGAAATTGACAAGCTAATGATAAAAGCAGATGGCACAGTAAACAAAGAGAGAATAGGAGCAAATGCCATGATAGCAACATCCATAGCTGTAGCAAAGCTGGGTGCGGCTGCAAAAGAGGTGGAAGTGTATAAACATATCGAAGAGATAACAAAAAGCAAAGCCAAACTACCGAAAACAATGTTCAACATTATAAATGGTGGAGAGCATGCAGGCAATGAATTGGCTGTGCAGGAATTTTTAATCGTGCCTCAACAGAAGGAATTCTCTGAAAGATATGAATGTGCCTCAGAGGTTTATCTCTACTTAAAAGATGAGATAAAGCGAAGGTACGGCAGAGATGCTATAAATGTCGGGGATGAGGGAGGTTTTGCTCCTCCGTTGAAAGAGACGCGTGAAGCATTAGAGCTAATAGAGAAAGCAATAGGAGATGCTGGTTGCAGTGGAGAAGTTAAAATAAGTATGGATGCCGCCGCTAATTCCTTTTACAGCGATGGAAGTTATAGGATAGATGGGAAGAAATTGACGAGCGATGAGTTGGTAGATTATTGGACAGAAGTAAATTCGGACTACAAATTATTAAGCTTGGAAGACCCATTCTCAGAAGACGATTTTGAAGGATTCAAAGCATTGAAGAGCAAAAACTGCTGCAAGATAATCGGAGACGACTTGACTGTTACGAATGTTGAAAGGCTTAAAAAGTTCGCAGAGGGATTAGACGGTTTAATCATAAAACCCAACCAAATAGGCACACTCACAGAAACCTTTGAAACAGTGTCATTTGCAAGGGAAAAAACACCCTTTATAATCGTCAGCCATAGGAGCGGCGAAACAGAAGATGCATTCATAGCTGAGATGGCAGCAGGATTAGGCAGTCCGTATGCTAAATTCGGAGCTCCCGCAAGAGGAGAAAGGACTTGTAAATACAACCAGCTTTTGAGAATAGAGGAGAAATTATGATTGTTAAACAGGTATTGAGCGAATTGGTTATTGGCGGCGGAATCGGCTTCTTGGAGTTGCTACTGTTCTTCGTGGCCTTCTTTATACCTCTGCCCTTAATAGCTGGATTGCTGATTGTTGGTATAGGTGTACTATATGCTATCAGCCTGCATTTTTGTATTCGAGTTGTGAAAGAAAAAGCAGATTCAGCCCTTCTTAAAAATTTCTCTTTTCCAGCTTTGCTTTTGCTTTTCTATGTTTTAACACCAGATGCCGCTGCTAGATTCGCCATAGTTGCGTTTTCAGCCCAAGGCCTGATAAAAACAGCTTACATGCTCCTCAGCGACGCTTTTTGTCAGAGCGCTTAACAGTGTTTACAAATATCTCTTCCATACGAGCAATTCTATCATCAAAATAGCGCCTCCTCAAATCAGATACTCTAACGAGGATATAAAAGCCAATACCCACACCCAACCATGCATAGAGGATTGTTATTATTTTTCCAAGGTCCGTCTTTGGAACGACATCGCCATAGCCAATTGTCAGAACTGTGGCTGTTATGAAATAAGAAGAGGTGAGATAATCCCAGCCCTCAACATAGTGAAAGACGCCGATGCCTATGAAGTATATCAGAAAGAAAAGGATTACAGGAATATGAATATTTGCTCTCCCTTTTCCAGCATTTATGTGGTTATTTACTTTTAAGTGGGGGATGTCGTTGTTGACGCTATCTTTTCCAGTTTGTTTTCTAGGCATGATATCCCATCAAATAACGCGTATGTTTGCTTCTCTACGATATTCGCCCAAAACTTTGTCATAGTCCAAATAATGCTCATAAACCTTCAATTCCAATGGATAGTCATCAGGTCTTGTTCGGGGGTCGCCATATATACGAATAGGAACTTCCACACTCTGAAAAGGCTTTAAAGTTCCCACTTTTTTGACGGCATGCTTATGCAGAAGTTTGTCGTCGAAACCAAGAAGCGCTGTTTTTTTCAATATGCGCGCTTCTATAGATACAAGCATAGGTTTTTCCGTTAGATTTTCTATTCTAAAGATTATATCCATACTGCTATCCTCACCTCTTGCCAAGCGAAGAGGGATGAGTTTATATGAGAATTTCAGCCTAGCCATAGTTATATCTTACAGTCATCATTTAAAAAGATTAGCCCTGCGAAATAGGTTGGTGGGAAAATGGTTGTAGATATGAAAAAAATCGTCCCCATGAAGATAGACGACGAAGATGATGACGAAGAAGAGGACTTCTGGGATGATGAAGACGATGAGGATGATGATGACTTCTGGGACGAGGATGACGACGAGTAATAATCCTTTTTTTCTTTTTCACGCATAGGGCCCTTAGCTCAGTGGTAGAGCGTCCGCCTCGCACGCGGAAGGCCGGGGGTTCAAATCCCCCAGGGTCCATATAAACTTCTTTTAGAAAAAGAAGTTTAATCAAGAAAACCTCTTTTTTTAGAAAAGAAAAGTTTAATCAAGAAAACAAACCTCTTTAAAAAAGAGGTTTGATCGAGAAATTCCTTGGAGTTCTTGATTGAACTTCTTCCCAAGAAGTTCATTTGATGGAACTTTTTCTTAAAAAGTTTCTTTTGAAGAAGGTCCGCCAAAAAAGTTCCTCTTCTTTGATGAAGCTTCCGCTCAAAATTTTCTCACAAATGTGCAAGGCTGTGTTGCCTTTAAAAGGTTTAAGAAACCTAAAAGGGTGTGGCTGATAAAAGTAAAATCAAACATCTCTACATCATGCAAATAAAAGGCGAGGGCATAAGCAAAGACATTTATGACAAATTAGAAGACGATGAAAAGAAACTCTTAGAAGAAAAGAATGGCAAATATTGGCTCAAAGAAAATATTAGGAAAGCCATAAAGGTTGTGGCTGTAGGTGGTGTATTCGACACAATCCACCTTGGACATGTTAAATTTTTGGAAGATGCTAAAAGGGAGGGGGATGTGCTCGTCGTCTTTGTAGCTCGAGATGAGCATATACGCAAAAAGGGAAGAAAACCGCTCCACACATTAAAAGAGCGAGTGGAATTGATAGGGAGTGTTAAAG
Organism: Microcaldota archaeon; assembly: GCA_026982895.1. Classification (GTDB taxonomy): domain Archaea; phylum Micrarchaeota; class Micrarchaeia; order Anstonellales; family J096; genus J096. The sequence continues at coordinate 63,644 of JALWQW010000001.1, read as the reverse complement.
CAGTGGATGCTGCCATAGCAGGGAGAGAAAATCCACAGGACACAATAGGCATAGTCAAGCCGGATGTTGTTATTTTTGGATACGATCAAAAGCCTTTCCACATTGAAGGGGCTGTGATAAAAAGGTCGAGAGTTGCATTCAACCCAGAGAGGTTAAAAAGCTCAAAGCTCATAAACAACAAAAGTGGAGAATTAGATGATTAATATGAAAAAGGCTGTGCTGGGTTTTCTCATAGATGGAGACAAAGTTTTGCTTGGCTTAAAAAAGAGGGGCTACGGCGTGAATAAGTGGAATGGATTTGGCGGCAAAGTTGAAAAAGAAGAAAACTTCGAAGAGGCATTGAGGCGGGAGATTCTAGAAGAGTGTGGTGTTGAAATAGTCGATTATGAATATATGGGAGAGCTTTATTTCTACAATGGGGAGGAGATCGGCTTTTATGTCAAAGTTTATATTGTGAAAAAATGGTCTGGCGATATAAAAGAGAGTGAGGAGATGATGCCATCTTGGTTTAGATTGGATGAACTTCCCTTCGAGCAGATGTGGGAAGATGATCCTCATTGGCTGCCGCATGTCTTAAATAGGAATAAAATAGAGGGTCACTTTTGGTTCGAAGAGCTTTTCGATGAAGGAGCGCGGCTGGTTAAAAAGCGCGTTATCGTAAAATAGCTCTGTTCCACCCTTTATTCGTGTTTTTCTAAACCTCCTGAGTATAAAAAGTTGTAAAAGGCGAATAATGCGAATACACAAGCTTTATATATATTTTCAAATAAAAGGGCATGAGGTGTTAAGATGAAACTAATTTATCCGTCAGCCAAGGGCTTCGCTAAGGCAATGGAAATTGTGTGGAATATTATAGATGAGGGCACATTAGAAGTGAATGAAGATGGTATAGGACTCATAGCCATGGACCCAAGTCAGGTTTCCATGATAGCTTTCGCCATATCAAAAGACATGTTTAACGAATACGAAGTTGAGAAAAAGGAGCAGCTTGGCTTGGATATAAACTACTTGAAAAACATATTGAAACGAGCAAAGGCAGAAGAGAAATTGGGCTTGGAATTAGATGGCAAGATGCTCAAAATCCGATTTATAGGCAAAAAGAGTAAGAGGTCCTTCAAAGTGCCTCTTCTTGAGTTGAGCCAAGGCGGCTTCAATAAGGAGCCGAATGTCGAGTACATTAATAATTTGAAGATGGATGCAGGAGCTCTCAAAGATATCATAAAAGACGCGAGCATCGTAGCAAATTACATCCGATTCGAGATGACCCCAGACGGTTTCGCTGCTGCTGCCAAGAGCGACTTCGGTGAGGTTAAAGAAGAGTTCGAAAAAGGCGAAGAAATACTCGAAGTCAAGGTCGAAGAAAAGGCAGGAGCCCTTTACCCTGTCAAATACTTGGATGATATACTGAAATCAGTAAGCAAAGGCGACCTCGTAAGGCTTTATATGAATACAGATATGCCCCTCAAAATGGAATTGACAGTAGAGGGTGCTAAAATTAGATATTACCTAGCTCCTGCTTCAGAAGGGAACGAATAATTGAGAGGCAGGATAGAATGAAGCGTTTCATAACGACCCCAATTTATTATCCAAACTCAAAACCACATATAGGAAGCGCATACACAACAATTGTGTCCGATTTCTTCGCTCGCCTTTACAGGGAACTTGGTTATAAGACATACTTTTTAACAGGCGTGGATGAACACGGCGAGAAGATACAAAAATCTGCTGAAAGTAAAGGAAAAAGCCCACAAGAATTAGTGGATGAAATGGCTGACAGCTTCAAAGCAGCCTGGAAGAAATTGGGAATAAGCTATGACAGATTCATACGAACCACTGAAGATGGACATAAAAAGCTCGTCAGGGATGTACTGAGGAAAGTTTATGAGAAAGGCGATATATACAAGGATGTTTATGAAGGATACTATTGTGTAGGTTGCGAGAGATATTATACTGAAAAGGAACTCATGCCCGGCTTGCTATGCCCCTATCACCATAAGCCTGTGGAGAAAAAGAGAATCGACGCATATTTCTTCAAATTGACAAAATATAAAGATGAGCTGCTCAAATATTTCAAGGAAAATCCCAAGTTTTTATCCCCAAAATACAAAGAAGAAATCCTCAACAAAATGGACGACATTAAAGACATATGTATATCACGGCCCGTGAGTCAGGTAAGTTGGGGTATAACCCTGCCCTTTGATGAAGGGCATGTTGCGTATGTATGGTTCGACGCCCTACTCAATTATATGAGTGGGTTGGATGGCAAGATGGAATTCTGGCCTCCTGATTTGCAATTCATGGGAAAAGACATTATATGGTTCCACAGCGTTCTTTGGCCCGCCATGCTTATCTCAGCAGGTTATGAACTGCCGAAGAGAGAAATAGCCCATGGCTTTTTAACAGTAGATGGAAAGAAGATGAGTAAAAGCTTGGGCAATGTCATAGACCCTCTAGAGGTCGCAGAGAGATATAGCGTTGATACGCTCCGTTATTATCTCCTAACAAAAGTTCCTTTTGGAGACGATGGAGATTTCAGCTGGAAAGGGTTTAAAGAAGCACATAACAGCGAGCTTCTAGGCCACTATGGAAATTTAGCGAATAGGCTGGCTAAACTCTGGCAGAGAGCCTTTGGAGATTCTAAAGGAGAAAGTCCAAAAGAATTGGACGAGCGATTCAAAAAGCTCGAAAACATAAAAGAAAAAATAATTGAGTTGGCAGAGGCAAACGATGTAGAAAAACTGCTGAACTTTTACGGCGAATCCTTCCTTCACGGCATAGGCGATATAAATGCATATTTAAACGAGAAAGAACCATGGCGCAAGGAAGGTGAAGAGGCAAAAGAGATTCTAAGGAATACACTTGAGGCATTCTTATATATGACCACTTTACTGAAGCCACTTCTTCCTGTTTCGACGAAAAAGGTTATGGAAAGCTTCAACATAAACCTAAACATTAAGGATGTCGAATTAGGCAAATTAGGCGATGAAGCCACTATACCTGAGGAACTAATGCTCTTCAAAAAGGTGGAAGAGTAATTTTTAACCTCTATATTTTTCTTTTAATGAAAACAGCCTATATATAAGTTTGGCCACAGCATAGCTAAATTGGGGCAGCTCTTTACAGGGTTTATGTTCCACAACATCAGCAGCGACGATATTATTTCGAGAAAATAAGCTTTCAGATATGCCAAACAAAGTTTCCCAAGAAAGGCCAGCAGGCTCTGGATTGGAAGTGCATGGCATCGCAGAGATGTCCAGGGCATCGACATCTACGGACAAATAGATTTTTTTGCCCTTAGGTAAAAGAGCATCGTTAATTTTTACACCGTTGTTGTTAGCGAAAATAAATTCATCTTCACTTCCAACCCTTACGCCAAAAACATACACCTCAACACCAGGCTTTTCCTCAATATAACGCCTCAACCATGTAGCATGGGCTAAACTTTTCCCATTATACTCGTTGTATAAGTCAAGATGAGCGTCGAAAATAAATAGGGTATTTATTTCATGCTTCAAAGCAGTATAATAAGTAAGTGTGTGCTCTCCACCAACAATAACATCAAAAGACCTTCCTTCATTTTGCCCCTCGATATTATATTCCTCTGGATTATTAAGCCATTGTGTTTTAATTCCTCTTGACGCTGCGTTAACACCTAAATCAAAGGGTTCCACATTGTGGCTTTCATTAATTACAGCTTCAGGAGCTTTTGAAGTGCCCTTTAGATAAGATGTCGTTTCTTCATAAGGCAAAGCCAGAAAACGATAAGCTGCGCGCTCTTGTAAGGCTAAGGGCAATTGCATGAAATCAATCTTTTTTGTGGGCATAGAATATATTTGGCCTATGTCCATATAAAACTTCACCTCCCTCTTTCAAGCCAACGCGATAGCTTTGCTTTCCATCGGTTATAAAGAAAACTGAAAAGAATCCTTTTTCATTGTCGGTAGATATGTTAATGGAGGAAGCGAATGGTTTATCAATTTTTATTTCATAGCGTTGATCCTCAGATACAAGCTGTATTGTGTTTTTTGTTACCACAACAGCTGAGCGGCCATCCTTCCCTATATCTGATGCCAAAATTTTATCGCCGATGTTGGCAGACATAACCTTCCCACGCCTCAGCAAAACATACGCCGTGTTTGATGTAAGAAGTGTAGCACCTTCCTTTGTCTTAACATCGACAGGGGAAAACAGCGGGAAAGAAAGATTATAAGTGGAGGTGGTCATTGAAAATGTCTTTGGCTCGAAGAGAGCGGATGCTTCGACGACTCTTTTACTGCCCTGCTCTGTAAGAAAAAAGGTATATAATCTGTGATTAGACGACACTTCTTCATCGCCACCAAAAATCATAAGCTTCTTGGGATAAGTTGAATATCCAAATTTAGAAGGAGATAAAGGATAGATAAGTTCCTTTACTTTTAAGTATAAAATTTCGCCGTCGAAGACAACTTCAGCGTCGCTGAACTTTATTCGCATATACATACACCTTGAGAGTAAAGGGCTTTAAAACAACCAAATCATCTTTATCAGCCCCTTTATTTACACGCTGTTTAGTAGCAATGAGCTTCAGTTTATCTTCTTCCTCCTGCACCCCATTCAAAAGTGCGCTGTTTCGTATTGTCCCCTCCTTCCCTTTTCTAGATTTGTTTAGAGGGGAATTAGTCAAAAGTGTGTTAGGTCGTTGAAGCAGGATATTTGGCGTTTTCTCCTGGCTTTTATCGTAAGTATCATAGTTGCTACGCCCAATTGAGATGTTATCAGCAAACGATTCTTTATACGATTGAGCATTTTGAATATTGCTAGGAGATGCTTTTTTTAGAGGCAGGGTGTCAATGATTTTATTCGCATACCTCTGCGTGTTGGCAAATTTCTCTGTTGCAAGTAGCTCATCCTCAACACGATTAATTGCACTTTTAGATCGAGGAAGAGTTAATATGCGACGACAGCCATCTTTTAAAGTATAAGTGTAATAATTAAATGAATAATTGGGTGAATTATCAGATGGAGAGCTGCTGTTAGACGATTTTGCACTGCTTCCTCTGTTATGGCGTGCCTCATCCGCGTCATAAGTATTATCATAAACTGGGTGGTTATCTGGATAAGAACGATTCGATGGTGGGCTTACAGATGTTATCAAAGGTATTGATGCCAATAGAAGATATGGATTGATTGGTTGTGAAAACGCAGAGGGCTTTGATAGGGTAAGCTGTGTGTGTGGAATGTGAAGCCTCTCCTGCTGTTTAACATCATTTAAATGGCGAGGCGCAATGTGCTTCCACATGAAAAAAGCCTTGCGTTTCCCTCGGGCCTTCTGACTATTCCTAATAAAGGAGAGGTTCTTCAAAAGATTTATGGCTTGAGTAAAGGTTATGCCCAACTGTAGAACGACTTCTCTCTCCTCTCCATTCAGAATCATATTGAGCTTCTTATATATAAGTGCATTTTTAGAAAATTCACGAGAATCACAGGGCATATCTTCGTCCTCTTTAGCATCGACATACGAAAAAACTGTGTATCCTTTTTTAACATAGGATAAAATCTCTTTGTAGCGCTCCTTTTCCTCCTCGCCCTGTATGAAATCGAACATACTCTTATCAATATATTCTTCGCCGCCCTTTATAGGAGCTTCTTGGCCTGTCTCCTCTTCCCATATAGAGATATTTCTAGCAGTCTGGTTATTAGCCCACAAGACTTTGCCATTAAAATCAACAGCCAAAACAGTAAAGTAAAGCTTATCCAAGGCATAGGCAGGCATTCCGTCAAACTCTAGTTCAACGACAGTTTCGCCTACGCGTATATACCTTCTCCTATTCAAAGCTTCTACTTCTGCTTCGCTCGTCGCACGGAGTTCCCTGCCAAGGTTAAGAGCAACCTGCCTTCCTTCAAAATCTGCCCTAAATCTATTTCTCCTGGAAACCTCGTTGTATGTTTTCGGGCTGCTTTTGGGCTTGTGATTGCGCTCGTCGCCAGGCACTTAATCCCTCCATGGCAGAACCTTGCCGTCGTTGTGGTCATAATCGAAAATCATGGCATAAGTTCCCCATGAGATTACGCTCTTCAAAGCATCATCTACATCATAGGTTTGCTCCTCCAATATCTTCTCTAAATCAGCATGTGCTATGCTTCCCCTCTTTTCCAATTCCTCGACAATCTTCTTAAAAATGGGAAGCTGGCGAATCTTCGAGGCTATAAAGGCCTTTCTCTCTTCAGGGTCCATGTTCAAAAGCTTTTTAGCGATATCAGTCAAGCGAAGCTTTTGGCCTTTCAATTCTATCAAGCCAAGAATCTTAGCAGACTCAACGACGGGCTTTAATTCATCAAATTCGATTCCTGTATAGTTGTGAATTTCGTCGAGAGGAGCCTCGCCAGCATAATCATTGACAAGCTCCAAGAGGCCAATCACCTCGATAATGTCAGCAAAGGGTATTCTATACATCTTATCACCTAATCTAATAGATATTCATAAACCTCATCAATATAAGCTTGAAGGGTTTTGCTTTTTAAATCCCTAGGGAACGGCACATTCACGGGAATTTTTGCCTTTGGTTTTCCTCCTTCTCCACCGAGTATAAGAATTTCATGAGCAGTGCTAACAGCAGTTTCAACGCTATTCGTAGAGAATATAACACCCTCGACAGGTTGCTCATCTGAGAGAAGGCGGAGAAGCTCCTCTTTTAAGGCAAGGGCGCTGAGGGGGTCTAGGTTATCAAAAGGCTCATCCATGAGCAAAACAATGGGATCAACAGATAGAGAGCGAGCTAAACTGGCTTTTCTCTGCATGCTCTTAGACAATTCAAAAGGAAACACATCCTCGTAACCCTGCATACCAACAACAGACAACGCCTCGGCAATGCGACGCTCCTCAGCCTCTCTTGGAAGGTTGAGATGTTCCAAAGCAAGCTTAACATTCTGCTCGACGGTGAGCCACGGCAGTAAAGCAGGCTCTTCAAAGGTCATGGAAACCAAATCTTGATGAGGACCTTTAGCGTATGTAAAGTGTATTGTGCCGCTTTCATGCTTTTCCAATCCTGCAATAGTTCTGAGCATAGCCGTTTTGCCAGAGCCCGATGGACCAATTATAGCCAAAATTCTGCCTTTATGCAGGGCAAAATCAACATCTCGAAATATCCAGCCTTTATCTGGATCGCCGCCATAAGCTTTGGCGAGCTGCTTCACAACCAAAATGCGCTCGTGTTTAGCCATTTACTCGCCCCCCTATGGCAGATGCCCTCTTCATTATGGGCCTCCATATGAAAATGTTTATTAATGGGATAACTACACCTACGCTCAACGCCGTTAAAACAAGGAGCGGAAGACTGCCCTGCGAATACAACGCCTTATCCATTAAGGAGCCTATACCTAAAACACTTTTAATACCTGTCTTTGTTTGGAAAAACTCCGCTACAATAACAGCATTCCATCCGCCGCCTATAGCGCTTATAGCTCCAACGACAAGCAACGGCAGGATGCCAGGAAATATGACATTCTTTATATAGCTCTTTTCAGAAACCCTGAAAAGCTTCTTCAAATCCTCGGCAAAAGCAGGCAACGACCTTAAACCGCCATAGATGTTGAAGAAGAGATACCACTGCATGCCAGTCATAAGAAAAACTACCGACGCAAAATTCAAGTCAGGACTAAATTCCAACAAGAGAATTATAAGAATAGGAAAGAGGGCTGTAACAGGTATGGCAGCCAGAACTTCGAAGAGAGGTAATACAAGGGTTTCAATTTTAGGGGATTTTCTGAGGAGATACGCCACAGGCAGTGTCCATAAGAGGCTCAAGACAAAAGCCGCCATTATCCGCAAAAATGACAGCACAAACGCCAAAGGTATGGTTGGGGCTTCCTTCGGAAGATGGTTGAAGGCAAAGGCAACAGCCCATAAGCTGTGCCATAAGAACACGACGAACAAAACGACGAGCAAAGCCTCTACAGCAAGCTTCCCAGCCGTTAAAAGAGGGTCCATAGGCAAATCCCTCAAAGAATAATAAATCGCCGCCCATATGGATTTAAGTTTTCTTAAAACGAAGCTCCCCTGCGTCGGCAAAGGGCTAAGAAGATAATCATAAATGTTCCATTCCTTTTTGCCTGAAAAAATAAGGGAGAGAGATGCTAAAATGGGTTTCCAAATAAAGAGATTCATAAAGAGAATTAAACCAGTAACAGCCGCTATGCCGACCAGAACATTGCCAAAATGCTCAGCTATAGCCTCATTCATTAAATAGCTGCCTATGCCTTTAAGCTCATAACGCTGAGAGCCTATAACAATAATTTCAGTGGCTATAAGAAAATACCAGCCATTGGCCCAACTAACCATTGAGTTCGGAATAATTTCGCGAAGAGTTAGGGGTATATATATTCTAAACAATTTAGCAAAACGATTCATGCCAAACATCTTTGAAACATCCTTCAAATAGAGGGGCAAATCCAAAAGGCTTTCATAAACAGCGAATATCAGGTTCCAAACCATACTCGTGAATATTAGGAAGACAACTGCTATTTCAGGGCCGAGTGTCGTCGGGGCTAATTGTATGAATACATAGAGTGCAACAGGAAAGAATGTTAGTATGGGCACGGATTGAAGGATATCTATAAAGGGCATTAAGAATTTCTCGAATAGACGATTTCTAGCCATGATATAGCCAACAGAATATGCAACGCCTAGTGATAGAATGTATGCAGAGAGCATTCTCATAAAAGACAGTCCAAGTTCCAAAAGCACATATGTGTCAGATAGGAAGGTTTTTAAATTATTAATGAGATAGGATTATATGGCAAAGGAAAAGGCCTTGAAAGAGAAAGAAGAAGAATTTTCTTTAAGAAAGACAGAACCCATCACCAAAGTAGATGTTAATTACAAAGGGAAAGATTTTCACAGTCTGGCAGAGATAAACGATTCTATGGAAAGCTTCGAAGATGTGCTTAATAGAATGAATCCAAAAACCTTAGAGGTATATTTGGAAAACATAATAGAAACTCAAATCCTTGAACCTGCACTTTTGAGGGCAAGCCACATAAGTAAAGGAGAATTGGAAAAGTTGCTGAATAAAAGAAAGCCATCCCTACAAGTTGATGAGAAGAAATTTCAAGCGATAAAGGCTTATGTTAAAGAAGAAGCTGAAAAAAATCTAAGCTCTCTTAGCAGAGTAAGGAATTTTTTGGCTGAGGAGGTGAGATTATGAAAGGTCCTTTTGCAGATTTTCCTTTGGAATATAAGAAAAAGCTCGTCATATTATGGAAAAGAGCGAATAATGCTGATAGAGAGCACTTTATAAATCAGGTAACCTATGCCCTAGCAACATGGGGCTTCGACAAAGTGGGAAAGGAAATCGTGGCCATTGTGATAGAAAAAATGCTGGAAGATGGCTCAACGAATCTTTCAGATTTTGGCTTGTATGTAAAACAGCTCATAAAAGAAGGCTTAACAGATGTCTATTCTAATAGGTCAGAATCCATAAAGAAGGCTGCAATGCTCATAGACAGCTATAGATTCAAGCATGAACTCCCTCTATCACCTTCAAAGGGGTTGTGAAAAAAGGCAATCTTAGGAGGGGCTTTTTTAGAGCGTCAGTCATTCCATGCTCTGTGGGCGCGCTTAACGACTTCTAAATCGCCAGTCTCTATGATTTTGCCCGAGAGCATGATATAAACACGAGAAGGCTTTACATGATTAAGAACATCAAAGTTATGTGTAACGAGTAAAGCAGAGTTACCTGCCTTAACATGTTCTTTCAGGCGGCTCTTAAGCAACTCCAATGCCTGCACATCCAAACCAGCATCGACCTCATCGATTAATGCAAGCTTTGGTTTGAATAGCTCGAGCTGCAAAAGTTCTATGCGCTTCTTTTCACCGCCGGAAAACTTGTCGTTAAAGGAGCGATAGATTAAATCTTCTTTAACGCCGACGCTTCCTAGGGCTTTTTTCAAATCATTGTTGAATAGTCGAATGTTTTTTATGTCGTCATCTAATTCCTTCTGCGTAAGCCACACCATCTTTAAGAAATCATAGAGACGCAAGCCTTCTATAGATGGGGGCTGTTGAAATAGAAGCATGAGACCTTCCTTAAATCGTTTTTCAGGCGTTAATTTAGATAGTACTTTGCCGTTAAATAAAGCGGTGCCCTCCATGAGATAATTGGGATGGCCTGCCAAAGCGTTAAGCAGGGTGGTTTTGCCAGAGCCATTAGGTCCCAAAAGAGCATGTATCTCCCCAGGCTTAACATGAATATGAATGCCTTTCACGATATAAGAGGTATCCTTACCACGCACATAGAGGTTTTCCAGCCTGAGCATATAATATTATAGATAAATGGGTTTTAAAGCTTGCGGTTGGAATCTGATGACTCCTTACCATAAGTTAATGGCGCACGCGGCCAAGGCGGAGCTCCTCTACCATTTTTTATCCACAAGACGATATCAAGCAAATTATCGACAGATTGAGCATAAATGATAATATCTTCTCTACTGAAATATTCACTAGCGAAATCGTTCAAACGCGAGAATGTTTCTCTATTTACAAAGGCAAAAACACGGTCTTTTTTAGAATAAGGTGTGAGGTATATGAAGAGAGCTTTTACAATATCATCCTCCACTTCGTTCAAAAACCTCTGGGCTTGCACTTTCATTGAAGAAAACTTTCGCGACTTTCTAGGAAGCAAAGTAGATAATTTAGCAACCTCATCTTTTAATTTTGAATGCATAATTAATATATACACAAAAATCCTTAAAAACTGTCAGGGTAAAGCCACCTATTCTCTCTATCTTTTAGGCTTTTAGCATAGAGATAACCAACAATTAAACCGCCGAGATGTGCTGCCGAAGCTATGCCCGAGCCAACATCAAAAACACCAAAGAATTCCATTAAAAACCAAACCACCAATGCAGTGCGCATCCTCATTGGTATAAACCAAACATAGACGACAAGCTGAGGGAAAAAGACTGCTGCAGCCGCTAGTATTCCATAAATGGCCCCGCTGGCTCCAAGCGCTGGCAAAGGAGGAATTATGCCTGCAATGATTGTAAGCCAATAGAGAACTCCGCCGACGATGCCTGAAAGAAAATATATAATTAAGAAAGCTTTTGCACCGACACGACTCTCAACAATAGGACCAAACATTATAAGGGCTAATAGATTAAAGAAGATGTGGGAAAAGCTCGCATGCAAAAACATCGTCGTTAAGATAGTATATGGCTTTGCTAAGGCCGTCGTTGGGTCGAAGATAAACGCGTCTGTAAATCCCGGAATCGCCATCTGCAAAATAAAGGAGAGAATGATTAAACCAGTAAGCCAATAGACAGCCTTTACCTCATGCCCACCATTATAATAAAGCATATTAGCCCTCGAATATCTTCTCGACCAATGCAGCATAGGCAGGCCTAGAAACCAAAGCACCGAGTATGTAGCTGAATATTGTTGTTACTGCAAAGCCGATTATTTCAACGATGTGCGTGAAAAATAATGGCAGGAATACGAGGACAGCTAAAACAACATTGTTGTTTATGATTTCAAAGGCCTTCTTTAATGCTTCCTCCTTGCTCTTCCCTTTAAGCAGCTCATCAGTTATAATAATCTGAGCGTCGATGCTAACACCTACAGCAGCTATGAGACCTGCCATTGCAGATAAATCTATTGTAAATGAACCCACCGTTGATATAAGAATAAAGACTTCTATCAATGTAATGATGAGAATTGGAATGACGAGCTTCCAACGCCTATAACGAAGAGCTATGAATAGAGAAACTGCTATTATAGAGGCAAGCAGACCTTGGACTGAATACTTCAGGAACTTCTCACCGAGAGGGGCTGGAATAACCTCTTTACTGCCTATGAATAATTTAACGGGGAATGCGCCTCCTTTCAACACCGATGATATGAGCCTCTCAGTCTCTTTAACATATTCGTTCCTTTCTATAGAGGACAATCCTTGAGGCGCACTGCCGCTCACGACATAACTCATGGATATCCTTCCATTTGTTATCTGCTCGCTAAGAGCTGGTGCTGACATTAAACCAACAGCCTTCCATGTGTCTGGATATATCATTTTCCTCTTATAAGAGAGCCCTACTTTAGGATAGAGGTCCTGTTCACTAACATAAGTAATATTGAGTGTCTTATTTGATAGGTTTAGCCTATCTGCTATGGCTTTCGTTGTTATAATTTCTCCGCTGAGGTTTTTAACCTGTGGAGAAGTATCTAAGAGAAGATTCACTTTTCCCTTATCATCGACGAGAGCCTTTTGAAGAGCAGTATATATATCTATAGCAGAAACCTCCATGCCAAGAGGCTCCGCCTGAGCTGAGAGGTTTTTAGCAGTGTCCTCAAGCCATTGAGAGGGGATTATAACTGTGGAGTTGTAGGGTTTATCTAAAAACATGAAGACAGGCATGTTTGCTTTACCTCTTACAAGCTGGGCGAACTTTTCTGCTCCTTCCCTGGTTACTGCAAAACCTATACCCCAATCAGCACCGCCAAGTTGGTTGCGGGAAAGCGGGCTGACAGTGCCTGGAACAATGTCGCGACCCTCTAAAACAACCCTTCCATCTACTATTGCAGTATATACACCCTGTGTTGTAACGACTTTTATAACACGGTCGACGAGTTGCTCGTCTCCAGCCGGCACTTCTATGAAGAGACGGTCGTTGCCAACAGCTTTAACCATAACCTGCTCCATGCCAAGAGAGGATACACGCGTTTTAAGCTTATTGACGATTTCAGCCATTGTATCGGCGTCTACAGAATGGCTAAGAGTAACCGGCAAACGCACACCACCCTTAAAATCAATACCGAGACGAATGCCGCTCGTGAGTATATTTATAACAGCCAAAGCCAGAAGGGAAAGCAGAAGGGCAATCTTCTCGTTTCTGTTCTGAGTGTAATGTGAAAATCCTCCAAAGACGAAAACAGCCAATATCATTGTAAGGCCAGAGGCCTTCGGAAAGGCCGCTATTAAAACGGCAAATATAATTGTAACTACAAACAGTGTTTTTGTAAAGTTGTCAATCATTTTTTATCCCCCACAATGGCATGAAGCAAAACGACGGCATTTATACCCCATGTTGCGAATAAGTCGCCAACAAGACCTGCAAGGACAACGGCACCTATCTGATAATAGGTGGAGATTCTAAGAATAAGTGCAACGACGAATAGAACAGTAAAGCTGAGCAGACCTGTCAATGTCATGGTGCTACCCGTCTTAAGGGCTTCCCATGCTTTGTCTCTCGGATCGCCCTTTCCTGTCTTCAGGATACGCATGGCCAAAAGGACATCTGTATCCAAAGAATAACCAATAAGCATTAGAAGAGCTGCAAAGCTCGCCAATGTTAATGGAATGCCTGTTAGGCCCAAAAAGCCGAGAGCTATTAATATATCAGATGTAGCCCCTGTAAGAACAGCCAAAGAAGGAGCGAACCTCTTGAATACAACGAAAACGAAGATAACTGCTAGCACAGCAGACGCTATGCCTGCTGCTTTAACCTTCTCGGCGAAGGACTTGCTAAGCATGGGCGTAACGGTTTCTAATGAAAATATCTTGCCGATATATTTTTCCAATATAGAAGACAAACGCGCCTCTTCATTTGAACGGAGGGTGTTTAAGCTCTTCGTAGATAATTCTTGGATATCTAACGGCGTCGAAGCAGTTTCATTCAAACCAGCCAAGCTTTCAAGTTCTTTGAGCTTTTGAAGAGCTTTGTCTAAAACGGGTTTTCCTTCGCTTTCTTTGCCTCTGTTAGCGTAATCGGCATACTCCTTCAACAGAGCGTCTATATCGTCGCGAAGTTCTTCTCCTTTAATGAGTTGAGGGGTTAATGGGCTTTCCACCTCAATATGATAGCCATAAGCTGTTTTATACTGTAAAACTGATGGTGCAACATAGCCATGCTGCTCCAAATCAACCTTTAAAGCATCGACATCAATGGAATGGTTTATGTCTGCTATGGCCAGTATACCACCTGTGAATTCAACACCCCTTCTTATATGAGGGATATTCACCACAGCCACTACAAGAAAAAGCAAGGCTATAGCAGTAACTACTAAGTAACCTTTTCCTCGATAAATGTTGAACTTATCAATATCCATCATATCATCTCATAGAAGTGCTCCGACCGGGATTCGAACCCGGGTCGCTGGCTCGAAAGGCCAGCATCCTTGACCACTAGACGATCGGAGCTACTCCCATTTAAGCAGGAGAAAAGTTTTAAAAAAGAATGGGAGTTAAGCAGCGCTTACTCCGCGCTAGGAGGTTTTACAGCCTTCAAGCCTTTAAGCAAGTTATTAACTAATTTTTTGAGAGATTTGAAGCGAGCTTTATCCTCAGCAGATATCATCTTTAGTTTATCAAAATATCCTTTAAGCTTTTCGAGCTGAGTGCGGATGGGCAATACATTCTCTTGGAACGCTGTAATTTCCTCAATTTCTCCTTCAACTGTAGCATTCTTCTTCGCCTTTTCAAGAAGTTGAGTATATCTCTTGTATAATGCTTCCGTGTTCTTAAGAGCAACTTCTGCATTGTCAACAGAGTATGTAGTATCAGTAATTTCAGTGACTTTGCCATTCTTAAGCTCAAATAAGATCTTATCGAATGCACGATTAACCGTCCTTAGCAGGTCATAAACATACATAAGTGAAGACTTATTAACGACCAAATCAGGTGCATGAGCTTCCGGGCCTAAACCTTCCCCAGGCTTCTTTTTGACTTTTTCCTTCAAATTATTAGCGACCTTCTTAACCTTGTCAGCACCTTCTACGACTTTGTTGCCAACCTTCTTAGCACCTGCTTCAGCTTGTTCTACAATCTTGCCTGCAACATTTCTAGCACCTGCACCAACCTTCTTAACCCATCTTCCTCCTTCGAAGACCCATTCTTCACCTTTCTTAGCGCCCATTTTAACTTTTTCAACACCCTGCTCAACCACCTCGTTAATTTTATTTATCACTTCGCCAACCTTAACCTTCCTTGGAAGCTCGTAGCCAATTAAATCCCCTTCATCGTTGTATATAGGCTTGTATTTCTTGTCTGCTGCCACTTTGGGCTTTACATACTCTTTAATATTTCCTTCGGCGTCCAAAACAGGAAGCTTGCCTTTAATACGGTTCAAAACTTCTGATTGCAAAGCCTCGACATCGTTGGCAGCACTACTAACTTGAGATTCTGCTCCACGATACTTGGCTTCAAGGTCTTCAAATCCTTTCTTGGCAGCATCGACCTTGCCTTTGAAATCAGACTGCTTTGCCACATCCATTGCCAACTCAGGATCCTTATCCAGCAGCTTCAAATCCTGCGCTATACGATTATGGATTAAATTGGCTTCATCTTTCAGAGCATTGATTCTCATTCGCAAATCAGCTATTTTACTCTCAACCTCTGCCACAGCTTTTGGGTTAGAACCATCGGCGTACAATCTCTCCAATTTATTTAGCTCATTTCTAAGAGCATTGATCTCTTTATTGTAGACTTTAATAAGCCGCTTTCCTAGAGCGAACCTCTGGCGAATGTTTATAGCATCTTTACCCATGGGGAAACGCTTGGGTGACTTTTCACCCTCCTTAACAACTGAACGAACCTTTTCATCAATTCTATCCCGTATAGCCTTCAATTCCTTGTAAGGCCTGGGTTTTGGCGGTAATTTCTTCTCAGGTGTTGCTTCAGCCGCTTCAGCAGGTTTTGTACCCTCTCCAGTCTCTGCAGCACCACGTGTGCCCTTTTTGGCAGCAACAGGAGCAGCTCTCTCTTCAGGCGCGGCGGGCTTTCTTCCTGCACTTGTGGGTTTCGTACTTTCTGCCGCCCCTTCTGCGGCACCAGCTCCGCCAGTAGGTTTAGTAGATTCAGCAGCCGCTCTTGCTGCAGAAGCTTCAGCAGCAGCTGCCGTAGAAGCCACACCAGAAGCAACGCCAACAAAGGCACCAATAGCTGCACCGTATACGGCGGCTTCGAAAGCAGCATGTGTAATCTCTCCCCAATCCACACTATCAGAAGCGAGATTCTTCATAGCCGCATTATATGCTTTATATAAAACTTGCAGCCTCTTTGGAACATAACCTAGGCGAGTTTTTATATTCGCCATTTCTTTTATATACAATTGATTCAATTTCTCCAAAATAGCTACAGCACCTTCTTTGTCCTTCTTCTTAACAGCAGCGGCAAACTTCTTGAAATAAGGATTAAAGGTTGTGCCCTCAAAATGTCTATAGAGTGCAGAGCCACCTCCATAAAGCGAACCGATTATTCCACCATAAATGCTATATTTAATTCCATTCGTCAAAGCAGGCACGCCCACCACACCTATTTTCTTCAGAAGAGTGGGTTGAGCTGCAATTTGCTCTAACAAAGCCTCACTCCTCAAACCTTTAAGAGCTGATAAGCCTAACCTTCCAAGACTTATACCTCCATAAATCATAAGACCATCGACAAAATATTTAGTAAGTGTTGAGATAGTTTGCTTTGCTACATCTGACGCATTCTCTTGGACAGCTAAAGGTCCTAATAACTCAACAGCTTTACCAACACTATTTATGAAATCCATGGTGGCTTCTATAAATTCGTGGGTATATGCCCTAAAGCGCCTCATTTCCTCTTCGGATAAATGACCAGTTTTCTTGAATTTAGCATACAATTTGCCAAGCTCTGTTTGGGCTTTAGTTACATCATCCCGTGCAGCTTCTAATACAGGATAATATGTCTTATAAAACTTTTCCGCATTATGTGCACCAAGAAGGAACATATTGTCTTCTATTTGAGCAAAGATAGCTACAATGTTAGCAAATGTAGAGCCAGCACCAGCCCCGCCATACTGATTGTAAAGATGGGAAAGTTGTTCGCCCAACGGAACAATATGCTCTCTAACCATCTTATTAATAACTCCTATAGACCCCTCTAAATAAGCCTTTTGAACAGGATCTACATTCTCAGTTTCCCCTTCATTTTGAGTGCTACTACTGCTGCTACCAGTAGGACCATTCCTAGAACCGCTCTTCTTTTTACGAATAGAGTGCCCCCAAATAAAACGACTGCAGCAAGCAAGAGCTTCTTGCTTAAGTTTTGTTAAATCCTTGGCTGAAAGCGAGCCAGGTTTAAGGTTCATACCTTCCTTCTTTGCAATATCAGCCATGACATAGAAGAGCCTAAGGGCAACAGCACCATGACCATAAACCTGAAATGTCGTGAAGAGGACACCTTGAGCATCCGCCGCTTTCCAATTCACAGCCTTCAACAGTTGTTTTGAGCCGTCGACAATTTTCTTTTGGAGTTTTCCACCCTGTTTATGGATAACACTTAAAATACCATCCACTTTTCCATCAACAACCCTCTCAAGTTCTTTCTCATCTTTTGCCTTATTTATCTTACCAAGAAACTTCTTCGCTAAATCCGTATTCTCCTTCGTAAGGTCTTTACTTTTGTTGACAACCATGTACAATTTTGAACAGATACTTTTAAAAAGGCAACTACAACGCTTAAAAAGCTTCACCCTCTATAAGCGCCATGGCAAAGAAAGAGGGTTTGATGACATATTTTATCCTTATAAGTATAGCTATTTTAGGCGGTGCTGCGTTATGGGCGGCTTTCATTCAAAATTGTCCTTATGCTCAAAAAAGCAATGACTTGATTATAGGCGCATTTGCTATATTGGGCTTAGTAGAGATGTGGCAGACAATGACATTAAGCATAGTAGAGGAAGTAATAACTGCAGCAGGTCGAGCCTCTGTTTATTTATTCTTGGTAACAGAGATAAGCCCATACAACCTCGTCGCTTATATAAGTGCTGCTCTCATAGTGGGTTTAGCCATATACGCCGCCATGAAGAGGGAAGGGCGAATCTAACAGCGAATACCTAAACCTCTTTGATTTTATTAGAATACAACACAAACCGCGCGTTCGGCTCAGCACTTTCTATTTCATCACCATAGTTGAAGAGAACATTGAATATGTCTTCGAAGGAGAGAAGCTCCGTAAAAATAACCTTTAAAGGAATACCTAACTTCTCTTGCGGACTGCCGAATATAACCAAAACATCGGCCATTCTATACGAAAAACCTGATTTATCGACGCGCCTTATCAATTCTAAACCTTCTGCGCTCAATTTGTATATATAATAAAAGGGCGCATCATAAAAGCTGCCCTTGTATATTCTTTTGCCATCTTCCGAAGGAAGAACTATGCGCACAACAACCACATATCAGCCCTTTGGCACGACAAACTCAGATATAATCAAAGGCACATTGTTTCTGTACATCTTCCTCTTCTCAAGGTTGCTCCAACAATCCTTGCATATGTGAAGCTTTGCTATATCCCTGCGTTTAACCCTCTTGCTGGTCTTAACACATTTGTCGCATACGACCTTCCCACAGTAATTGCACACAACAGCAGTCCATGTTATGCGTGAGCATCTCTGACATTTGATTGCTACCATGCTCTCCCTTTTCCAAAGAAGGTTTTTTAAATCAATCTTTTAGATTTTATTAAAGCGGTGATGGTTTCAACTTCATCCTCTAACGACAAATCTTTTGTATTCAACCCAACATCGACATGATTCCACGGATCAAAAAGGTCTATGTTATATATCGCTTTATATCTGGCGGCATTTCTATAGTCTCTATCCAAGACATAGGCTGTTGCAATTCCAGGAGATATAGCATCACGATCAGCAATCCTCTTAGCTCTTATATCCAAAGGCGCGTGGAGGAAGATGCTTATATCAGCCACATCTTCAACAGTCCATACAGCAAGCCAACTAGCGAGTATAACATGCTCATGAGCAAGAAATTCTTCTTTTATCTTCTCGTCAAAGGCTTTGTCTATGGAAAAATCCTTTTCAGCAGCCTTTTCATATTCCTCCAAAGTTATGCCCATCTTTGCAACGATTTCTTTGAAAGTCGGTGTAAAAAGATAGAGAGTTGGCAGCTCTTCCTTCAACCGTTCATAAAGAGCTTTAGCGACGGTTGTTTTACCAGAGCCAGCCCAGCCAGATATGGCTATACGCATATCAGAACCTCTTCATAGCCACCTCAACATACGGCCTAAGTGATATGGGCACATTGTCGATTCCTTCACTCTTAGCCCTTACAGCATAACGCAACACCCTGTCAAGGCAACGGTGGCAAAGCTGTCCAGCGAATAACCTGCCATGCATCTTCCCTTCATGCTTTATAGTCCTTCCACAAAGAGCACAGCGATATTTGCCCTTTGCTTTTCTTCTTGTTCTTTGAATTTTAACGCCTTTAGCCAAGCGCTTCGCTACCTTCCTAACAGCAGAGGTTCTCTTACTTCTAACGACCATAAAAACACCCCGTTTAAGTAGAGAGATAAATGTTTAAAAAGGAGAACGCCTCGGCCGGGACTCGAACCCGGGTCTGCGGCTCGACAGGCCGCCATGCTAGCCCTTACACCACCGAGGCACGGCTTTATAGAAGGAGGGTAATCTTTAAAAAAGGAGTGGAAAGAAAAAATCAAACGAGTGTAATATCCTCCACAGTCACAGAAGAAACGCCCTCGATGCTTTCAATCTCAGACTCAACATCGCTTCCCTCCTCATCTTTCTTTATAATCATGAGCTTGAGGGCCTTTGCTCCGAAGCCGATGTCTTCTTCTTTAACATCCTTAACTTCAAACTTCTCTTTAAGCTTGGAGAGCACTTCTTCCATCTTATTCTGTTCTTCTGGTATAACTCTAACGATAATGGCTACATTTCCCATAGTAACACCGTGCCCCCTATGAAACAATACCTTTTTAAACTTTGAAGACCCAAGTAGAGCATGGTGCGCGCTTCAACCATTGAAAAACTTTATTCCCTTAGTAAAGACTTCAAGGTATCAAAAACACGAGAGGTATTTAAAACATTGGAGAGCCTGCAGAGGAGGATTAAAAGGAAGCCGCTCACTCAAAGCGAAGCCAGAAAAGTCAAAGAGGCTCTCAGAATGGCTAGAATAAACCTCTTGGCAAAGGGAAAAGAAAACGAATTCCTAAGGGTTTCAGAGTTCGCTAAGAAGTTCAGTGGATTCTAATCAAATAAACAGAATAAAGAATGGCTACAGCCAAGTCAGTCTATTTTAGGTCGGATTTATGTGAAAACGCCAAAACAACATTAAAACACAATTTAGTCGTCTCAAAAAGCCAGGCCCAAAAAGATAAATAAAATAAAAGGGGTTAGAGGGGTTACCTCCTTCTTTTCTTCTTTGAGCTCTTCTTCTTGGAGCTCTTCTTCTTAGTGGCTTTCTTTTTCTTGGTGGCTTTCTTCTTTCTTGTGCTCTTCTTTTTCCTCGTTGTCTTCTTCTTAGCGGCCTTTCTTCTCTTCTTTCTCCTAGCGCCTTTCTTGCCACCCCTGTTCATCTTAGCCTTGTATACATAGCCGTCACTGCCTACATAATAGAGGTAGCCAGGTTCTTTGTGGATCTTCTCAGTGCCCACCTTGTGCTTCCTGCCCCTCTTGTTGTGCTTCATAGGCACAGCGTATACATAGCCGTCACTACTCACATAGTAGAGGTAACCGTCCTCCCTATGTATCCTTTCACGTCCTACTTTTGATCCCATATTTCACACCTCGACGGTGTCTCGTCGATACAATGAGAAAACATAAGGTTTAAAAAGCTATCGGTTAAGACTGACGAAAAACGGCGATTTTTTGCCTTCCTTTAAAAACCTTTCGGTCAGGCGAGGCGAAAAATGGCATATTTTTACGAATAGCCTCACGAGAGCATTTTAGAGGTTTAAACGCTTCTTCAGCTCCTCTATAGATATCTTCGTAGTTAAAATTGGGATCCTCTGCCTTTCAGATATCTTTCTAGCAAGCTCGTCAACTTTATCCAAATCATGCAGAACAACCACCTTCGGCTTATTTTCAGCTATCCTAACAACGACCAAAGGGCTCCTGCCCGTGCTTACCTCCAAGAATATGAATGCCTTGTCTATGGCATGCATGGTTAGTACCTTGAAAAGCTCTTCAGGCATGTCGAGCATGACGCGGATACTATGGAGGAGAACATATCCATATAGTTTAGTTTCCTCTACCATATCCTCGTTTGTTACTACCTTTGCATCTATAATCTTGGCAAACTCCTTCAAACTAAGACCCACAGAGAACTCATGAACTTCAAAATACTCCCCGTAATTAGTTTCTCCCTCTAATAAGCGGCGGATTACCTTGCCACCCCTCTTCATATCTATCTCAAACAGAGCATCAACGAAGCGCTTTATGACTTTTATGCCTGGATTAGCCCGCCTGCCGCTCTCATAATCGCTTATTGTGGATGGCGAAACCTGTAAATAATCTGCCAATTCAGACTGATATATCTCAAAAATCTCCCGCCACTTGCGCATCATCTCTCCAGGATTTTCAGATAAGATTATATCGCCGGCCATCATGGCCTTTAATTTATTCATGGGTGCATCACCACAGCCACATTGTCCTCAAAGGACTCGATAGTGTAATGCTCTTCAAATGTCAATGGGAAGATATCTTCTTTCCAAAGGGTGCGCATATACTTGGCCCATATTTTATTCTTTGAGTATGTGTATTTCACAGCTATATCTGAAGGGTGGGTTTTTTTAAGAGACACCTCTCGAAGAGCCGTGCCGCTGACATCCTTCATATGAAGAGAGTTATCTGTAAATGTCAAATATACCATACCATCTTTGTTTAGAGATAAAATAAGTGTAGCGAGCGTTGTAACAATTAGATTATCGACAACAACATAATCTATATCTTCCTTCCACTTCTTTGATGCCAGCTCCTGCGGCACTATAACTTCCTTCATAAGGAACCTCAATTCTCTGGCTTTCTTTTCTTTTAGCTCCAATACCTTTCCGGCCATATTCATACCAAAGGCGAACGCCCTCCTAGCATCGACCATAAGCTTGTAGATATTCTCATACTTAAGCCTATCCAAAGGCGCCATATATGAAATCATCTCACTAAAAGCCGGGCGGTTGAACATGTGCTCCGGATTTGGGTAGTAAAGCTTACCAGACGATATGCCTCCCAATTTATCACCAAATTTAGCTCTCGCCTGCCCAAGAGCTATGAGTGGATTGGAGGATAATTTAATTTTAACAGGTTTCCAACCATAGATACCTTCTTCAGTAAGAGCTGAGATAGTTCTAGCTAATGAAAGGTTTTCTGGAAGAGATGTGCCAAAAAGAGATTTTGTAAGGGGGTCTTCACTCATGTAAAGGGTAAAACTGCCTTTATAGATGCGAGCACCTTTCCTAAACGCCCGACCATTGAGAAACAGGCCTTTACTAGTCCCCTCTAAGATGTACTTGGACTCTTTAAGGCCATAGGGATTTTTCTTAGCGTCAGCCATTTTTTCCCATATATATGCAGTGTATTGCCTCTCAGAACATTTAGGAGTGACACTCTCGACAAACGAAACAAAGAGATTGGATAAATAGAGAGCTACTGGATTGCCCATAACGGATAATGAAAATAATTTACTGCCTACGCTCTGGTGGTGCGGCGGAGGCTCGACTTCAAAGACCCCAGGCATCAAAAGACCTTCAAGTGGCTTAACATCCTTACCAAATATTTCACTTATTTCTTCCCAAAAACTCACAGCAAACACCCCATGAATTCATCCAACACCGTGCTATCGAAAACGCCGAATAAAAAAAGGAGGTATTGCAGGCTTTGGATAACCTTGAAGAACTCCCTATGTGTGTGCGTCTTGGAAAAGTACTTGCGGATGTGCTGGACAAAGATACGGATGTCTTCTTTACTCATAGCCGAGGAGAGAAGAGAGGGTATAATAGCCTTTACAAATACATGTCGTATTACTATGTCAGAATTAGACAATGCCAAACCGAGAGATACATACGCTTTGGAAGCTGTCATAGCAGAGATAATTGCTGGCACAGCCTTGTCATTCTTCAATTTAACAGCAGCCTTTAACAAATCCAATATGGACTGAGGTTTGCCAATAGTGCTATTTAATATGGGAATATTAAAGTTCTCTTTTACATAAACATTGGCTAATTTCTCTCTCGATTTAATGTTGTTGAGGCTATAAGCTAATTTAGGCGAAATCTTTTGAAGGTTGGAGATAAGATTCTCGTCAATTCTCTTTGAATCGGCAATCAAAGCGCTGATGTCCTCCAATTTAGATGCAGGAACATCATCCAATGATTGCAGGAGATTAGTAAAGTTGTACGAGAGGTCTTCAAAGCTCGCTTTAAGGTCATTGACATTCATGCCAAGGTCCTTGGCTAGAGTATTGAGAAACTCATCCTCCTCAGCAGGTTCAAATTTCACAGCTTTAAGCAATTCGCCATCCACGCTTGTGTGATTGAAAGAGCTTCTTTTAAAGCTTAACGCACCAGGAAAAAGGCATGGCTGATAAAATAAAGAGATACATACAAGATGTGCTAAGTAGAGATGGAGCGATGATGTTCTCTTTGATAGACCCATTAGACTATAAAGATATAGACCACGCAGTAGAAACAGCCAAAAATGCGAGAGAGGCTGATGTTGATTTAATATTAATAGGAGGAAGCATCGGAGTTCAAGGTCCATTTTTAGACGAAGTGACAAAACGCATAAAGGAAGAGACTTCTTTGCCAGTCGTGCTGTTCCCAGGAAACATAGCAACGATAACACCCTATGCAGACGGCATGTACTTTATGAGCCTCATGAATTCGCGAAACCCCTATTGGATAACTAGAGCGCAGATGTTGGCGGCACCGTTGATAAAGAAAATGGGTATAGAAGCATTACCTTTAGCGTACATCGTAGTCGAACCTGGAGGGACTGTTGGATGGGTAGGAGATGTTGATTTGATACCACGAAATAAAGAAAAAATTGCAGCAGCTTTTGCAACAGCCGCGGAGCTCATGGGCTTCCACTATGTTCTAACAGATACAGGCAGCAATCCAAAAGAGCACATTCCTCTGGAGATGATTTCAGCTGTAAGAAAGGCTACTTCTTTGCCATACATTGTTGGTGGAGGAATAAAAACAGCAGAGCAGGCGGGCAATGTCATCAAAGCCGGAGCAGATATTATTCAAGTGGGGACTGCGTTTGAGAGTGAGAATGCTGTCGAGCATATAAGAGGATTCGTAAAGGCCGTTAAAGAGAATGGTAAAGGGAAAGTTTGAGATTCTATTGTCTTTTCCTCTATAGAAAGATCATATTTTATTAACCGCCGATGGCTTCAAAGCGACGCCAAACGTAACGGTGTACATGTTTTAGTAAGAAAACTACTATCATAAAATAAATTAGGGCATATGTTACTTTGAAAGGACATTCTGTGGAGAAGCAGTTAACGGGGACGGCTGCTATAAAGGCAGAAGGCAAAATGAACGTAAAGATGATGGCTGAGATGCCCTTCAAAGCTGTGAGGGGTAACTCGCCCACTTCCATTATAGCCCATAAAAAATTGTCAAAGACACGCGCATTCTCCTCGAACGCTACATAAAGTAGAAGCGCTATGTTGAACAATGTTATAATAATGGCACTTGCCAAAAGCACCAGTAGGGCAAAGCTTATGCTTACATGCAAAAGGCCGTAATGCACAGCTATGAAAGCTCCTGCTGCCGTGTAAATGGCTAAACGCAGAATGCCCTGTAGATAAAAGTGTGTGAACGCGTAGCGAAGCAAAGGGTCGATGGGCTTCGTCAACATTTGAGAGAGCCTAGCCCTTTCATCTGTTTGTAGAAATGTAAATACATCGTAGTAACCGGCCATCTCAAGAAGTGACATTATGGCGTTAAAGACAATACTCAAAAGGGCGAGATGCGCAAAATCCCAACCTTTTATAGTATGGCCACTGCCTGTGAAGAAATACCATAAACCTACCATAAGCAGTGTCGTTACACTGAAAAAAATCGCATAAAGATACTCCACTTTGTATTGGTTGTATCTCTCAAACCCAATCTTTAACAGTTGTTTTATAACGGCTAGCTTCATTTTAACCCCCTTGGCTTTCGAAACGTTTCCATCCTCGTCTATGGATGGGATAAGCAATAACGATAATCGCTACACTCCACATCACAACGAGTGCATAACTGTGCCACGCAGGTACACCCGTTAATATGGCTTGAATATTTGCATACGCTACATGATAAAAAGGTAGAAAAGAGAGTATTTTTTGGTAGGGAGGTGCTAAAAGAGACAGCGGAAACAAGATCCCGCCCAATAAAAGTTCAAAAAATACCAAAATCCCACCTACTCCCCAAATATTGTATACGTAGTACGAAAACGCAGCTATAAAATACATCTCTGCTATCCTAAACACGATTGTAAGTAAAAACGCAGCTATTATCGTTAAGGCTGAGGTGGGGATACCCATCCATGATAAAACTATCGATGCTGCCAATATCGTTAAGATCGAAGGCACAAATATTTTACTTAACCAAAAAAGAGCAAAGTACCAAAAGGAAGGTATGGGTTTCGTTAGGGCTAAGTGCCAACCTTCCTTCAGTTTTAATGTATAAGGTTCTACTTGGTAAATGTTGCGGACGGGTAAAATGATGAAAAATGAAACAATGAAGTAGCTCAGATAATTGCTACCTATGAGTTGACTCCACACCAATGCCAATAGAGGTACCGTAAAGATAGCATGAATAAAGCGAGTAAACGAACCGATGGGATACTGCTTAACAACTGCCCAACCCATACGTAGAAAGGCCTTTATTGTGTTGAGTGAAGGGATATAGATCATTGTTTTACTACACTGTCCACTAATTTTTTAAAAGCCTATTATTATTAGAGGCATGACATCCCCATCGGCGTCATATATCACATAGCTATAGAGCTAATGATGTGTTAAAAGGTTATTTTTGCTTTTCTTAGCTTACTTGATGGCGGCTTATTCATGACTTTGGAAGAGCTCTTCTCTCTAAAACAATGCGTTTTGAGATGTAAAGAGGATTTACCAGCCCAGTGCAAATCATTTTGGAGAAAGTTTATATTGATATTATATAAAATATGCTTGTATAAGATTATGGGGAGTTGAAGGGCATAGATTTAAAAAGGCGGCAAACCAAAAAGAGGCATGCGAAAGGTTGCCGAAACAATAATCAGCTTGCTTATTATATTGTTCTTAGTGACAATGATAATTATTCTCCTAGCAGCATCGCCATCAAAGAAGGTGGTTGATATAGAGAAAACGTCTGTGAAGGATGCAGTGCTATTAGATGCCGCATCAAGATTTCCAAATGCAGAGCGAGTTAATATAATAAATATAGTAAATAAAGGTGGAAGTAAGGTTCTTGTCGTGCGCGTAACCTACAATTATTCAAGCACCTGCCCAAAGAGATACCATGTTTATTATACTTATCCTGAAGGAAGGTTCCTCCCAGAACATCCTGTTAAAGCTTCCATAGAATGCAATGCATGCAAAAAGCCCTGTAAATTGACATATGAAGAAGATGCGATTATAGCCAGTGTAAGCCTTCAAGGCAGCGACGAAGTGAGGCAATTTGTCGAAGAAGAGAAGCCAGAGGTAAAGGTTGAGAAGAACGGCGAAGGTTGGCAAGTTATATGGTACAACGACAACAAGGCCTATGTCGTAACGCTAGAGAGTAATAGTGAAGGATATTATAGTATAAGCAGTATCAAGAGAATGGAAGATATTGAGGAACTAAATAACTAGATGAACGGGCTTCGGTTTAAAAGCATATTCCCAAAAAAGGCTGTAGGTGAAAGCATGATAGAGATTCATTCAATGAAGGTTGTTAGCGAGAACGACCCGCTCTCAAAAGCGCTAGGAAAATTAAGTGAAGAGGATATCATAATAGGCGTAGTAGATGATAAAGGTAAATTAATAGGTATAATAGACGATAGGCATTTATCTAAAAGCTTCGGCGATGCTTCAAAAATCAAGGTGAGGAGCGTTGCTGTAAAGTCGCCCCGTGTAAAAAAGGACGCTTCTATAAAGGAGTTGTTGTTGAAGTTCTCTACAAACCACTTCGCAGCCCTTCCTGTTGTAGACGAAAATGGGAAAGCGGAGGGCTTCATAAGCAGAGTTGATGTGTTAAAGGAGTTAATGAATGAGGGATATGTGCCAAACATAAGTGTGGAGAGCGTTATGTCGACTCCTCCTCACAAAATAGAGAGCGAAGAGACATTGGGCAGGTTGAGGGCTGTGATGAAAAATTTAGCAATTCACCACATGATAGTTGTAGAAAACGGAAAACTTATAGGAGTTATAACGCCCTACGACTTGATCAGCCTCCAATTTGTACCTGAATTGAAAGGTTCCCTAAAAAGCAAGTATAAAGTAAAGGACTTCATAAGATCTCCTCCTATAATCATCGAACCATCGACGATGCTTCCAAAAGTGGTTGAAGAATTTATAGAGAAGAAAGTGTCTTACGGAATTGTGGCTGAAGGTGAAAGCGGAACTGTGCGCAGGCCCGTTGGCTTCATATCTGTAAGGGATATTCTCAACATCATACTCCGCGTTATGAGCGAAAGCTTTGAGATTGTCATATCAGGATTGCCAGAGCATGAGGGCATACTGTACGACGATATTAAAGAGGCAATAGATGCCCCATTGCAAAAAATAGCAAAAATGGTAGATATAGGCCATGTATTTGTTAGGATAAAAGAGGGAAAGAGCGTCTATAATATCGACATGAGCGTGGAATTCGATGGTAAACCTTACCATTTCCATGGAGAGGATTATAAGCTTTTGCCCGCTGTCAAAGAAGCTGTGGAAGCAATGGAGAGCGTTATCAAAAAGTTAAAGGATGTCAGAAAAGACAGGAGAAAGAAAAGCTCTGTCGTGGAGTTGATTGAAGAAGAGGATTATCTTTAAAAAAGGTGCGTGTGAAGGATATATATGGAAAATAAGGTACAAACCCGAAAAGGACAGATGTCGTTTGAGCTTTTGATTGTGGTAGGGTTTGTGCTGGTTCTATTTATACCTATTTTATTTTTCTCTTATAACCAAGCGAGGAGCTCCGCCAAAGGCGCGGGTCTAACATTCATAGACAATTATGCTGACGCCCTTGTTAAAGGCGCTGATTTAGTTTATTATTCTGGCGAGGGCAGTTACATAAAGCTGTATGTGAATGTGCCAAAAGACATACGAAACATAAATGTCACTAGCCTCAACGAAGGCTCTGTTCTGGTAATAAGCACTGGCGAAAGCCAAATAACAAAATACACAAAAGCACCTTTGAGAGTAAGCAATATAGAGAAGTTGAAACGAGAAGGTTCAAAGGAGATATCCATCGCTTATGGAGACGGTGGAGTAGTTACAATTTCTTAATTGGGCTCCTGTGATGATGGAAGTGATCGCTGATTATGATGAATGACAGGCAGGCTGAGGAGCTCATGTAAATACCAAATCATTAATAATAACAAAATGCCGTCTTTTTAGAAAAGCTTAAAAAAGGTCTCTCCTCAAAAGTCGATGGTGAAAATATGCTTCCAGAAGAGGTTTTAGATAAATTGGAAAGTGACGCAATAAAATGGGTAGAAGTCCAATTCCCGGACATCAACGGGAATTTGAAGGCAAAGCATGTTAATTTCTCAAAAATAACGACAAGGAGCTTTACGGAGGGTATTGAAGCTAAGGAGATGTCTGGAGTTTTCTCGCCAGACACATACAGCGAGATACCTCCCAGCCATTGGGATAACATAAAGCTGGCATTGAGAGGAGAAACTTATTCTAAACTACCATGGTCGCCAACAGGAGCCCGCATGATAGCGCGTATAAAAAAGGACAACGAGAGGTATTTGAAAGATTTTACATATCCCCTAGAGAGGGTCATGGAGGCCTTTGAAAACGCTACTGATGCCCAAATAAATGTAAGGCAGAAAATAGAGTTTTATTTCGTAGACGGGGCGAGCATAGATGTTAGAGAAGGCTCGCAAAACATAAATTTGCCTACAAAAGAAAGCACTCAAAATCCATCAAGCTTGAAGAGCGCTTCGCCTGTAAGCTTCGCCGCCGACCCTAATGATACTTATTCCTCTTTGAGGCAGCAAGTAGTGGATGTTATGGAGAGCAATTTTAATTATCCTTCCTCAGACCACGGCCATTCAAAAGCAAACGGCAGTCAGCAATACATAAACTTGGATGAGATGGATGCATTGAAAGGGGCGGATGCCTTTGCAAGCCTTAAGATGGTTTCTAGATATGTGGGGATGGTTAGCATGGCTTTGCCTACATTCATGGCTTTGCCCTTTGCAGAATCCTCGCCGAATGATTACGCAATTAGATTTGGAGCTTTGAGGAAAGGGCTGGACATCTTTAGCGACGAGGAAGATGAATTCGGATTGAGCCAAGAAGGATACTATTTCATCGGCGGCATATTAGACCATCTGCCAGCAATAAGCATATTCACAAATCCAACGATAAACTCATATAAAAGATTGTGGGTGCTGCAAAAATACATTTCAGCAGGTTTAAGAGATAATCACAATGCAATTTATATTAATAAAAGCAGAGATTTCTCTATAGAACTTTTATTCCCAGACCCATTAGCAAACCCATATCTAGCTCTCGCTGCAATCATCGCCGCAGGTTTGGATGGAATAAAGAAGAAAAAGTCAGGCCATGTGTATAAAGAGAGTCCATCGCTAGCTTCAAAGAAAAAACCAAAGGAGATGCCATACAGCTTCATAGATGCATTCACAGCGTTGGAAAGCGACAGCGAATTTTTAAGCGATATATTCACAGAGGATATAATTTACGCATACACGCGCCTGCATCTTAAAGAGTACAAGGAGGCGAATTACAGGCCAACAGCTTATGAATACGAAAGGTATTTCCACCTATGAGGGAAAACTGTGTGTAATATCGTCATAGAGGGAGATATCGGCGTAGTAGATATGGGTAGGTGTTCCTTCGGATTTGCAACGCCAGAGTTCATCGACTTCCACATCAGAGATTTGGTTGCATTGGAAAAGCCAATAAAGAAGATAATATATGAGGAGGAATTAAGCTTTGTATTGAGCCCTGAGAAAACAGCCATACTTCTAGAATACGCACATGTTCTCTCAAATGTAGAGGGCATACGCATGCGCAAAGAGATTTATGGGCATCCTTCCGACCCTCAGTATCCAAAAAGAATCGCCTTATTGAAGAGATTTTTAGAGTATGCTTATACCCAACCCCTAACAGCTGCGCGAGTGCTTGAGGAGTATCAAGAACCACCGCCGGGAAAAGCAGTTTTCCTGAAAGGACAGCAGCTCTTCTTGGGCTGGGTAAGGGGTATTCTGAAAAGATACAAGGCCACAAAATTCTTCCAGCTCGTAAAAAAACTGACGAACCTGAGGGCTGCGTTTCTAACGCTCATAGGATTGAAGAGCATGTTCTTCATGGACATGCTTACAATGGAGCTGCCAAAAGAAGCGAAGCCTGTTAAAGACCCTAAAGGTAAATATCGTTTGCCTTATGACATAGATGTTCAGATTTACGAAGATACAGAAAAGGACATGCGCTATTATGTAATGGAAAAGCCAACGCTGAAAGCCCTGCCAAAAGAAGCAAAAAAACTCTTGAAAGAGCTCATTGACGGCGAACTCAAAAACATCTTTGTAGATAAAGACCTGAATGTCATATATGCGTTGAAAATGAACGAATACAAGCAGTGGATAATGGAAAAAGCTCTCGAGAGAGATATAAAAATCACACCCCATCAAGCGGTTATCATGGCAAGAGAAGCTGTGAATTGGGTTGTAGGCATGGGAGCGCCAATGGAGGACATATTTTTAGACAGGCGCTATGTAACGGATATTTACATCGACGCCGAAAACGCACCCATCTATATAGACCACAAAGAATTTGGCATAATGCACACTCTGTATAGATACCCGCGCGAGATATTAGACAGGGCTTTCAAAAACGCAGTATTCAGTTCAAAGGGGGCTAAATTTGATGGAATGCACCCTGTTGTGGATGTCGTCGTAAAGCGCTTGGCTTTGAGAGCTCATCTCCAACGACCTCCTGCAACCTTTGGTGAGTTACAAGGAGCCCTGCGTCTCTTAGCTGAAGAGCCATTTACATATGCTCAATATCTTTGGTACAAATCATTTACACCTTTTTTTGCTGGTTATGATGATGTGATGGTAACCCTCGGCACGAGTGAGGCTGTTTTAGGTGTTAAAGGTGTTGGTAAAACAAGCTTTACAGCTGCTAAAATAGCCGCCATAGGACCAAATAAGCGTATAATTCCTGTTCAGGATATATGGGAGATACCTGTAAGAGCTTACAGAAAGCGCGGCTTCCACATAGGCGCAGCCAAGGTTGCACCATCAGACAGGGAGGGGCCATCTACAAGCGGTGAGCTGGATTTAGTTAGCATGGCAAACGCCCTTCTCCGTATGGGTGACGCCGCACTTATCATAAATGAAGTCAGAAGTAGAATAGCAATGCAAGGTATTATTAACCTCCTCAACACTCAGCCAGGTGTCTTTTTACTCTACAACCTACACGCTGAGAGTCTCGGCGACATACGAGACCGTTTAGAGCTTGTCTTTGGTATTCCTGCCGCTAGCATGTTTGCCACAGATAGATATACATTCTTGAAAAAAGTAAGGTTTGGTAGGAGAGGTAGATTGTATAGAGTTCTTGGTTATGAATTTGAGAGTGATAGAGAAGAGAAAAAGTTCAAAAAGGTCTTTGAATTCAGTCGTGGGAAAGATATAGACCACTCAACAATAAAATGTTTATTTGTGGAAAATCCAGAAGCGAGCACTCGTGATTGGGATAATTTAGATATAGGAAAAATAATCGATACGCTGTCATTGAAGTTTGTCCCACCATTGTTGCAAAAGAGAAGCGAAGAGACAGGCATTAAACCGGAGCAGTACATCATTCAAGCATTCTATAAAGGGAAAGTCTTCTACGATGTTTATAAAGCAGCGGTTGAGCATGATTTAGAGGAGCTCGTTCATCTAGATTTCTTCCTTAAAGCCAACACAATAGCAAATAGGATTATGATTTCGTTAGAAGATGAAACAGGAAATGTCGATTTTGTGAAAGCTATGGCTAATTGGAATGAAGCTTATAAATCGCTCTTAAAAGAGGAGTTACCGAGATATATGAAAGAAAAAGAAGAGGAGCAAGTGAAATGAAAACAGGAGAAGTGCGCATCGGTAAAAACCATATTAAGATAAAAATCGCCGAAAGCATAGTTGATAGAGCTAGAGGGTATATGTTCGCCAAAAAGCCATCGGAATGTGAAGGCTTATTGTTTGTATTCGAGAGAAAGCGCGCCTGCTTTTGGATGCCCTTTGTTAATTTCCCTCTACAGCTTCTCTTTCTAGAAAAAGATAAAAAGGCAGGCTTTTTTATAGTAAAAGAAAAATATGTGCTAAAACCAAACAGCTTGAGAGAGCAATGTTCGAAAAAAGAGTATGGATATGCACTAGAATTAGCAGCGTGCGCTCCTGTAAAGGAGGGTCAAAAAGTAGAGATGGTATTTTAAGGATTTCTCTTCAAAGGACAGCATGGAAGTGAAAGTAACAGAAGTAAGTATAGGTAAAATTTTAGAGGTAGAGATGGCAGAAGGTGAAAGTATAAAGGCACAGCCCGGCGCTGTTATAAGCTCTCTAGGCGAAATAGAGGTAACTTCTGAAATGGGAGGCTTAATGTCCGGCTTAATGAGAATGGCAGGAGGAGAGAGCGCATTCATAAATACAATAACGGCAAAGGGAAAAGCACATGTAATTTTAGGGCCAGACTTCCCATCAGACATAAAGGAGTTAAAACTTGATAATGAAGAGTATCTTCTAGGAGACGGCGTTTATCTAGCTCATACAGGAGAGATAGAGATAAGCTCAAAATTCGGCGGTGCAACAGCGTTTTTGAGTGGTTCAGGTTTATTCTTCCAAAGGGCAAGTGGAAGTGGAACTCTTTATATAAGCGGAGAGGGTGAGATTTTAGAGGCAACGCTCAATGAAGGAGAAACAATATTGGTAGATAATGCAAACTTCGTCGGTTGCCATTCCAATATGGATATAGAAAAAATTATTTTGGGCAAGGGATTGAAGAGTAAATTGTTTGGTGGTGAAGCCTTTTTCTTTAAGATAACCGGGCCCGGAAAAGTGCTTGTAAGAACCTATGCTATGAGCAGCATAGCAAACAGCATGATGAAGTATCTGCCAAGAAAGTGAAGCTAAAGGCAATTTTTTCTTTTTTATTAATTTTCTCCTCTTTTGGCGAAGTTAAATTACCACGGTACTTTTTTGAGTTTAAGATAATGCGCAAGCACATTCATAAAGCGATGAAGATAAGCAGAGAATATTAGCAAAAGAGCAGATAACCATAATGGTAGAACATTTGGGTCTATCAAATACAAACCGATTAAAGCGAAGAGTATGAAGGTTATTTGGTCTGTGAAAAATGGTTGGCCTTCCTTTATCTTCAAAAGGCGCTTCAAAATACTTCCAAACAAATCGCCGACGATAGCTCCCAGCCCTGAAACGACGCCCATAAAGAAATAAGAAGGCTTATCCAAAACATGGAGGGATTCAGTTAAAAACGCAGATATAATAACAGCAGCTGAGAAGGCGCTTATCAATCCCAGTAGAGATTTATTTTTACCAAAGAGTCTAAAACCCAACAATTCATCTAAAGGCAACTCGCCCCCTATAACAACAGGTGTTGCATTTGCGAAATAAGCTGGAAGGAGGAGAAGAATCCCCTCAATTATATGAATTTTATCCCCCCACCTAATTCCTTTACCAAGCCATCAAAAGGTGTCTTTACATCACCAAAGGGCGATGAAGCACCTGCCACGACGCGGATTTGGCATGTTGGGATATTTTCATCGTCTTGGACAGTTATGTTGCCAAGCTTCGCCGCTTCTTTTAGAGCGTCTTCTTCATAACCGAGCTTATCAACCATACCTATTTTATAAGCCTGCCTGCCCGATAAAATCCGGCCATCAGCTATAGCCAAGAAAGCTTTCCTGTTGAGTCTATCTCCTCTGCCTTCTTCAACAACCTGAACGAACTCCTGGTAAGTTTCATTTATCAATGATTCGACAATCTGCCTATCGCTAGGGCTCAAACCCTTGAAGAAAGCCCCCATTGTTTTATGCTCGCCTGTAGTAATAGCAGTAACATTTACACCTATTTTCTTCAGCAACTCCCTTGCATCCGTGAACATCGTTAAAACACCTATACTGCCTGTTATCGTGTTTGGGTCGCTGACAATATAATCAGCGCCGCTTGCAATATAGTAACCTCCACTAGCAGCCATCTCGCTGAGATACGCAACGACAGGCTTATCAGATTCATCAATAGCATGCCTTATAAGTCTGCTTCCTACAACGCTGCCTCCTGGACTGTTAATCTCTAAAACAATGGCTTTGACATTGGGCTTTTTCGAGGCGCGCTTTATAGCAGCGGCTATATCAGCAGCATTTGGAGTGCCTGGTGAGAATAGCGAAGAAGGCTGGCCCTCCATGCTTATCTCGCCATTTATAGGAACAACAGCGACGCATGAGCCAATAGAATGGCCAACATCTGAAAAGAATAGGACTAAAACTATTCCTAAAAATAATGATACTGCCAACACTAATCGAACAGCCGTCGCCTTATCAAATTGTTTATTTTTTGTAAGGCCTTTGGTGTTCTTATATTTACCGTAGGCTTTTGACTTCATGAGCGCTATAATGAAAAGAAGGGTTTAAAGCCCTTAGGATTTGCTATTCTTTCAAAGCAGATATGTCAAGCTGAAATATTCGCTCGCTTGAAGGTAGCTTAACCTTTTTTCCCTTTTTAGCGGGTTTAAATAATTTAGCCAATAAGAGGCGGCTCCATATAGAAGAGGATGTATCTGGCGGTGTGTATTCTTTAATAGCCGAATGAAAAGGTTCTTTTGCCAAAGTTGATACGATTTCAGTAACCATCGTTTGTCCATCCTCTGCTAGAGATTGAAGCTTAACAGAAACATTTATTGGCTTACCTATCAAGTCGTATGAAATCTTTGTAGATGGGCTGCCCAATTTAACAATCGCAACCTCGCCAGCATCTATACCCATGCCAAAATTAGTTTTAATGCCAAGCTCGTTATCAGCCCAATCTAGAAAGGCATTTCTCATAAAATGCCATGTAGTATAGGCAGTGAATAACGCTCTATTAATAGATTCTTCGAGAGTTTTAGTGGGATAAAATGCCAAAACAGCATCGCCTATATACTTCAAGACATACCCTCCAGATGAGGAGACTATTGAGCTGAGAGAAGAAGAAAAATTGGTTATAAGCTGAGATAGCTCTCTGGCTTTCTTTGAATAGCTTAAAGTAGTGAAGCCCCTTAAATCTATTGAGAAAAAGGCAGAATAGAGAACCTTCTTTACACTTGAAAGATATAAGTGCTCCAACATAGCCAAATCTCTGTTTGTTGGCGGACTCGACCACTTTTCACCAAGATGTTTAGCCACTCTCTCTGAAACCTTCTCAGCATCTGCAAGTGTTTTTATCTCATTGTAAGGGCTTTCTATAAGAAAGGGATTCCCTAGCAATCCACCATCTTCCATGAGAGATATAAAACACAGAGGATTTATAAGTGTATGTTTCACCCAGCATAGACAACACGTATAACCTCGACAACATCACCATCTTTTACATCATAATCATCAGGCACGATTTTACCATTAACTTTGAAAACAACCTCTTGAATGGAATAACCATAACGCAAGGCTATTAACGAAACTTCTCCACTAAACTCAATTTCATCGTTGATATTCTTCTCTTCTATAATAACCTTCACAACCATAATTCAACCTCACAGAAATATAGGAAGGATACACATTAAATATATAACGAATGCTGTACCAAGGGGCATAATTATATTGTCATTTATTGGCGAAAGCAATTCTATTAAAGCTGAGAAAAATGCCACTGTGATAGCAAAGTATGTTGGATAACCGCCAGCAAGCAAAGCAAGAGAGGTTACTATAAAAAAAGCAATGGTGCCCTCCAATGTCTTCTGGCCAAAAAGTTTATGCTTACCAAAAAGCTTGCCAACGAATGTAGCAGAGGAATCACCCACAGACAAAGCAATGAGCGTAGCTATAAACACAGATGGATAAATTTTAGAATAACTGAGGAGGAAAAGGAGGGCTGCCATGTAATAGATCAAGCCAACTCCTAATAGAGGACGCTCTAACCTAATCAAACCTATAGGGCACCAGCCAACATGGCAAAAATTGACGAATAATAAGCTCAATAAGAAAAGCAATGCAACAAGTAAAAGCGTGCTATAACTGCCAAAGAATACATAAAATGCCAAAAGAAAGATGCCCAGCCATATATGCATTAATTGCCTAATCAATTCCATAAGCCAAACCTCCTCAATATGGGTTTAATGTATTTGCATAAACCAAATCTTCGCAAGATAGGTCTTAGATAAGTTTCTTCTTCCCATTTATGTGTCCATTTTAACGCTTTATCCAGCTCTATGAGAAAAGCAGCTACAGCCATGCCTCCTAAAACCTGTCCAACAGAATGTAAGCCGAGATAAACGCGCGAATAAGCCACTAAAAGAGTTAAAATCAACAAAGGAAGGAAGCGCTTCCTCTTTATCTGTGAAAATGCTATCGCAGCTATGAGCGTTGTATGCCCAGAAGGGAAACCATAGCCAGGTTCGCAAGCAAAAGTGAATGAACACGGTCTTGGTTCTGCCAAAAGGGGTTTAAGTATAAGAACCAATATTATTGCCGCTATTAAATAATAGACTGCTTTTTTGTCCAAGAAGGTTGCTAATAATAGGAGCAGTGGAATGTAGAGCAAATCGTTGTTTATGATAATTGAAAAGAGAAACAACAAGTCCATGTTATACACCTACTGCTAGATGAACATTAAAGTAGAGGAATAAGGTTATAAGACTAAGGGCTGAGAAGTATATTAGCTCTGATGTCCTCTTGCCTTCAATGCTCGTTATAAATGTCGAAGTTAAAGCACTCATGAGGATGAAATAAGCAGGAATAACGCTTGACTTCAAGCCTTCCAATCCTTGTTTATCGACTACATTTAATCCTCCAACTATGCTTATGGCAGAGGCTATGATTACAGGGACCAAAACCATCCCCAATAGAAGTGAATATTTTTGTATAGCCAATAAAGACATTTGTTCCCTCTTAAGCTCTGAAAACATGAGAATATCCTCCGCTAATTCGGATATCTTTTCACCGACATTCCTGCCAGACTTGAAGGCATATTCCAAGACCTCTATAACTCTTGCAAAGAGCTTGCTCGGCACACGGTCGCGTAAGTCCTGCATTATATTTGTTATATTCATATTATTGTCGAATTGCCTCTTTGCTATACAAAATTCTTTGCTTATAGTGCCAAGGGATTCCCTGCAAAGCTTTGCGAAGAGTTCCTTCATATGGACGCCTTTAGGTAGAGTCGAGGCCACTAGCAGAGCATCGCCAAGTTTAAGCTCCAATTCATCTAACCGTCGGCGCTTTATGAATTCACCAAAGAATTTATACGCTGAGAATACAAACACGACTGCAAGGATAAGCCATCTATAGAAGAGCGTTATAGGGAGAAAAAATATAATTGCCAATGGGATAGATATGAAGACTGTCGTTAGAGAAAGCTCTTTTTTAGCAAACAAAACCGGTGGAAACATGCCAACGCCGAGAAGGACAATAAATAACGAGATTACAGGAATAATTAAATCCATTGCCAATGCTGCTGAAGTTATATCTAATGTAGTCGCTTGGCCTGAAAAGCCAGAGGTTATAAGAGAAGCTACAATGTAAAAGGTGGGGCCAACGACGGCCACTATGACAAAAAATAAAGCAACCATCGAACTCTTGGCAGCATATTCCTTTATTTTATGCCTTTGTGCATTGAGGAGCTCATCACCTAATCTCTTCAGCTCATCGCCACCACCATGCTCATATACAGATATAATTTGAGCCATAGCCCTCTTGGTCGTTTCTGTGCCAAGCTTCTCAGCAAAATCCAAAAGAGCCTTCGGAATACTAACACCACGCTCTATCTCCCTTATAACAAAGCCCATGTGCTTAGAGAGCTCGCCTTCTTTACTAACAACAGATAAAGCTGTTGTAAAGGGAATGCCCATTTTTAACAGAGAGCCCATCTGCCTCAAAAAGATAGGCATCTCCGCCTCTATATCCCTCTTCAAACTATTGAGCTCGAAATAAGGTAAAAAATATACTACTGCTAATAGAATAATAGATGTTAAACCGTAAAAAGGATAAAAATAGAGAATGCCCAAGGAGAGAATGCTTAAAATGAGGCAGCAACTAACCCACCGTCGAGCATCAAGCACAATGCCCATGTCGTAGAAGACCTTCTGTATCCTTTGGGCTTTGACTTTGATGGGGGGAAAACTTCTGGCTAATTTAACCAGACTGCTTACCAAAACCATAGAACTCCCTCTGGACAAAATCATAGAATTCTCTATAATTAGCTGGTGATGATTCCAATAAAGCCTTCCTCCTTTTGAATTCTTCCTCCAAGTATTTTTTGGACAAACCCAAACGCTCGCCTATGACCTTAAATGCCACATTGAGATTCTTTACCTTCCACTCATCGCCATGAATAGAGTAAGTTACAATGGGTATCGGCTTGCTATCCTCTATAATGCTCAGCTCAATCATTCTACGGAGCTCTTTCAATTTCCTATCTTCTCCTTCGTACAAAAGCATACGGCGCTGTATGAGAAGGGCATCTATACTGTTTATGTCAAGCTCGCTTATGCCAAAGCTCATCAACCTCTTAACGACTTCCATGCTACTCTTCCCATGAAAAGTGGCATAGGCACCTCTTGCCTGTCCTCCCATTAAAACATCGAATAGAGCCTTGGCTTCGTCGCTATTCCTGACCTCCCCGACAATGAGTCTATCAGGGCGCATGCGGAGGCTGTCATAGACGAGGTCCATAAGGGTTATGCCCATATCTTTATTGGCTAAAAGACGTATATTGTGCTTCTGAAGGGGCCTTATTTCAGGCGTCTCTTCTGTTATTAATATGCGCTCATTGTACGGGATGAACGAAAAGAGAGCGTTGAGAAGAGTTGTTTTACCACTAGCAGTGTTTCCCGCCACTATGAGAGAGAAATCACCCTGCATAAAGAAGCTAAGCATAGCCGCAGCATCGGATGGAATAGCTTTGAAATCCATGAGCGTGCGGAGGCTGAGAGGCTTCGCCTTGAACTTTCTTATCGTTAGCTCTCCTTCGGATATGGGTGGAAGAGACGCATGAAGCCTTGAACCATCTCTGAGGGTTGTGTCTAGACGAGGATTTTGAAGGGTTATGCGCCTGCCAAGCTCCTTTGCCATCTTATTGACTAACTCCATTAAGAACTCAACGGATGTTATTTGGGCATTGACAGTAATCCATCCTCTATTAAGAACATAGATATAAATTGGTTTATTTAAGCCTATTACAGCTATTTCCTCGATATCATCGTCTGCTAAAAGCTCTTCGAAGAAAGCCAAGCCATATATGTGAGCGTAAGCAACCTTTATGAGATAATCTTCCTGCTCTTTGTCGAGTTCCAATCCCTGCTCATCGCAGACACGAGAGAGGGTTTCGCCAAGATGCTTCTCCACATCCTCCTTATTTTTGAATGTATGGATACGCGTTATCTCACGGAAATATTTCTCGACTAAGAATATAACCTCCTCCTCATCTGGGCTAAGAAGGGGGTAACTAAGCTTATAATCGCCTGTCTTTACAATACGCCAGCCAAGGGTTTCCACACAGAGCTTTTAAAAGAAAGACTTAAAAAGGCCGACGAATATGTGCTCACAAATAAACTTTAATGATGTCTGCTTCATCAAACTCTGCTATAATGTCGCCTAAATCTTTCTTAAGATTCTCTATGAAATTCAGAAGGTCAGCTACGGTCTTAACATCTATTGTTAATTCAACATCCCATGCTTCTGTAAATACAATCATCTCTCGAATATTGGCAGAGTTT
Organism: Microcaldota archaeon; assembly: GCA_026982895.1. Taxonomy (GTDB): domain Archaea; phylum Micrarchaeota; class Micrarchaeia; order Anstonellales; family J096; genus J096. The sequence continues at coordinate 23,791 of JALWQW010000001.1, read as the reverse complement.
TTAGCGAAGTTTCTTATGCGTTCCATAGCCTCTTTTGAACGATTGTTTAAAGTCAAAAAGATTTTATGAGGTGTATAACCAAGAACCTCTCCATCGACTTCAACATAGTATTTCTTTATAAGAGGGCCTTCCAAGTGCTTTTTGAGCGTCATGAATGTTTTGAGGGAGATGCCAAGCTTTCTGCTCATCGCTGTATTGGAAAGTCGAGCTTTATCGTGGAGCAGATTTATAACTGGCAGAATATCCTCATCCCTGAATTTTCCGAAATCGCCGAGGGAAGGTTCAAGATAACTTATAGTGTGTTCTTCTCTATTGGGGTAAAAGTCCAACCCCTCTGTTATGTATAATGTTGGCAGGTATATAGAGAACGATTCAGCTATAGCAACATTTTTACCGAGAATTTTCTCGCCGTACGCCTCATATAGTTTGTTTATGAAAGCCATTAAAGAAGATGTATTTTTAACGCATAAATCAATGAGGTAATCATAGTGCCCAACTAAGCGTGTTACGCGCCAAACCACACCCAAGCTGTGAAGGAATTTTAAGAATTTTTTTGATTCTTCTTCTGATAGGTTGGCCATCAAGAGATTTATGCGATATAGGGTAAAACCAAGCGAAGTGCCGTCCATAAAGGCACTGTACGCCTTTATAACGCCCTTGTCTTCCAGCCGCCTAATTCTATAGTCTATCCTTTGCTTGCTTAAACCCAATTTATGGGCCAACTTTGATAGAGGAGCTCTACCATCTAATGACAATTCATACAGAAGCTTATAATCGATATCATCTAATTTCAACGACATATGCAATTTTGAAGGAAAGGGTTAAATAATGTTTTGAAAGGTTGTGGGCATAATTGATTACACTTTGCAACTTGGAAACACAGTAGGCAACATTTATAAAACCAATCTAGCAAAAAATACATGGGGAGGGGGACTATGGCAAGGAATGAAAAAAAGGAGAAGGCTGAAGCAGCGATTGAATTAGAAGTCGATACAGAGAATAAAAAGAAGGGAAAGAAGAAGCACTATAAATTTCATGCCGGCGTATCGGCAGGCTTATCCAACTTCTTCAAGAAGATATTTACAAAAAAGACATTGCCATGGATAATCACAGCAGTTGTAACGACAACGAGCGCTGGAGTTGGCGGAAAATACTATTTATTCGATAAATATAAACCTGAGCCTGAAAAATGCGTTCCTGCAAATATTATAAGAAAAAGTGAGGGAGTCCGTTTCCTTCATTACACCTTAACATATATTGGCAGAGACAATGGTATATACAGCATTATAGTAAGAGATAAAAGTAATAATTCGACGATGGGATTTGGCATGAAGGTCGGGGAGAGCATAAGAATAAGTGATAAAGAGGGAATGATAGTTATAAAAAATTGTGGCGTCGTGGATAATTTGCTAAAGATTTCTGTTAAGTTATTTATAAAGATAAAAAAAGCCAACAATGAGAAAGTGCTTAAACAGAGGATAATGACCTTTCCTCTTAACATAAGCAGCACTGATAATAGAAGCGAGCAATAGAAAACACTTAAAAAGGTAAGGCTCAAAGGCAGTATATGATATTCTTCGGGCTAGACTTGGCAGGGTTTATATTAGCTATAATCCTAGGGACTATAGTATATATCTACGGAGGGGGCTCTTATCTTCTTTTATTGCTGAGTTTTCTCTTCTTAAGCCTTTACATAACGAGCATACACTATAGAGAAAAGGCGAAGATAGGTGTCTATGATTATAAGAGAGGCTGGCCCAATGTTTTATCCAACGGCTTGGTGCCGACAATCCTAGCTATGATGTCATCTATATGGGGGCCCTTCCCGTACATTGTATCTGTTGCAGCTATAACTGCTGATAAGTTCGCCTCAGAATTGGGCGTGTTGGTGGAGCGGCCTATAGAACTATTTACATGGAAAAAGGTTAAAGCAGGCAAGAGTGGAGCAATAAGTAGCTTTGGAACCTTCGCTTCCTTCGTCGGAGCCTTGTCAATAAGCTTTTTGAGCGTGTTCTTGTTTGGGATAACGGCAAAAGAAGCTATAATAGCAGCAGTTTTAGGCACATTGGGAGCGTTTGCCGATAGCATAGCTGGCTATTTCGAAGAAAGAGGGCTAGGAAATAAAGAAACAAGTAATATTATATGCTCATTAATTGGCGGTGCTTTGGCCATTCTCATCTTATATTATAAATTTTTATAGGCTGCCAAACCATATTCTGACTTGAAAAATTTGTACCCTCTAGACAATAAATGCCTCTCGTGTCTTGTGCCCCTATCTTCGATAACTTTTAGGATATCCTCCTCTGCGGGGTTTTCCCCGACAACTGTAACGATGTATGGAAAAGAATTTTCTTTTGCAACCTTTTCAGCCTGTTTTAAGAGAGCGTCCCTTACACCTTTTGCTTCATAAGCCGATAGAACTGCCATATCCTCTAAGTAAAGTGCATTCGGATCATCACATGTGGCCATGCCTTTATGAACCTGGTCAAAACAAAAAGGCCAAGCCAAAAATAAACCGACGAGTATCCTATCAACATAAGCGCCATAGCTCATGTTGTCTGCAAGTATGTTTTTTATTTCCTTGACCTCGTCACGGCCTATGGGCACAGCGACCTTTTTGAAAACTTTTATAATTTCGTCCAAATCATCATCGTCAAGGAGCTTCAACTCAATTTCTTCAGTATCTATATCATAGCCGACGATGCGTTTTCTCTCTAAAGCCACAGGCTCTTTGGGTTTCTCAACAGGCTCTTTAACTGCATCTCCCATATAAGATTATGATGTAGAGGGTTTAAAAGTGTAATGATAAAGGAGAGAACAGCGGCAGCGGTCTTTCCCGGGCATAGCCCAGTACTGGAGCCGCCGTGAAAGGGCTTAGCTTCCGTGTTCGGCATGGGAACGGGCGTAACCCCTTTCCTATGGCCGCTGTATCCTCCTTTGTGCAGAGAAGGTTTTTTAAGCTTAACCCTATGCGCGATATAATATTGGTGGTGTAATCATAAGGAAATTATTTAATCCACTTTTCGAGTGCTTCCAGAACCAAAGTAAATTCAGGCAGCTCATCAAATAGAAGAGATTTTAATTCTGCTTTATAAGTAGATTCATGCATTTTAACTGCCTCCAAAAAATCTTTTTTAGAGAAGCGCCTCCTATAATAGCTTAATTTCGCTTTAACAAGTGCGTCATCATATTTAACACCTTTATTTTTCACTAAATAAAAGAGGTCATAAACATCCCGAGATTTCTTTCTAGTAATTATAGCTCTTACTTTTTCAGCCGCGACCTCCTCTAGAGACAAACCACGTATAAATTTTATAGGCAAATTATAAGCAGGGAACTCTAATTTATAAGATAGAGGATTAGTCATAATACGCTCTCTTTTACTTATATCCACATAAACATAACAAATATCCTTATCAGAAGTATATAAAGAACCTTTTACACCAACCCTAAACGAAAGGCTTGCCTCATTGTTCTTAACGATGCGCATATCACTTTCTACACCCCATAAATCCAAAGCTTCCTCCACATCTTTCGGACTGAATGGTTTGCCAGCTAATGTAAAATCTAAATCTTCTGAAAAACGAGGTAAGCCATGGAAAAACCACAAATAGGTTCCCCCCTTAAACACAATATCCTTATCAGCCAAGATATTGAGCAGTAAAGACTGAATATAATGTTTCTCTTGCTGCCAAGGCCGCATACCATTAAGCTTCGCTAGTTTTATTATTTTATCTTTATCTATCATAGCAGCAACCTCTCCAATTTTTTCTTTCCTTTGCCTTTAAATTTGTGAATATATAAAGAAAGCTTCTCCTTATCCAATACACCATCAAGTTCATTGATAAGATTGGTGGGTAATATATTTAGATATAAACCATCAATTATTGCTTTTTCAGGATCCGCTACAAACACATAACTCTTACCTTTCTTGCATCTCTTATAACCATAAAAAAGATTTGCTTTTAGTTTATAATAACGAATACCAAATTCGGGATAAAAAATACTGCGCTTGGTAGTTACAGCCTCCACATAACGAGGTATCTGTGTAATCAGATTATGGAAAAGTAAGGCTGAATAACAAGATATGTATGCAGGCTCCAATAATTGGGTGGCGATAATTAACGAATCATCTACAAAACTTATTTTACCCCATGTTAAGCGCTTAGCTAAGCCCTGTTTAACCAACCTATAAGCATAAGTTTTTGCCACATCCTTAGAGGTGTTTATCAGTGTAGCCAATTGCTGTACGCTAAATACAGCCCTTCCTGATTCCAAAGCTTTTTCTCTTATTTCATAGAGCTTCATATCATCACATCAGCGTAACAGTTTTGTTACGCTCATGAAATAATATAACAAAAGGTTTATAAATGTGCTTTAATCAGTAATAAAATTCGGAAGAGGTTAACATGCTTATTTTTAAGCGTTTGTCGGGTAGCAATGAGCATGAAGGTTTATTACATCCATGGATATAAAAGCTCATGTAAAAGTGGAAAGGCAAAGCTTGCCCAAGAGCTAGGCGCTGAATGTATAGAATACGGCGAAGAAGAGCTCGTAAGCGGTGAGATTTTCGACAAACTCGAAAGTATAGAAGAGGAAGATATAGTTATAGGCAGTTCGTTGGGAGGCTACTTGGCATTATATTCTAAAGCCAGAACGAAGATACTTTTAAACCCTCTTATGGACCCTAAACAACTCCTCCTTTTAGGGCCTTATAATGGTTTTGTCAATGGAGCTAAAGCCGTAGATGATATACTTAATGATAAAATAAAGATATATTCTTTTTTGGGAAAACACGACGAAGTTTTAGCTCACGATTTCAAAAAGTTTAAGGAGATAAGCAGGGAGGTTTATGTATTGGACGACGACCATAATTTTCACAATAGGCGAAAGCTGTTATTCACTATATTAAAGGAGCTTATATTGGAGATGCAAAAAAGCAGATAGTCAAACCTCTTCTATAACAGCGAAGGCATTCTTGTGCCTTCCCTTGAAAAAAAGCCTGAAACCCATTTTAAAAGCTTCCTCAGCCACATTATTGTTTGATGTGAAAACATCTCGTATTGGCTCAACATGAGAAAGCTCATCCAATGTATCCACTCTTGCTTCCAAAAAATCTAAGTTGAGTGTTTCTTTTCCTCTGTAAGGATAAGCTAAGACAACGCGCACATCTATCTCTTGAAGGCGTGCTGCATGCCTCAAAGCTTTTTCTGGAATTTCAACCTCAACATACATATCTGTCGTTAATCGCTCATATATATCGAAATTCTTAACACTGCCCTTCATCAAATCCATGTCAATTATGTGGAGAAGAGAATATTTTTCCTTAAGCTTCTCTACGAATGTAAAACTGCCTAACAATTCTAAATAGCGCTTCTTCTTTGAATAGAATTGCTTATCTTTCAAATAGAGGTATGCACCCCTAATCATATTAGCCAATTTCTCACCACATCACTCGCCGATTTTCTTCTCCTTTCCCATCCAATTTAAAATCATGGGCATGAGCTCTCTGCCATAAAAATGGCCTAAACCACCTTTCTGGGCAGCTAGCTCATGGAAAGCATAGATCTCATCCTTACCAACAGTCTCGCCCCACGCCAAGAAAGGAACGCCGTGGCCACTGTGCCCTTTTAATTTTGGAGGAGTGGCATGGTCACCTGTTATTGTTATGACATCGAAGTGGTTTTTAACCACCGGAATAACTTCTCTATCAACACGTTCAATGATGCGGCGCTTGCAGAGAGCATCACCATCATGCCCGCAACTATCTGTGGCTTTAACATGGAGGAAAATGAAGTCGTGGCTCTTAGCGGTTTCGACGGCGGCGCGGGCTTTGGCTGAATAGTCGCTGTGCTTATCTCCAGTCGCACCTTTAACATTTAGAACATCCATGCCGATGTACTTCGCCACCCCCTTATAGAGGGCACCGCCTGCGACTGCTGCAGCCTTAAGGTTAAAGCGCTCCTCGAAGGACTGAATAGGTTTATACAAGCCAGCTCCCCTCAATAAAAGATAATTCGCCCTTTTCCCTTTCAGACGCTTAGCAACTTCTCTGGAGTAGGCCTTTATTAATGAAACCATCTTCTTGCTTCCCGTCGGCTCTTTTGGAGGAACACCTGTTTTATGAGGGTCTGTATCGCTTATATTCGAAGAGAGGCCTTTTCCCCGCATTATGAGCGTGCCCCTGTGCTCCGTCGTAGAGCGAAAAATGAACTTCACACCTTTTATTGTAATATCGCCTATGAGCTTCTCCAGCTTCTTGGCTTCCTCTGTTGGTATCCTGCCAGCCCGTCTGTCAACGACCTTGCCATTCTTTACAGTAGCGAAGTTTGTCCTGAAAGCAACATCACCCTTTCTTAGGGTTAGACCAGCGCCGAGAGCTTCAAGAGGCCCTCTACCAGGATATTCTTTATTTATATCATAACCAAAAAGGGTTAAATGGGCTGTGTCACTGCCTGGAATAAGCCCTCTCCCCAAAACATGAAGGACACCGAGCATGCCCTGCCTAGCTAAACGGTTCATGTTGGGCTTTCTCGCCTTATATAGAGGGCTATCCTTTCCCGGGATATTTCCGAGGCCATCCATAATTATGAAGAGAGCTTTCATTTTTTCACCTTCGATGTAAGAAGGACAAAACGGATTTCAGCAAAACTTTGCCTTGGCTTAATTTCAAGAGGAACTGGGCTTATGTTCGTTACTGGAAGAAGAACATCTCTGCTGCCATAATCTAAAAAAGTTGGAGTAATTTGGAGGGGGGAATCAGGAAGCGAAATTATCAAAGCAGAGAGATAAGGAGGCAATTTAACAACTTCGCGCGGTTTTAAGAACACATGAAAGTTAGGCTCTAAATAGAGGGATTTGCCCTTCAATTTTTTAAGCAGCTTTTTATGCGATGGGTCAAAGATGTAGAATTCATCGCTCAATGTAAGTGTGTAGGAAGCCTTATTTAAGCGGGCTCTAGAGAAGGGTTTTATTGTCAACTCCTTCTTCTTTATCAAATCAGCAATGTCAATATTTGAAACAAGCATGAAAGCGATGGACTGCTAATCTATAAAAAACTATCTCCTGCCTTTTTTGTGGTGATACTTCCTTCTTTTCGATTTAGATGGTGTATGGTGTCTTTTTTTCCTTTTATGCTTAACTCGGCGTAAGCTCCTCTTTCGCCCCCTATGTTTATGATAAGAGCGAATGTTGTGTCGTCTATATTGCTTCAAATCAGGTGAAGGCTCTTTTACATACGGGTCTGAAATATATTTTAAGCGCTCAGCAGGCACCTCGCCTTCCTTAAAGTAAATATGAGCGACATCAGTATATGTCTTTGTGAGAGCATCGACCCATGAAAGAAGGTCGTTAACGGGATTAACCTGTATGTAACCTCTTCTAGAAACCTTTATACGGACCTCAAAATGGACATGAGGGCCTCTAGCTCTACCCGTATCGCTAAGATATGCTATGGGTGTGCCTTTGGAGACATATTGGCCATATCTAACTAGCATCCTTCTAGCTACATGAGCATAGAAATCTATCTTTTTACCCTCAGCTGTTTCGACAAGTATGCCTATATAATAACCATAGCTTGGGCTGAAACCCTTCATGATAACCTTTCCACCTCTAAGGGCTTTAACGACAGCACCCTTCCTTTTGGCTATGTCGATACCTGGATGTCCTCCAGGCCTTCCTCCATAAGTTCTAGGTTCAGAAAAAGGTGAAACCAAACGAATATCTCCTCCATCAATCATAGAATCTAGGAGCTGTAAAACAAAAAGATTCTTGTAGTATGTAGTCGAACGAGTAAGACCTTCTTTAGGCGGAGCTATATTTACTAGTTGACCAGGTCTCAACCAATCACCAACACCTTTATTTATGCGCCTTAAAAATCTATAATATGCCCTCTTCTCAAAAATATGGCCATCTAAATTCAAATAACTTGTATAACGCTGAAAGGCCCATTCAGCAATCTTCTCAAATGTATCTCCTGATTTAACTCTGTAAGTAAAAGGCTCTGCCGAGATAAACTTCTTAGTGTAGTTGTCATTCCTATAAAGAAATAAAATCACATCCCTCACATTAGAAGTAGTTTCTATCGTAGATGAAATTATCTCTGATGAAGGTTTATTTATAACTATTGGTTGAGATAAAGAAAGTATGAAGAATGGTAGGGATAATATAGCACCAACCTTCAAACGATGAGTAAAGCTAGTTGGTTGCTCTTCAATAAGTTTTGGAAGAGTATAATATATTTTCTTTGAATTAGTTGAGGAAAGCGCTGTCTCAGATAAATCCGCCAAAGCAGCAGTCAATTCTTTGGATAAAGGCCTATGGATATTTATAAGACTGTCTCCTGTTGGAACGATAAATAGGCGTCTATTAGACTCTGCTTTTCCATATATGCGCTTCAATTCTCTTTCCCACTCATCCACAACAAATTGAAGAGCACGACGCTCGTTTGTCTTAGCGCTTGCTCTAATCTTTTCCTTTGTAACACTTATTGAGCCTGTTTCTCTTATTGTATTCTGGACTTCAGCAATATCCTTATGGAGAATAGCTACTTTATTCAAAACAATGTGCAATTTATCACCAAAACCCAAAGCTCTTAATTTTGAGAAGAGCATTTTGCTAGCAATAATCTCTTCGGGGGAAGTTGTAGGAATTACCTGAAAAATATTGTCGCTCTGTGACAAAACGAATTTAAAAAAGGGGTTGGTAGTAGAACCTGCTCCAGGCAAATCATATAAAATTATATCTATAGAGTTGCGAAGAGCATATAATATTGCTTCATTCCACCAAAGAGAATTTTCGTCTCCTGAAACGAGCTGAGCTGTGTAAAAAGTGTTGGGCACACCTGTTAAAGGTGAAGAGGGCACAAGCCAAAGATTATTTAGCCATTCAGCATTCTTCTCTCTATTTTGATTGTGAAGCGTAGCGTACATGTATGTGCTGCTCGTATTTTCCATATCCATATCCACAATCAAAACCTTGTGACCTTTCTCTGCCAAATATCGCGCCAAACGCATTGTAAGTGTCGTTTTGCCTGCACCACCTTTCCCAAGGATAGGGTTTATGATGAGTTTCTCACTGCCTTTGAATGCTCGCGGCTCGCTTGCTGATTTATTTTTAGCGAATTTTAGAAACATTGTTATATTTTATGGATAGATATCTTTTTAAATAGCTACACATTGTCCTTTGTATACGATAATTTTTATAGAGAGAGGTGGTTTATTTAAAAGGTTTTCTCCTCTAAAAATAGATATAATGGCAGATGAAAAGAAAAAGCTCAATCATATCGCGTTTATTCCTGACGGCAACCGCAGGTGGGCGAAGAAAACAGGCAAAAGTATATATGAAGCTTATGATAGAGGAATCAGACATATAAAAGAAATTCTCGAATGGGTAAAGAATAGAGAGATTAAAACAGCTACTTTTTGGGGATTCAGCACAGAGAATTTTAAGAGGAGTGAAGAGGAAAAGAGGACAATTATGGAACTGTTTGAGAAGGTTTTAGTGTCTATACTTGAAGAATACAAAAAGAGAGATGATGAGAATAAAAATAAAGTGAGGGTACGCTTCCTCGGGAGGTTGTATCTATTCCCACCTAATTTAGTAGAGAGAATGAATGAATTAATGGAGGCAACGAAAGATAATTCACCATATACAATAAATATTCTTTTAGCTTATGGTGGGAGAGCTGAAATTGTAGACGCTGTTAATAGAATTGTTGAAAAAGGCGAGCCTATAAATGAAGAAACTATATCGGCAAACACATATTTAAAAGAAGATGTTGATTTAATCATAAGAACTGGAGGAGAAATGAGGACCTCTGGTTATTTAATGTGGGAAAGTCCTTATGCTGAGTGGTATTTCTCAGATAAGCTTTGGCCTGAATTTGACGAGGCGGCCTTTGAAGATGCCCTGAAGGACTATATGTCCCGTGAAAGGAGGTTTGGAAAATGAAAGGAAAAAATCCGATGAAGAATGTTAGTGCGCTGCTGAAAGATGACCAAATCAAAACAGAGCTCATGAGAGTTGGTGGAAAAAGGACACTGGATGTTCTCAATCTGTTGATGAAACACAGTGAGGATGAAGAGATAGCAAAAAAGATGAATGTTAAAGTAAGTGATGTTAGAGCTGTTTTGAATAAGTTGAATCAGGAAGGTATTGTGTATTATGAAAGAACAAAAGACCCTGATACAGGGTGGTATTATTATAAATGGAAGATAGACCCTCATAAAATGAGGAATTGGTATGATAGTAAAAAGGCCGCCAAGCTAAATTATTTATATAGCCTCGTCTCAGAAGGAGAGCATTACTACTGCCCAGAATGCGGCATAGAACACGCTTATAATTTCGAAGAAGCAATGGACAATAATTTTACATGCCCTATTCACCAAAAGTCGCTGAAACTCATAGATAACGCTGTTATAGGGAGATATAAACGAAAGCTGTTGAATGAGTAATTTTTTAAACCCTTTTTAACACAATTTTTTATATGCTGATAATTAGGCCTCTTTGGGCGCTTAAGGGAAAAAGAGATGCTGAAAGATTTTTAGGAAGAAAACTCACTTTATTACAGAAAGTAGAGCACACAATCCTTATTTTTGGCGGTTCTCTTTTGTTTAAAGGAGAGAGAAAGGCCTTTTATAGGGCTGGAAAACTCTTTGCCCTTGCAGATGCCTTCGATGATGCTATTGATAAGAGGAATATGTTACTGTTTGGTAGAGTAAGGGCTTTAAGCGGAGATGAGCCTAAATTTTGGAATAGGGCTATAGGAGTAATAAAGTTCAAAGTTAAGGAGAAAAAGAGCCTTATATCATTTTTCAAAGAGGATTTGTTCGAGACATATGGTTATATGCGAGAAGCTGGGAAGGATTTGCAGGCAATCTCTCCGAGACTATGGAAAAATTTGAGGTATTTAGCTGTTTATCTAACATTTTTAGACGATATTATGGATTATTGGCAGGATAAGGAAAGAGGGGAAGAGAATAGCTTATATTTCCTGCTGAGAAAATGTGGAGAAAAGATTGGAAGCGATAAGATAGTAACTATGAGAACAATAAGAAGATGCTGCCCAAAAACCTCTGCTGAAATTCAGAATATATTAAACAATTTAGAAAAGGAAATGGATTTGCCCATAGTGAAATTCACCGCATTATCTTATAGAAAACTCGGCTGGCCCATTAAAGCAATAATGGAGAGGGCAAAATAACTATTGCCAAATTATAAGAGCGAAAAAAGGATTGGCCCCAGAAGGCGAAGCTCTCTCCGAAGCCTCCGAAGAGAACCCGAAGAGAACGACTCAACCGCGCAGCAAAGCCGCACAGAAGAGGCAGTCCATAACAGACCTTCACTCCTCCTGGTTTAGCCCATAGACTTGTGGTCCGAAAAGCGTAAGAGTTTTTCGGTTGATTTTTAGACAATTGCCGATTTTTAGAAAAGATACAACGAATAGGTTATATATAAACGCCCCGGAGAGGACTTGAACCTCTGACCTTCCGGTTAACAGCCGGACGCTCTACCAGCTGAGCTACCGGGGCTACTTCACTATTAGCGGGAGAAAGATTTTAAAATAAGTTGGGCAGAATATTTAAATCCCTTCTTATCCATTAAGAAATATGGCACTTCCAAAAAAAGAGCAGTTCTCAGAGTGGTATAGCGAGTTGATGAAGGAGGCGGAGCTCGTCGATTTACGTTATGGAGTTAAGGGCTTCATCGTTATAAGGCCATGGGCCATGTACATCCTGAAGAAGATGTATAAATATTATGAGGAGATTTTGGAGCAATACAACCATATGCCCGTTCATTTTCCAGTCGTCATTCCCGAGCGTTATTTAACAAAGGAGAAGGAGCATATAAAGGGCTTTGAAGGCGAGGTCTTTTGGATAACAAAGGCAGGATTCAATGAATTAGAGGAGCGCTTGGCTTTGAGGCCAACGAGTGAAACGGCTATGTATCCTATGTATGCTTTATGGACTTCTGGCAGAAAGGACTTGCCTATTAAGCTCTATATGAGCGAGCTTGTCTGGCGCTATGAGACAAAGGCTACAAGGCCATTCATACGTGGCAGAGAGTTTTGGTGGATAGAGGCGCACTGCGCTTTTGCTACAAAAGAAGAAGCTGAAGCCCAAGTTAAAGAGGATATGCTTACGGTTAAGAAAGCTATTTGGGAGACCTTTGGCGTGCCCTTCCTTTTTTTCAGACGGCCGGAGTGGGATAAGTTTGCTGGTGCGGATTACACTTTTGCCGCAGATACACCCATGCCAGATGGTAAAGTGCTGCAGATAGCGACGACACACTTACTTGGGCAAAATTTCAGTAAGCCTTTTGAATTCAAATTCATGGACACCGACGGCGAGGAGAAATACGCGTGGCAGACGAGCTATGGACCTGGCATGAATCGCATTTTGGCGGCAATGATTTCGTGGTTCGGCGATGATAAAGGATTGATACTACCCTTCCACCTCGCACCCATCCAAGTCGTTATCGTGCCAATCTTTAAGGACGAGAGTAAAGAAAAGGTGCTTAACTATGCCAAAGAAGTGGAAGAGAAGCTCAAAACCCTTGGTTATAGGGCAAAGCTCGACGACGCTGAAGATGAGACGCCTGGCTTTAAATTCAACAAATGGGAGCTGAAGGGTGTGCCTATTCGCGTTGAGCTTGGACCAAAAGAGGCCGAAGCCAAGATTTTAACAGTCGTTAGAAGAGACAATAGGAAAAAGCAGCAACTCTCGCTTGACGAGGCTGTGAAGATAGAAGGGATAGCCAAGCAGATGTTTGAGGAGTTGAAAATGAAGAATGAGGAGAAGCTGCACTCTTCCATCATCGACGCCAAGAGCTGGGATGAGCTAAAGAAAGGTATCGAGGAGAGTAAGATTGTAAGAGCGGCGTTCTGCAGCGTCGATAAAGACGGTGAGGCATGCTACGCAAAGATAAAGGAAGAGTTAAAGGCAGAGGTAAGGGGCGAGCTGCTAGAAAAGGAAGAAAAGCCTGAAAGCGGCGCTAAGTGTGTCGTCTGCGGCAAGGAGGCGAAGCACATCGTTTATGTAGCGAGGCAATACTGAGAGGATATATTAAAGTATCAAACAGCACTTATTTTTTATATTTTACTCTGCATAAACCTTGCTTATGTTCACTTCAACGAAAATTGCTAAAAAGGAGCACAATGAAATTCCAATAAGGATTCCTAAAGATGTTCAGACAATTTGGGATAAATATAAAGTAGGCCCAAGCCTTAGAAAACACATGATGCTTGTAGCAGATCAGATAAATGAGGCTTATTTCATATTAACCAAGAAAAGAATAGAAATAGACAGATCAACTCTTATAAAAGCAGCGTTGCTCCATGACATTGGAAAAGTAGTTGATGAAGTACTTCATCCATTCTATGGGAGAGATATTCTAATCAAAGAGGGAATGTCTGAAATCGCAAATATTATAGTCACACATGGTTATGCTTATGAATTAGAGCCTAAAGAAGAGCATTTACCAAAGACAATTGAGCAAAAATTGCTAACATATGCAGATTTACACGCCGGCTTAGAGATATACACTTATAGCACAAGAGTTATGCGCTGGAATTCTAAAGGTAAAGACAAAAAACAACTAAGCACTTCCCAAGTTATGAGCGCGCTAGCCCGTTGGAACCAAATAGTCTTCGAATTGAATAATCTTTTAGGAAGGGAAGAACAATTAGTGCTTCAATTATAATATCTCAATGGAGTTTTAATGGAGTAAGACTATGGAAAAAGTCTTATTAAAAAAGTTAAGAAAGCCCATAAACAAAATGCCAAAGGAAGTTGAAAAGCTTTGGGAGAAGTACGGCCTCTGGGACACATTAAAGGAGCACATGAAACTAACGGCTGAACTAACCTTAGGTATTGCGGATATATTGAAAAGCTCTGGAATAAAGCCAAATAAGGATGTACTCATAAAGGCTGCGCTTCTCCACGACATTGGAAAGGTAAGGGATAAACCATCTCATCCACTAAAAGGCAGAGAGCTGCTAATCGAGGAGGGATTAGTAGATATTGGCGAGATAATAGCAACGCATGGTTATGCCTATGAATTAACATGGCAAGAGAGCGAGCTGCCGAAAAGCTGGGAAGAGAAGGTGCTTACCTATGCTGACCTTCATGTAGATTTAGAAGTCCGCCCTTACAATGAACGCATATTGGATTGGGTTGGGAGAACCGCGAAGAATAAAAAGAAACGCAATTTAAACCCTGAGCAAATCATCTCTGCCGTTAAACGCTGGAACACGCTCGTAGCTGAGATAAACGCTCTTATAGGCGTCGAAGAGGAGCTTATTGATATAAACGAACTAAAAGTTTGGACGGACTAAAATAGGAAAAGTTTTAAGATGGGCTGTTCATAAGAAAGCAATTTAAAAACTTTGGGATTGAGGATATGATGAGGCTAAATATGGTGGAGAATATCAAACTAAAAAAGGAAATATTGGAGCATGTTAGCGAACTTAAATCCGCAGAAGATATATATGATTTGTTTGAGCTCCTTAATTATCCTAAAGAAGCCCTACATGATGTGTCTGCTAAAAGAAAAAAAGAAAGCTTTGAATTTAAAAAAGAAGATTTACAGAGGATAAAAGAGATATATTCCATTTTAAGTTTAGGAGATTTGCATGTTTTTCTTATTGAAGGAAAAACATTAACACCTTCGTTTATTAGATCAGTTACAGCAACCTTTGACAATCAGCAGACACGTTTCTTATTGATTTTTACTGTGGATTATTCAGAGGTTGTCTTCGTACTTCCAAAGCGGGAAAGAATTGAAGCAGGGAAGCATAAATTGAGGCTAATAAAATTAATAATAGATAAAGAGGAGATACTCAATAAAAAAGAACATTATACTGTAGTGGAGACGCTGACGAATATATTCTTCAAAAATGAAAGTGAAAGAGAGATTTGGAAGAAATGGAATAAAGCGTTCAGTGTTGAAAGAGTGACTGATGCTTTCTTTGATGATTATAAAAAGATATTCTTCACGTTAAGACAAGAATTAGATAGACAAGGACTAACTAAAAAAGAAGCTCATGAATTTACTTTACAATTCTTAAATAGGATAATGTTTATCTATTTTATTTCGAAAAAGAAATGGCTAGAATATCCTAAATTTATTGAATGGCTCTGGATGACATATAAGAAAAAGGGATTGTATGGATCAAATGAGTTCTATGAAAAGTGGCTTAAAGAGATTTTCTTTAAAGCTTTTAATAACCGCGCTAGTGATATAGATGACTTACCTAATGAAGTTGTGAAAGTAATTTTAAAGGCACCTTATTTAAATGGTGGCTTATTCAAAGAGAATGAGCTGGATGTATTGAATGTGGAAATAAGTGATGAATTATTTCAAAGAGTATTTGAGTTCTTCGAAAAATATAACTTTACCATTAAGGAAGATGTGCCTTTAGATCAAGAAGTAGCTGTTGATCCTCAAATGATTGGTTATGTTTATGAATCTTTGGCAAATGTTGCTGAGGAAATATATGATAGAAATGATTTGGGTATATTTTATACACCTAGAGCAGAAGTAGATTTTATGTCTAGGCGGGCATTGGTTGAGTATTTATCTAAAAACTTAGAGGATGTTCCAAAAGATAAAATTTACCATCTAGTTTTTGATCTGCCAGAAGAGAAGGAAAAGATTGAAAAATGGTTTAACGAGATGGAATTGTGGTATAAATTAGAGGCTGTTTTAGATAGATTATCAGCAGTAGATCCTGCGTGTGGTTCAGGAGCGTTTTTAGTGGGCTTATTGAATGTTCTCACGGAGATATACAAAATAATATATAAGCACTTGAAGAGAGATATGACAGACTTTAACCTTAAAAAGAGGATAATCCAGTATTCTTTATATGGTGTCGATGTGATGCCCTGGGCTATTCATGCTGCAGAGTTGAGATTATGGCTCCAATTAATTGTAGAGACCAATTTTAAGAAAGATGAGTTAAAGAAAAACCCCCTCCTTCCCAATCTAAATCTTAATTTAAGAATAGGCGACTCCCTTGTTCAAGAAATAGGAGGTATAAACTTTAATTTAAGAAGTAATAATTTAAAGCCTTTTTTGAAGAATCAACTTGAAGATTTGAAGAATGAGAAAAGAAAGTATTTTGTAAATGATCCTACTGCTAAATATAAGAGCCCTGAAGATGTGAGGGCTGAAGAGATTAGGCTGTTTAGAGAGATTATTAACGAGAGAATTGATAGCTTAAAAAGTGATATTGAGTTTTGTGAGGGTGAGATTAGAAAAGCCAAATCACAGAGAACCTTGACAGGAGATTTTAAAGTAGATATGAAGATTGTCAAAGAGAATGAAGAAATTATTAAAAGATGCGAAAAAGAGATCAAAAAACTAGAGAAGATAGAGAAAATTTTAAATGATCCAGAAAAGAAGCCGTTTGTGTGGGACATTGATTTCGCAGAGGTCTTTTCTGAAAAGGGTGGTTTCGACATTGTTATAGGGAATCCACCTTATGTAAAACAAGAAGACATTTCGCCTCCAAACAGATTGAAAGCTGAAGTAACATTAAAAGATAGGCAGGAGTATAAAGATAAACTAATTAAATCTGTAAAAAATATTTTCCCAGTCATTAGCAAATTGAATAAGAAAAGCGATTATTATATTTACTTTTACTTTCATGGTCTTGGATTATTGAATGAAAAAGGGGTGCTGGCGTTTATTACTTCTAATTCCTGGTTGGATGTAGGTTATGGTGCTGGCCTTCAAGAGTTCTTATTGAAATATGTACCTATACTAGCGATTTATGATAATCCGAAGAGGAGTTTTGCTCATGCTGATGTGAATACAATTATTGCGTTCTTTGATGCTCCTAAATTTGATGATAAGAATGTTAGTTATGGTTTGAAAAAGGCTGGAAAGAGTAAAATGCCTATGTTAGAGCACACAGCTAAATTTGTTATGTTTAAGAAGCCCTTTGAAGAAGTGATTAATGTTAAAAATCTTATAGAGATTGAAAGGATAGGTGTTAAAGTAAAGAATGTTGATTTGATTAGATTAGTAGAGAATGTGGTGAATACTCCAAATTATAGGGTTTTTCCAGTAGTGCAAAAGGATTTGCTCGAAGATGGTTGGGATTATCCAGAGGGTTATGATGAAGGGAAAGGGCGATTTAAAGATGGGAAATATGAGGGAAATAAATGGGGTGGAAAGTTTCTGAGAGCCCCGGAGGTCTTTTTCACGATCTTAAAGAAGGGCAAGAGTAAATTGGTTAAGTTGGGTGATGTTGCGAAGATAGAGACATACCTTAACACAGGTGGTGCTGATAAATTTTATTTTGTAAAACTAATACAAGTAATTAATAATGATTTTGTAAAGATCAGGAATACAGAGTTTAATGAAGATTTTGATATAGAGGTCAGATTCTTAAAACCAGTTATTAAATCACCACAAGAGTTAAGTAAGATATGGGTCGATAAAGAAGATATAAAATCATATATTGTTACGATAGACGAAAAAGAGGATTTGCATAATCTTAAAATAAGAAGATACATCTCATTTGGTTTTGAAAAGGAGTATAATAGACGGTCTGGTCCATCTAGTCGGAATCCCTGGTGGAAACTTCCAAAACAGGCTAGAGAAGGAAGTAAGATTTTAATTCCAAGAAATTATGATGAGAGGATAATAATATTCTATAACCCAAAGGAATTTATCTCAAACAGATTTTATAGGGTCAAAAGCAAAATCTACAACTATCTTGCATATATTCTTAATTCAACCTTAAACATATTTTTCATAGAGATATACGGAAGAAAAAATTTAGGTCAGGGAGCTTTAGATATAGAAAAGATAGATCTGAAGGAGATACCTATTATAAAAAACGCTAGGGTAAAGAGTGTGGGTAAATATATTCTAACTCGCGAAATCAAAGATATATTCACGGAACTAGGCTTCGATCGTGACAAGCCAATCCGCGAACAGGAGCCCAATCCATTACCAGACAGGGTTGAACTTGACAAGATCATCTTCGACGAGTTGGGGTTGACAGAGGAGGAGAGGAAAGAGGTTTATTGGGCCGTGGCTGAACTAGTGAAGCAAAGGCTGGACAAGGCAAAGAGCCTAGGCAAGAAAGGTAAAAAAGGTGGAAAAGAATGATAATGCCCAAAGAGATTATAGATAATAGTGATGGAAACAAGTTAATAACATTTCTAAATAATGCTCTAAAAGACAATCCCAACACAAATCTTGATATAGCAACGGCTTTTTTTAATGTTCGCGGTTTTGCTATGATAAAAGATAATGTGGGAGGTGTTAAGAGGTTTAGGCTTCTACTAGGTAAAGCACCTGAAATTCAAAGCAAAACAACGTTAGGTGATGTTTTATTAAGTGAGATAAAAAAGGAAATTGAAGGGCTGGATTTAACAAAAGAAGAGGACGAAACAGTAAAGTTATTTATAAAATTCTTGAAAAAAGAGAATGTTGAAATACGATTATTCGATAAATTCTTACATGGAAAGGCATACATTTTTGATGATAGAATAGTGATAGGCTCTTCAAACTTTACTGCCGCAGGTTTAACAAGATATGGTGAATTAAACACATGGCATATGCAATCTCAAGCAGAATACACAAGAAGAAATTGGTTTGAAAAATTCTGGGCAGAAGCAAGAGATTTCAAAGAGGAATTAATAAATATTTTAGAGAATTCACGGTTTGGAAATAGAGAATACACACCTTATGAGATATATATAAAGACATTATACGAATTTCAAAAAGAAGACATAAAAGAGGAGAAAAAAGAAGAAAAAAACCTACCAAAAAGCAAAGTAAATTTAGCTCAATTTCAAGAGGACGCTATTGCTAGGATCTGGACAAGATTAAAAAAATACAATGGATGTATTGTGGCGGATTCTGTAGGATTAGGAAAAACATGGATTGCGAAAAAAATTCTTGAAAAAATAGGCTATTATGAAAGAAAAAATATCCTAATAGTTTGCCCCGCACAGCTTAGAGAGATGTGGCGAAAAGAGTTAAAGAAAATAGATGTCAAAGAAAACATCGTTTCCCAAGAAGAATTAGCTTCTAAAGACTTTTTAGATAAGGTAAAGAGGGCTGTTGGAGGACAATTAGACAATATAGAACTAATAGTAGTAGATGAAAGCCATAATTTTAGAAACCCTCTATCAAATAGATGGGAAAATTTCTTTACACTAATTAATGATCACATAGCAAAAGAAGACAAAAGACCTTATATGCTTTTCTTAACAGCCACACCAATAAACAACACGCCCTGGGACTTATATTGGCAGATAATGTTACTAACATTAATGGATGAAAGAACATTCATAAAAGAGAATATACCAGATCTATTCAAATTCTTTAAGAAAGCCCAAACAAACCCATCTATACTGAATGATCTCCTAAATGAAATTTCGATAAGGAGGACAAGAGATTATATAGTGGAAAATTACCCTGATGCATATATCACCATTGAAAAACCAAATGGCGAAACTGAAGAAAAAAAGATCATTTTTCCCGAAAGAGTCCTAGAAAATATAAATTATAAATTGGATGAATCATACAAAGGAATGTACAAAGAAATTTCAGACACAATTACAGAAAAATTAACCATGGCTTACTACCGAATATTAGAATACAGAAAAGAAGAATTAAAAACAAAGGAAGAGAAGCTTGCATTAGGCCGTATGATTGCTATAGGAGGAATTTTCAGGACTATCCTACTAAAAAGATTAGAAAGTAGTGTTGATGCTTTCAGAAAGACTGTATCAAAGCATATAATCTTTCTAAAAGAACTTAAATCCTACTTAAAGAGAGGTCAACTTCTAACAAAGGAAAGTTTTTTTAAATACATAATGAGTGTCGATGAAGAGATAGATGAAGAAGAAGTACAGAATGAGTTAGAAAATTTCAACTTAAAACAATATGATAGCGAAAGACTATTTGAGGATATCGATACAGATATAAGCTTACTAACAGATATACTAGAAAAAGTAGAAAAGATTAAACCAAAAGAAGATGCAAAATTAAAAGTCCTTAAAGATAAACTTCTAAAATTATCAAAAGATGGACAAATTGTTCTATTCACATATTATGCTGACACTCTAAATTATATCTACAATGAGATAATAAAAGATGAGCAGTTCTCTAAACTAAAAATAGAAGCTATATCAAGCTCTGGCGTAACAAATAAAGGTACCAAACAAAGAGAAAAAATTATTGAGAAGTTCTTTAACAAGGAAATAGACATACTCCTCAGCACTGATGTTTTATCAGAAGGACAAAACCTTCAAACAGCAAAGTATCTTATCAACTATGATCTACACTGGAATCCAACAAGAATGATTCAAAGAGCAGGAAGAATTGATAGAATTGGATCATCCTATAAAAAGATATATATTTACAACTTTTTCCCCGAGGATGAATTGGAAGAATTATTAAGATTGGTTGAGATTTTAGAAAATAAAATTATAGATATAGATAAGTCTCTAGGGTTAGATCAAAGTATTTTAGGTGAAGAGATACACCCAAAAGTTTTTGGTATTATAAGAAAAATTAAAGACAAAGATTCAGGAGTACTTAAAAAATTAGAAGAGGAGGCTTTTGGTGGAGGGGAGAAATTTTATCAACCATTGAAAGATTTTCTAAAAAAGAAAGCTCTTGATGAATTGGAAAAAATACCTTATGGAGTTTTTAGTGGATTAAAGAAAGGAATATCTGGTATATTCTTCTATTACAAATATGCTAATGATTTCCATTTTTGGTATTTATATGATGTAAACACTGGCTCATTAATAACAAATAAAACAGAAATTATTGATTATATCCTATGTAAACCTGATGAAAAGAGAATTATACCAAATTTCTTCGATAAAGTCTATGAAGTCAATAAGAATATCTTAGAAGATATAGAAAGGACATATAAAGAAATGGAATTGAGTCAAACACAGGATTCAAGATTAAAAGAATATAGTAGATCAAAAAGTACCAAATTTATAAAAAACATGATTTCCGAGATAGAATTGCAAATAGAAGCACACCTTGATGAATACCCTAATGATGACATGATTGAAAAAATTTGGAAACCTATAAAAGATAAACTAATCTCTATCCCTCAAACAAAAAAGCGGTTGAGAGAATTAAGGAAGATATGGAGGCAATATAAAAAGAACGAGAATTGGAAAGAGATGCTTAATAAATTGAGTAATTTTTTAATGGAAAAAGGAATTTTCAGGAAAGAACACATAGAACCCTTTGATAAATCAAAATTGAAGCTGATAACAATAGATTTTATTTCATAACCTAATAAATTAAAATCAAGAAAGCCTCTTATATTCTTCAATAACCCTCCTAACAATATCACCATTATAACATTCCGTATGAGGAGCCCTTTCAATAGCCAATAAATCCTCTTCTAGATCCTCTATAAAAATGTCTGGATCTTTAACATACTCAATAATTTCATAAAGTCTATCTTTAAATTCATTTAAATAATCCTCTTCAGTTTTCCTGCCGCGCTTTGAACTATATATAGAGGGAATGCCCAATTTAACTTCTATAATGGGATTGCCATTAGAATCATTAATACTTCTTCTAAGATAGACATAAAAAATAGCAATTTTTATGCGATCTAAAGGTGTGTTGGTATATTTAGAGTAAAGATAGCGATACAAAGCAAGTTGTTGAAAATATGTTTTATCATCTTCTGAACGAGATGTCTTATAATCAACAAGCCAAATATATTCACCTTCAAAAACTGCATCGATTTGGCCTTTGAAAAACTTAATCCATTGGGGTAAAGGTCCAAAAAATTCTTCAACTTGTTCTCGTTTTAGGTTGATCGATAATTCTGCATCCTTCTGCTTTATTTTAGGATCGAGTGTTTTAAGTTGCCTAATTAGTTCCTCACGGTTTCTATAAAACAAGTGTTCTTCTTCAGTTTGCGGTTGGGTATTTTTAGAGAATAACTCCTCATAAAAAGTATGTATTCTCTGACCCAAAGATAAAGCATAACTTGATTGAGAGGGTATGCTCAAAATTGAATTTAGAAGTAAACGCACAGGAGACTTCAACGATGAAAAAGAGACTTTTTCTAAACGCGATTTTAGCCGCGAGATTATGAGAGATTTTAACCAATTCTTTGAAGGTTGTTTTTTTAGCTTATTCAGAAGATCCGTCTCAGTAATGTCCCCATTCAAATATTGAATTAGATTAGAGAAGAGTGTGGAGTGTGTGTGGAAGAGTTCATCCTCCATCGGGTTGGTGGTGGTAGCATTTTCTGAAAAACTGCCTTTTTGTATATATCCATTGAGAAGGTATTTCTTCCTATCAAAACGTTCATCATCAGGCAAAGCCAAATAAAGCCTCTTGACAGCGCGTGTAAATGCAACATAATCAATGCGTATAGATTCTTCTGAAATTTCTTCCTCATTGTAAAGAGGATATAAAACATTCAAAGCAGAGCTAACGATGAGCTCTAATTGAGAGTAGCGTGACTGTGTTGAAGAAGGCAAATAGACAACGATATCAAATGAAAGGCCTTTTGCTTTATGAGCAGTAGTAACAGTTATTTTTTTCTTCTCATAATTTTTTTGCTCAGACACATCTGTAAGTTTTAAGAACTGAAGAAAGTCAAGAGGATTATACAAATCAAGATTTTCAAAGAATGAAAGAGCAGCCGCATATATTTTTTTAGCTGCTATGAAACCTTCCTCACCGAAAGCTACACTATTGGGTAAAATTATTTTTGTGAATAAAGTTTTGAGATTATTATAAACATCTTCAGGAGGCACATTTTGCATCTTATTCACTAATTTTACAAACGGCTTAAATTCAACATTGTTGCGCAAATCATCGAATGAAACTTGATAATACTTATCATCAGTTGTCTTTTCAATATAAAGTTCGAATATGGCCCGTAGAGGTACTCCTGAAAAAGGTGATGCAACACCTTTTAGAAGTTTTTCCTTATTGTTGGGATGAAAGAGACTGTCAAGTAAATTAATTATAGAATTTTTAACTACGATTGATCCTTCTTTAGGTGTTGAGCAATAATGATCAACACCCATATTAGTAAGTATTTCGCTCACTCTCGATGCCTGATTATTCGTTCGTGTGATGAATCCTAATGTATCCTCTTTATCTTCATTTTTATATAATTCTAATATAAAATTAAAAGGAGCAGAGAATAATGAAGAAGGTAATCTTTTTAGTCTTATTACATTCTCTTTTATTTGCTTCAACAAATATTAAATATAACAAATATGATACTATTTTTAAAAAAGCAGGTAAACATTATCATTTACCTTGGTTTCTAATTAAAATGGTTGCTATTACAGAAAATTCTAAATTAAAAGCTAATTTAGTTAGAAAAAATAAAAATGGGACAGAAGATATAGGTTTAATGCAAATTAATACTTTATGGATAAAATTATTACATAAAAAATTTCCTCATATAAATAAAAAAACATTGAAAAATCCAATTGTAAACATATATACTGGTGGGTATATACTATATAAGAATATAAAAAAATATGGTTATTCTTGGAAAAGTGTAGGGTATTATCATTCTTTTAATAGTAAATATTCTAAAAAATGGATTAAAAGAGTTAAAGAAAACATAAAATTTTTTATTAGTTGGAGTAAGAGGCCTTAGATTAAAGCCTCTTGAATGAAAAAACATTTCGTAAAAAGTAGGAGTCGTTGAGCCACTCTTTTGAATATTTTTTTAGTTTATGTGTCATGAGAGATAACACAAAGAAAATTATATATATTTTTTCTTTCTTTGTCAAGGAATTATAAAAAA